>CAZJCX010000162.1:0-7941 GCA_964544425.1 uncultured Verrucomicrobiota bacterium
CAAGGCCCACGCCGGCACGGCGGCGGCCAACAACACAGCCAGCACAAATGATTTCTTCATTGGATAGTTCCTCCAGCAGCCTTTGACTCCAAAACCTGCCGAACCGTTGATTCAAATTCGGCATACGTCTTCTTGCCCTCCCACATCGCCCGCAGGGTGCCCGCGTGGTCGTAAACCAGCGTGGCCGGGAACGCCCCGCTCCACTGCGGTTCGATGCCGTCAATGAAGCGCGGGTCGCTTTCTTGATCCGATTTGATGAACGACTCCCCGGTGACTCCCTGCGCTGCGAGGAATTGCTGCGCGACTGCGACCTCGGTGTCCCACGAAACGAAGATGACTTTCAGCCCCCGACCGGCATACGCGCGCTGCAACTTCACCAAATCCGGGAACTCCTCCCGGCACGGCCCGCACCACGTCGCCCACATGTTCACCAACACGACCGGCGCGCCCGCCGCGCGGATCGCTTCTTTCAACTCCGCCGAGGTCACCGGCGTCACCGGCGGCACCGGCCGCTGGCAGCCGAACAGCAGCGCAACAATTGCAATTGTGGGAGCGCCCTTCCGGGCGCGACCCCACCAGCCAGCAACCCGGTCGCGCCCGGAAGGGCGCTCCCTCCAAGCCGCTTGCCGGAAAGCTGTGAGAAGTTTCACGCGCGCACGGTGTCACAAACACCACACTTGCGCAACGCAGTGGCTTGTCTCGCTGATAGGTGGCTGATACGATGCCGCGCGTTCATCACACCGGAATCGGGAGAAGCTGTCAGCAACTGGACCAAGTGCAACATGGAAAACGGGCAACACAACGCCATTGTCAGTTTCATCTGGGGGGTCGCCGATGATGTCCTGCGAGATGTATTCGTCCGTGGCAAATATCGGGATGTCATCCTGCCCATGACCGTCATCCGCCGTCTGGACGCCCTGCTTGAACCGACCAAGGACGCCGTGATGAAGATGAAGACGCAACTGGACAAGGCGAAGGTTGCCAATCAGGAAGCGGCTCTGCGGAAAGCGTCGGGACTCGATTTCTACAATACCTCGCAGTTCACGTTGCGGCGGCTGATGGACAACCCGAAGCAACTCAAATCCAATTTCCTCGATTACCTCGACGGGTTTTCCCCCAACGTCTGCGAGATCATCCAGAAGTTTGCCTTCCGCAATCAAGTGGACAAGCTCCATGAGTCGGACGTGCTGGGGCATCTGATCGAGAAGTTCCTGTCCTCCGACATCAATCTCAGCCCTAACCCCGTAATGAATGGCGACGGTTCGGTGAAGCTCCCCGGGTTGACCAATCACGGCATGAGTTCCGTTTACGAGGAACTGCTCCGCCGATTCAGCGAAGAAAACAACGAGGAAGCAGGCGAACACTTTACGCCTCGGGATGTTGTTCGGCTGATGTCCTGCCTGATCCTTCTCCCCATCAAGGACAGGATTCAGGACGGCACGTATCTGCTGTATGACCCGACCTGCGGAACGGGCGGGATGTTGACCGAGTCGGAACAAATGTTGGCGGAGATTGCTGCCAAGCTGAAGAAGCAGGTCAGCATCCACCTCTACGGGCAGGAAGTGAACGCCGAGACCTTTGCCATCTGCAAAGCCGACCTGCTGATCAAGGGCGAGGAGGAAGGCAACATCGCCTTCGGTTCAACCCTCAGCAACGACGGCTTCCCCCGACTCCAGTTCGATTTCATGCAGGCGAATCCGCCCTACGGCAAATCGTGGAAGACCGATCTCGACCGGCTCTGCGGCGGGGACAAGGGCGAGATGAAGGACTACCGGTTCGTCGTCCAGCATGACGGCAATCCCGAGTTCAAGCTCATCACCCGCTCAAGAGGAAGAAGGAAAGGGGTCACATCTCATTATTCTGTAAATCCCGACTGAGTTTCTCGATCCGCTTTGCCAGGGCAGCGTCCTCGCGCAGGCGACGCTCGAACCACGCCAGCGCCGAGGCGACGCTCCGATAATCCATCCCGCCAGCCAACTCCCCGAGTTCCCGCAGCGTCAACCCGCAGCGCTTCCGGGCCAAGTGCAACACGGCGTCACGACCCCAGTCCCCGTGCCGATCCCGAAACTTCGCCCACGGTTCTCCGCGCTGCTTCTCCACCGCTGCCACCACCTGTTCCCACGTGGTGCGCGCCTGAAGACGCCGCAAGGCCGTCTGTTCCTTAACATCCCCGCTCATCATCTTCCGCATCCGCGCCACAAACGCCTTCCCACCCAATAGTACCTGCGCTTCCAATCGTTCCCAAGGCGATTCCAGCAAACCTTCCCGCACCGCCGTCTCCACATACTCGCGGTAACGCCGAAGCCACTGTGCGCGCTCCTGGCGCGCCCCGCTGACCAGCCGCAACACCAGCTCGCTCTCCAACCAATCCGGCCCGCGCTCCAAACCCACATACGCGCGATACGAACTCCACCGACACTCCCGCAACCGCCGCACCCGCTCCCGCACCAACTCCGCCGACGGCTTCTCGACCATGCCTTGCCGGGCGCGTTGCTGCGCCGCCTTGTCCAGCCCCAGCGCCCGCACCCGAACTGGATTCAAATGAACATAGCGGCTCACCTCCGCCGCCGCCCCTTCTTCCAACACCACCGACTTGAATCGTCCCTGGAACAAATGCCCCGCCCGCCGATGCCGCCGGTTGAACCAGACCGTATAGCTCACCCCCAACCACTGCATCGCCCGGCTGAGATTGCGTTGCGCGGGTCGGGCGAGCACATGATAATGATTGTCCATCAACACATACGCCGCGACGCGCACCGCGAACCGCACGCTCATCTCGCCGAGCAGATCGAGGAACTGCCGGCGGTCGGCGTCATCGCGAAAGATCGGTTTGCGTTCGTTGCCCCTGGCGGTCAGATGAAACCAGGCGTCCGCCGCCTCAATGCGCAAAGGTCGAGCCATCGCCCATTCGTCTAGCAGGCCAGTCGTCCGATGTCAATTCCAGAATAATGAGATGTGACCCCCTTTCCTTTCTCCTTTGTCATGGTAGATTTTTCTGGTCGCCATGCGCACAGAATGAAATCAGCTTTGGCATTTGGCCCGCTTTCAGGAAAGCCGCCTTGCGCCCACACCTCCCGGATGCAGACCCGCTTCTGCTTCTCCACAAGGTAATCCCTTACGCAGCGGAAGAAGGCTTGGTCGCCAACTTTGTCGGCAATCACGATGTTCAAAGTGCTGGCGGGCACCGCGTCACCGCCGACATACAGGGCAAGTGGCGTCTTCACATCCGGTTCGGTCACTTTCAACGCTTTCACGTACACTTTCTCCGGCAGTGGTTCCACAGCCGTCAAGTTCGGCCAAGTCGGCGCCGAAACAGATCCGGATTCCAAGAGCGTCGTACAGGCCAACTCCTTGTATACCTTGATGAAATTACTGTCGTACGTGAGCCACGCCTTGCCGTTGGTTGGCCGCTCTCCGGCGATGGTCACTTCCTGCACGTCATTGCTGAACACGGCCTCCGCCATCCCCCCTTGAATCAACAGCCGGTCGCTCGGCACCGCGCCGGGGGTAGGATTCTCGACTGCGGTATCCTTGATTACTCCATCATCATCCACATCCGTCAGGAAATGCGGGGCGTCGTTGTTATGAAACCCGGTGAAGGAGAGGGTGTGGGCGGTGACGGTGTGACATTCATTGGAGATGTCTGTGTTCGGTGGACTCTCGCCGGCGGCATAGTTGGTGCACCAACTACTGTTGTCCGTTGGCCAATCAAACGCCGTTTCTTCAATCGTGTACGTCTGCCCGCCACTCATCGGCAACAGGTAGCTCACCGTCGCCGTCACTCCGGTACTCCACGCCACCGGGCTTTGCCCCCACAACGTGATGTTCGACAACGCCGCGTTGCAGCCCACCCCCTCCAACGTGAAGATCACCGGCGTGTCCGGCGGATAATGCAGCGGCGCGCGGAACTTCATCACGCTGTTGGTCGCTCCCCAGCCATTGAAGAAACTCCCTTGCACTCCTGAATATATTCCCCCTAACGCGTAATCGGAGCGCTCCTCCTGACCGCCAAACGCCAAGCCACGCGCCGGCTGGAGCGCACTCTGGGTTCCGTTGGTAAACGTCGTCAAACCAAGTTGCAGCCCCTGAGGATCTTGCACGCAAACGTATGTGTACCACGGATTCGCCCACTCGCAGTCGTTCGTCCCCTGGTCCGCGTACGTCCACACCACATTGTTCGTCAGCGGGCAGGCCAACTGAAACGTCTCCGTCGTCCGCGTCCGCACGCCGGTTCCCGCCCACCAATTCGTCGGACAGTTCAAACAGGTCATTGCATACCAACTGAACTCAGCCGGCCGGTAAAGATCCGCCCCATACGAATTCCACTCGCTGTGGCGCTCCACGATCTCATACCCCTCCAACAACCCCAGCGGAATGCCGGGGCAATTGTTTGTCACTGCACCGGTGCCGGGATAGACATACTGCCCGTTCACGTTCGTCCAGCACAACGACATGATGATCGGCATCACCGAGCAATTCCCGCCCGGATTGACCGGCCCGTTGCTGGTCACCGGCACGTTGCCGTTGGCATCCGCCGCGCCCAGGGTCGTCGCCACGCCATTGATGCTCACCCCGGCCAACCCCAACGCATTCGTCGCCCCCTCATCAAACTGCGCGCTCACAAGTAGTGGGGTCAACTCTTGAATCTTGTCACAAGTAGTGGGGTCAACTCTTGAATCTTGAATTCCCCTGCTCATCGTGGTCACTCTTCTTCGTATAGCCGACATCGTCATCGGACCGCTCCACGCGCCTTATCAGTAAAACCTCGCCGGGTGTCTCTAGCCTTTATTCGCGACTCCGCAGCTATATGCCTCAGTTCGTTGTGCGTAGCCAGGAGTCTAGTTGCGGCTGCCGACGTCTGCGTATCCCCCCGTTCTTCCAGATTCTGAGCTATGCGAATATATAGACTGGCGAGGCCCCCGTAATAATCCTGAGCCTTCCTGCTGGAGAACCGTTGCTCCAAGGGTACGCACTTGTTTAGGCCGTACTCTCCCCATTGTGCCGCTTCTTCAAAGGCGTCCACTTGGAAAAACATGCTGGCTTCGAAGAGGCCATCTGGTGCCGGAACGATGAGCACTCCTTTTTTTCCACTCTTGCGGATTCGTTCACGACTCCATTCGGGTGGCTTTTGACTCAGTCGCTCATTAACGACATCGAGTTGCCCGACAAGCTGTCTCTCGGCCTCCCAATCCTGTTCTAGCTTAGAAATATGGATTAACCGCCAGAGGGCCTCTTGTCTGTTATAGGGTGTGTGGCTTGTATGTCGCCGCCAGATCAACAGGCGGTTCCGTGACCAAAGTGAATTCGACCGGCGTCGCATACCCGAGGATAACCGGCTGAACGAATCCGCCGGCTGTGGCAATGTATTGTTTAGCCACGATTTTTGCCTCAAATGGCTTGCTGTTATGAAACCCGGTGAACCGGAGCATATGGTTGGTGATGGTGCCGGTGCCGTATTCATCGGCCCAGTTCGTCGCGCCGCCGGAACAAACGAACGAGTTCTCGTCCAGCGTCCACTCCGTCTGCAGCCCAATCGGCACCACGTAACTCACGTCCACCCGCCCGTTGTTCGTCGCCACTCCGGACGGTGTATTTGTCACCCCGCCCAGCACCAGTTTCAACCCGCTCAGGTCAACTACCGGGTCCATTCCATAAAACGCCGGCTCAGTCGTCACCCCCTCCAAGGTGAAGATCACCACCTGATTCGTTCCGTAGGACAACGGTCGCCGAAATGTCAGGCTCCCCGTCGCGTCAATCACCTCATCGCCCACCGCCAGGTAGCTGGCGTTTTCCCACCGCATCCGCGCGTGTCCCACGACCAACCCCCGCTGCAACCGAAACGGATACCGTTCGCCGGGGTGAAGCGTGGACCAACTCCCACCCCACTGCGGCTCCAACGCCTGCCAACTCACCGTCAGTGTATCCGGCACCGCCACGCACGTCTCCACCGCCTCCGCCCAGAAGTTCGTGAACCCTTCGTTGTCGCCCCCCGCGCACACGTCATACCACTCCGCCGTCACGTACCGCGCCGTGTCGTTGCGCCACGGCGTCGCCGACCCGCACGCCTGCTCGTCGCGAGCGAACGACGGCGGAACAAAAGGGGCGCGCCCGTCCCACTGCCAGTGTCGCCGCACAATCTCATACCCCTCCAACAACCCCAGCGGCACGTCGGCGCAGATGTTGGTGTAGCTCGCGCTGAACGTGCTCCCCGTCCAACACGCGCTCACGATGATCGGCATGATGCTGTTCGTACACCCCGGCGGGGCCATCGGCACGCTGTAGCTTTGCGACGCCCCGCCGCCCAACGTCACCGGCACCCCGGCCACCGTCAAACTCGCCAACGTCAACTGGCTCGCCCCACCATCCGCCTCATCCACCCGCAACTCCCGACTCACCGCCCCCGCCACCGTCTGCGTTTCCCCATTCGCGAACTTCCCAAACTCCGGCGAATCAATCTGCGCCGTGAACCGGTCGCTCCGCTCCACCCGCAGCAGCTTCGAGGAAACGTTACCGGCCCCGTCATCCGCCACAAGCACAATCACGTTCTCGCCGTAATCCAGCGGCAGCAAATGGCCGAAATCGTCCTTGTGGAAGTTCATTCCGTCATCACTTGGCAGGGGTAGTCTCCTTCATACGTCTATCGCCCGGTTCCGTTGAGTGCAGCAGTTGGCGGTAATCTTGCTCAATCCCTTTGGTACCGATAAATTCATGTCGAAGCATGAAACCATGTAGTGCCGGTCCGCTGTAAACCGTAAATGCCGGGAAAAGTGTTGCGGCGTACTCTGGCTTGTCTTTGGGGCGCCAAGGCATCGGGGCATAGCTGAACTTGACACACTCAAATACTTTTACGGCAAATCCTTCCATTCCAATCCCCAAGTTCTGCAAATACTTTTCGGCAACCGCTTCAGCAACCGCTTCATCATTTATGATGACTGGCTTCTTTAGTTGATGTGTCCAGCCTCCGCGCTGGCGAAGTAAGATGTCCAAGTAGCACGTCTCCCTTTGGAGAAATACCGCCACCTCCGGTAAATCGCGCCACTGCCAGTACGGAGGAACGTTTGTGTTAGTAGGCCAATATGTTACCAGCCAACCGAAATCAGCAGTTCCTTTGTAAGAACCGGGATCATACGTCGGGACAGACCCGCGAAGCACCCCCTCTAACCCTGCTTGGTAGTATGGAAGAAAATCCTTCTCCACGTACCGCAGAAACTCAGCGCCGCTCAACGTCTGTTTCGCCAAGTCGATCTGCTCATCCCAACTGCTTGTTGCAGGATCGATGGTCTTTACCAGTTCTTCTCTCGTCATGTGACGCGCGCACCCGCTAAAGACTATTCCGATTGTCACACAGGTGGTAAAAACTCGCGTCAATCTGTCCACGTTCAATTCCTCGTCATTCAAACTTGAAATGGCTGGTCTGCTGGAATCGGGTGTAACCATTTTGTAGTCGGATGACTTTGTACGTGAATAGGGGGGTAATAACGTACGCTGACCATCTGCAGTCGTTGTAAAACACGTGCGAAACATCCGCTGTGTAGCTGGGCATGGGTAATCCACCGGGGGGATGCGTGTGATAAACTCCGACTGGCTTACCTAGTCGTGAGTCGAAGAGGCCAGGCCAAGAATCTGTGGCTGTTCCCTCGCGCGCTGTCACAAAATAAGTCCCATTCGAACGTTCATATATCCAGCCTGTCATTATTTGGGGTCACGTCTTAACATTTAACAAATCCCCACAATGCTCCGCCAATCTCGTGCCGCTGGGGACAGTCGGTCGAGTTTGCGGTGCTCTCAATCTGGTCCATTGGTACAAATGTTAATTGTTAAGACGTGACCCTGGCGCTCGACCAACGTCGCCGCGTTGCTTGTCCCCGCAGCCAACGTCTGGCTCACGATCCCGAAACTTCGCCCACGGTTCTCCGCGCTGCTTCTCCACCGCTGCCACCA
>CAZJCX010000163.1:0-123 GCA_964544425.1 uncultured Verrucomicrobiota bacterium
CGGCGCGTCGCGCATCTGTTCCTGAATGATCATCTCGAATGCCTTCGCGATGCTGCCGGACTTCGTCGGATCCGCCACGCCGACCGCCCCAAAAAATACCGGGTCGGTCAAATCCACCCACCG
>CAZJCX010000163.1:155-7932 GCA_964544425.1 uncultured Verrucomicrobiota bacterium
GGCGGCGTCGGTACGCCGAGTTCGCGCAGGCGGTCGAGGTTGTAACAGATGCCGAATGTGCTCACGCACGTGCCGATCAGGTACGGAGTCCGCCACGTCTCGCCGCTGATTTTCTCCGGTATCTGCGCCAGCAACTCCAGCGGCTCCGCCCCGGCTGGCCACGGCGGCACGGTCAATCCTTGTTGAAACGCGCGGGTGTGATCGTACTCGCCGCCGCCGAAGAACAAGTCAATCCGACTCGTGAACTGCCGGGCGTCATCCACTTCGCGAAACCGCTGATGAATCTCCGGGAACTTGTCCGGTTTGCGCGCGACCACTTCCTCGCTCGCGCCGGCCGGCCAGAGTTTTCCCTCGCCCCGCCACCACGCCCGAAATGCCGCGACGTATTCACTCACGAGATACCGGCTGATCTCCGTGGTGCCGCCCACGTTCAACCACTCAATCTTGACCGGCTGACCGTACTGCGCCGCGTGCCACTCCGAAAACGCCCGCGCAAACTCGTACCGGATCGCCTCGTTGTGCGGCGTGACAATCGTCAATTCCGGATCGCCCACCCGCCACCGCCCGGCTTCCGCCGGCTCCCGCAGCACAAACGGCAGCGCCACCACCACCGCCGCCGCCAGTAGGATTATGAGATTCTTGATCATGTGGCGGCCGCGAGCAGGCTTGCGGCTACAAATGGCTATCGCGTCAACACCACTACGTTTTCCGGCCGGCACCAGACGGTGATGGGTTTGTTGTGACCTTCGCGGGTCAAAATCTTCGGGTGCAGATCAAATACCTTCACCGTCGTCCCGGCCACGGCCACTTGATGCTGCGCCATCTCGCCGAGGTAAATGCTCTCGCGTAGTTCCCCGTCCAACACATTCATCCCGGTTTCCGTCGGCTGGCCAAGGTGAATCACTTCGGGCCGGATGGATAACGCGATCCGCTGCCCCACCTGCACCGGGTCGGCGGGCAAGACGGTGCTCGCGATCGTCCCATGATCCGCCGCCACCACGACCCGACCGCCAGCCACACTCACGACCGGCCCTTCAATGAAGTTGGTCTCACCAATAAAATTCGCCACGAACTTGCTCACGGGCCGCTCATAGACTTCGCGGGGCGCGCCGCACTGTTGAATCTTGCCCTGATCGAGAATCGCCAGCCGGTCGGCAATCGAAAGCGCCTCTTTCTGGTCGTGCGTCACATAAATCGCGGTCAGCCCGGCTTCCTTGCAGATGCGGCGAATTTCGGTGCGCATCTCCAATCGGAGCTTGGCATCGAGATTGGAGAGCGGCTCATCGAGCAACAGACATTTCGGACGGATCACCAAGGCCCGCGCCAGCGCGACACGTTGTTGTTGCCCACCGGACAACTGCGGCGACCGGTAATTCGCGCGCTCCGTCATCCGCACCATCGCCAACGCCTCGTCCACGCGCCGGGCGGTCTCGCTTTGCGTCACACCGCGCAACTCCAGTCCGAACGCGACGTTCTCCCGCACCGTCATGTGCGGCCACAAGGCGTAGCTCTGGAATACCATCCCGGTATCGCGCTTGTGCGGCGGCAAAGCGGTCGCATCGGCGTCGCCAATCAGAATCTTGCCGCCCTCCGGGATGTAGAAGCCGGCCACGCACCGCAACAACGTCGTCTTCCCGCACCCGCTGGGACCGAGCAAAAAGAAAAGCTCGCCGTCCGCAATCTCCAGGGAGACATCGTTGACGACGAGCAACTCGCCAAACCGCTTCGTTACGCGCTGCAGCGTGACCTTCATCTCGCGCCGCAGCGTATCGCAGCCACGTTACAAACGTGTGACAAAAAAGTGGAACAGGCGTCTCGCCTGTTCTTCTTCGCACCGCACAGGCGGCACGCGTGCGTGGCCGCGTCGGCGATTCCGATGACACGGGAGAACATGGCTGGCGGAAGATTGAGGATCCAAGCCACGCTTGCCAGTGCCGGGGGTAGCCAGATAGAATGCGCGCCATGGAGGCAGGCTCTTACCAGCGGATCCGCGATTCGCTCCGGCGGTTGTACCTCAACGACCCCCGCCCCTGGCTGGTCGGCTTCAGCGGCGGCAAGGATTCCACCATGGTCGCTTCCCTCATCGTCGAGACTGTCGCCGCCATTCCGGACATCCAACGCAAGAAACCAGTCGCCATCCTCTGCACCGATACCCGCGTCGAGATCCCGGCCGTGGCCGATACCATCGAAGCCACCCTCGACCGCATCCGCAAATTTTCCGAGCAGAACAACCTCAACATCGAAGCCAACCTCCTCAAACCGCCCCCCGAACAATCCTTCTGGGTCAACATCATCGGACGCGGCTATCCACCGCCGAACCGCATCTTCCGTTGGTGCACCCAGCGCCTGAAGATTGATCCCGTTACCACTTTCGTCCAGCAACGAATGGGGCATTGGGGGGAAGCGATCATCCATCTCGGAGCGCGCCGGGCGGAAAGCGCCAGTCGGGCGCAGACCATGGCCGCTCGCGAGTCGCGTAACGGCCTGAACCGCCACCCCGACCTCCCGCGAGTCTGGGTCTCCAACCCCATCGAATACCTCACTACCGAAGAAGTCTGGGCCTACCTCCTCCAGCGCCCGAACCCGTGGGGCGGCGACAACCGCGCCCTCTACAAGCTTTACGCCAGCGCCTCCAACGGCGAATGCCCCATCCAGATCGACACCAGCACCCCCAGTTGCGGCCACTCCCGATTCGGCTGCTGGACCTGCACCGTCGTCGAAAAAGATAAAGCTAGCGAAGGACTTCTGGCCAGCGGTGATGAACGCATGGAATCGCTGATTGAATTCCGTGAGACACTCCTTCACTACCAAGACCCGGCCAACAACAAACGCGACATGATCCGCAAAAACGGCAGCACTGGCCCGGGCCCGCTTACGATTGAAGCTCGACGCGAGTTGTTGCGCGACTTGCTCAAACTACAGGAAGAAGTGGGCTTCAAGCTAATCAGCGACGACGAATTGTTTCTCATCCAAGACCTTTGGAAAAGCGCGCGCCGCCCCGACGATGGCGGTGGCGTGGCGCGAATCGTGACACGTCAGAAAGGAATCCTCATGAGCGACTGGAAAGACACCAACAAGCTTCGTGACTTGCAGGAAGAAGTCGCCGTCGAAAAAGGCGTCCGTGCCGACACGTTGCGTCGCATGCTCGCCAAAGTGGACGAATACAGCGAGAGCCACCGGGCTTTCGGCTTGCCGGACGATCTGCTCAATATTCTGAAGGATGACTTGGCAGAGCAGGAGGCTTTCGAGGCTGCCTAATCCAGTGCACGATGAACACGACGCAGGTCATCGTCATTGCCATTGCATTCGTTCCATTAGTCATTGTCTTGGCCGTAGTTTTCATTTGGTTCGCAATTCAAGGACGGCGAACCCGTCCGCCGATCAAGGACAAGCTTCTCAGGGCACCGGGCGAATCGCTCCGTCGCCAAATCGAGAAGTTCGACGACAATGCTCCAATGTATTTCTGCCTGCTGTTACTGTACGGCCCGGTGTGCCTGCTGCTGCTTGCCGGCTTCACCAAGCTCCGCCTGAAATCACCGCATCTGCTCGCAGAGATTATCGCATTCTCCGGACTTTTGTTAGTTGCCACTCTGCTTTTTGCGTGGTGGGTGATTAAGATTCTCACTCACCAACGGAATTTGTTCTTGGGCTTCCGCGGGGAGCGTGCCGTCGGCGAAGAACTCAACAAGCTCATGCTGGATGGCTGTTTGGTATTCCACGACATTCCAAGTGATGCTGACTGGAACGTCGATCATGTCGTTGTCGCCCCGACCGGCGTTTTTGCCATAGAGACGAAGACGCGACGCAAAGGCAAGTGCCCAAAAGGAAAACGCGACTACGAACTCTTCTACGACGGCAAGACGTTGGAGTATCCGCACTGCAATGACTCGCATGGGATTGACCAAGCGAAAGCCAATGCGAAGTGGCTGGGCCGTCATCTCGGCAACGCGCTCGCAGAGGAAGTCAGAGCGACACCGATTCTAACCCTACCGGGTTGGCTCGTCACGAACCGTGTCAAACCCGGCAACGGCGAATTGCTCGTGCTGAGTCATAAACAGATTCGCTCCGCAATCCTCGACGGCAGAGCGCGTGTTCTTGATGACAAGAAAATGCGGCAAATCGCTTATCAGTTGGAGCAACGTTGCCGGGACGTGGAGTTCTGACGCATGGTGAAAGACCAGTCATACTGGCTGCACAAACTCGCGACGCTCCAGATAGATCGCTCGCGCGGCGACCCGGCACCTCACAAGCCATTTCTGCTTTTGGTCATCCTCGAAATGGCTGACCGTGGCGAGATTACCGGCTCCGAATTGCTGCTGTCGCCCGACCTTGCTTTCCGCTTCAGTCTTTTCAATTCCGTCATCGCCGACCGCAAACGCCCACCGCTCGAATTGCGTTTGCCGTTTCACCATCTCAAGACTTCCGGTATCTGGCAGCCGTTGATGGCCGACGGCAAACCGTCGCCTCACCGGAATCTCACGGTCAAAGTCCGGTTCGATCCCGCGTTCCTCGATTGTCTGCGCGACCCGGCATTCCGCGACAAAGCGAAGCGTGTTCTGATTGAGACGCCTCCTTACTTTCGCCCCGAAGAACAAATCGCGTTGTATGCCATGCTACGGCTCAAACCGGCGCGCGCTGCCAGTGCCAAAGAAACCGGTGCGCTCTATACCGCACCTGCCGAGCGAGGACGTGAAGCTCGCTTCCGCATCGAAGTCGTGGTCGTTGCCTACAACCATACCTGCGCGTTGACAGGTTACCGGATGACCACGCTCGACATGGAAAGTATCGTGGACGCCGCGCACATCCACCAGTTCGCCGAGAGCCGCAACAACGACCCACGCAACGGCCTCGCTCTCTGCAAGAACGCCCACTGGCAATTCGACCGTGGCCTCTGGTCAGTCACCGATGATTACCGGGTCATCGTCAATCGCGACAAGTTCATCGAGGAAGGTGTTCCCGGCCAGAAGCTCGCCGACTTCGATGGTCACCGGCTTTTTTTGCCGAGCGACCCAAAGTATTGGCCGGAGCCTACGCACTTGGCTTGGCATCGCGCGCACAAGTTCTGAGATCACGGAAAACTGCAAAGCACCGGCATGGCCCGGCAGTTCTGGAAGGATGGCGGGAAGTAAAAGGGCGGGACGCCCGTTCTACTCTAACGACCGCACGCAACAGACTTCGTCTTCGCGCAGCGGTTCGAGCGCAGATTCAGACACGGTGATGACATCCAGCGTCTCCCCGAGCGCGTTGAACACTTCGGCGCTGTAGCCGTCCTCGCCGTCGGGCGCGACGTGATGCTCGACCAGTTTCACGATGTCGCCGCGTTTCAGGCGGTGTTCTGGCACATCCCGCGTCAATACCATGTCTTTGTATAGCTCGTACTTCATCGGGTTCTCCGCTTGTCTGGCAGTAGTGTAACAAACCGGGTGACTTTGGACAAGTGCTCGGTCATCCAGATTGTGCGCACGGCCAGCGTGACGCCGTTCGGGCCGGTCAGACTGCCGCGAACCTCATAGTATTGGCCGAACTTGTTGGATTTCGTGGGCACAGCCTCGAACGCCAGTTGCCGCCGCAAATCGGCCAGTAGTTTGTCGGCATCATTTGGCCCGTAACCGGCCAATTCCAGATAACCGGACTTGTCGCCGCGTGCCTGTGGCAGAAGCAGGTATTCCGTTGCCTTCTCTGGCGCGATGATGGTGTCTGCCGGTAGTTTCACGCAGGCCTCAACCGCGCAGCATCTTTACCGCAGCTTCGACTCCGCTCAACACCTTTTTCACTTCCGCCGGCGTATTCCCGGCATCCAGCGAAAACCGAATCATCTGCCGCGAAGCCGTCGAGTCCGGTTTCATCGCCTTCACGACATGCGACGGCTCATCAGAATCCGCCAGACACGCCGACCCCGACGACGCACAGATGCCCTCTTGATCGAGCAGAATCAGCAGCGCCTCAGATTCGATGCCACGAAAGGTGATGTTCGCCGTGTTGGCCAGCCGTTGAACCTTGTGCCCGTTCAACTCCGTGTTCGGAATCGAACTCAGAATCCCTTCCTCCAGCGCACGAAGAGAAGTCAGAATTCAGAATGCAGAAGGATGAATTCGGCAGAGTGCAGTCATTCATCATTCATAATTCCTAATTCTGCATTGTCGAGGTCGCCTGCACCGCATCGCAATGAAACAACACCCCCCGCGCCCTGCAAACCTCCGCAATCTCCTTCACTGGGAACAACACCCCCGTCTCATTATTCGCCCACATCAACGACACCACCGCCGTGTGGTCGGTGATTGCCTCCTCCAAATCCGCCACCTTCAACAACCCATCCCGGTCAACGGGCAAGTAGGTGACATGGTAGGGCGTGCTCGCCGAGCGCGCCGACGCCGTTTCCGCATTGCGGACGGCCCGGCGGTCCGTCCCTACCAACGACGAAACAAAGTTCAGCACAGACGAATGTTCCACAGCCGACGTGACCACATGCCGTTTCCGCGTCGCCTTCAACGCCGCATGAATCGCCGCATTATTACTCTCCGTCACGCACGACGTGAAAATCACCTCGCCCGCGTGCGCCCCGATCAATTCCGCCACCTGTTCCCGCGCCACCTCCACCACCCCCTTCAACTTCGATCCGAATTTATAGCTGCTCGAAGGATTCCCCCATTCCGAAGTCAGATAAGGCATCATTGCCTCCAAAACCTCCGGTGCAACCGGCGTCGTCGCATTATGGTCGAGGTAGATCACGGGCCGAGGATACCCGGTCAGCCGTCAATTGTCACCGCGATCAGCGGTTAGTCTCGTCAGCAATGAGCAAATCGCCCGGGCAGACGCAGGCTGGGCTTGCGACACTGCCGCTGAAGATGAAGACCGCGCCTTCCGATTGCATCGCTTCGGCTCAGGCCGGTGTTCAGTCCCGGTTCCGCAGGGCGAGCAGGTGCAGCAGGTGGAACAAGGACGACAGGAACGCCGCCACATATGTCAACGCCGCCGCGCCGAGCACGCTATTCACGCCACTGGCCTCTTCGCGCGTCACTATCCCGTGTTGGGTCAGCACCAGTTTGGCACGCCGGCTCGCGTCGAATTCCACAGGCAGGGTGATCAGTTGGAAGACCGTCAGGACCGCGTAAATCGCAATGCCGAGATCGAGCAGCGGTTTCACGTAGCCGAAGAAGAACCCGCCGAACACGATGAACGGCAGCAGTTGCGAGGCGACCATCGTCAGCGGCACCACGGCCATGCGCGCCTTCAACGGCGCGTAGCCGACGGCGTGCTGGATGGCGTGGCCGCATTCGTGCGCGGCAATCCCGGCCGCGGCGACGGATTCGCTGTCGTACACACCGGGCGACAGACACAGCCGCTTTTTCGCCGGGTCATAATGGTCGCCGAGATAGGTCTCCGTGCGGGCGACCTGGACATCATGAATCCCGGCATCCTCCAACAAATGCGCGGCGACTTCGGCGCCGGTCATCCCGCGCCGCGTCCGCACGCGCGAGTATTTCTTGAATGCCGAACTCACGCGCACCTGGGCCACAACCGCCACCACCGTGGCGAAAATAATCAAAATGAATGTCATTCCTGATGTCAGCATGACTCCGTGTTTCCTTTCATCGCGCGGTTAGATAGCAAACGACCTCGAAACGTTCAAGGGGAACCGGCCTCAGCCGGAACGATGCCGTTGGTCTCGTCGTTGGTAGGGCGCGACCGCCGGGCGCGCCGAGTGTTGTTGACTCGCGGCGCGCCCGGCGGTCGCGCCCTACCCCGCACCACACGGTGCCTCCATTTCGGAAGGTGT
>CAZJCX010000164.1:0-882 GCA_964544425.1 uncultured Verrucomicrobiota bacterium
GAATGGGCGAGGAGGAAACCGAGGAAACGCTCGTGCGTGCCGAGTGGCGCGCGGTGGATGCAGAGTGGGGTCTTCTCGGTGTTGTCGCGATCTTTGTACACGAGGCCGAAACGTTTCGGCACGGCGAAGTCCACCTGGTTGGTCGCGATGGTGAACTCGCGGCCGATGGCGCTCCAGACTTGCACGTCGATCTTCGGCCCGTAGAACGCTGCTTCGTTGGCGACCTCGACGAAGTTGATGCCGCTGGAGACCAGAACGTCGCGCACCATGTCCTCGGTCTGCTTCCACAACGACGGCTCGTCCACGTACTTCTTCCCCATCCCTTCCGGCGCGCTGGTGCTGAAACGCATCTGATATTTTTCGAGGCCGAAGATTTTGAAATATTTCAGATACATCTCGTTGACCGCGTTGAACTCGGCGGCGAACTGCTCCGGCGTGCAATAGATGTGGGCGTCGTTCATGTTGAGCGAACGCACGCGCATCAAGCCGAAGAGTTCGCCCGACTGCTCATACCGGTAACAGCACCCATACTCCGCCAGCCGCAACGGCAAATCCCGGTAACTCCGCGGCTCGGCCGCGAAAATCCGGTGATGATGCGGACAGTTCATCGCCTTGAGGTAATAGCGCTCTACCTTTCTTGGTTCTTCAGCCATTCTCAAGATCTCTTGAACCTGACTCTCGCTCGTTGCTCCTTCCTCCGCCAAAGATTCAGCCAATCCGGGAATCTTCTCGTTGAGGTCCAACATTGCTTTTTGAAGCTGCTCCTTCATTAGAGCTTTAATCTTTTCGCCGCCTTCCTTCTTCAAAAGACTCTCTTCAATCAACTCCATCGGCGGGAACATGCTCTCGGCGTAGTACGGCAAGTGGCCGGAGGTTTTGTAC
>CAZJCX010000164.1:892-6139 GCA_964544425.1 uncultured Verrucomicrobiota bacterium
TCTTCTCCTTCGCCAAGTGTGGCGTCTTCACGCGCACGTAGCCGGCGGCGAATTCTACCTCTTTCGCCAACTTCTCCAGTTCCTCGACGAGCACCGTGCCCTTCGGTAACCACAACGGCAGGCCGGGGCCGACGTATTCGGTGTCCATCACGTACAAGCCCATCTCCGCGCCGAGCTTGCGGTGGTCGCGCTTCTTCGCCTCCTCCAACATCGCGAAGTGCGCCTCCATCTCGGTCTTGTTCTTAAACGCCGTCCCGTAAATGCGCTGGAGCTGCGGATTCTTCTCGTCGCCCTTGTAATACGCGCTGGCGACACTGGTGAGCTTGAACGCGCCGACATTGCCGGTCCGCATCGCGTGCGGCCCGGCGCACAGATCAATGAAATCGCCGTTTTTGTAGTAGGTGATCGGTTCGCGTTCGGGAATGGCGCTGATGAGGTCGAGTTTGAATTTGCTGGGGTTGCCGGGGCGCTCGGTCAAGCCGCCGAGCCGGCCGCTTTCGGCGTCCTTGATGGCTTGGGCGCGGTCAACGGTGATCTTCTCGAAGACGTTGTTGGCTTTCACTTCCTTCTTCATTTCGGCTTCGATGGCCGGGAAGTCTTCGGGGGAGATGCGGTGTTTGAGGTCAACGTCGTAATAAAAACCGTCCTCGACCGGCGGGCCGTAAGCGAACTGCGCGTCCGGCCAGAGCCGCAGAATCGCGGTGGCCATGACATGGGCGGCGGAATGACGGAGCCGTTCGAGGTCGGTCATCTGCGCGCGTTGATCGAGTGTCTTGCGTTCCATTTCAAATCCTGGTGCCGGCGGGCAAGACGGCGTTCTTGGGGACGATGACAATGCCGTCGCGGATGTAGTAATCCGCGCCGTCGTAATCGGGGCTGCCGGTCTTGTCGCTGATGATGACGTTTTCGCCGATGTGGGCGTTTTTATCAATAATGGCACGGGTGATCTGGCAGCCGCGCCCGATGCTCATGTGCGGCATGGTCACCGGTTCGTCCTCCGTCGCCTGCGGACTCGGCGCATAATAATCGCACCCCATGATGATGGTGTCTTTCAGCCGGCAACCGTCACCGATGTAAGACCGCAGCCCGACGATGCAATGGTCAATGTTGGCTTTGATGATCACACAGCCGTCGGCGACGAGCGATTCACTGATGCGGCTGTCGAGGATCTTCGACGGCGGGAGAAACCGGGCGCGGGTGTAGACCGGGGACTCGCGGTCGAAGAAGCTGAATGCCGGTTTCATGCCGCACATCGCGAGGTTCGCCTCGAAGAACGAGCGGATCGTTCCGACATCCTCCCAGTAGCCGTGGAAGATGTCGGCAAACACCCGGTACTTGCTGATCGCGGTCGGGATGATGTGCTTGCCGAAATCAGTGTGGTCGTTGTCGAGCGCCTCGACGAGCACCTCGCGGTTGAAGAGGTAAATCCCCATCGAAGCCAGCCAGCGATCCGTCGCGCCCGGCAGTTTCAGTCCGTTCAACAGTGCGGGATCCTTCGGCTTCTCGACAAAACGCGCGATGCGTTGCGCGCCGTCCACCTGCAAAATGCCGAGGCTCGGCGCTTCTGCGCGGCCGACCGGTAGCGTGGCGATGGTGAGTTGCGCGCTGTTCTCGACATGTTTCTGAATCAGATGCCGGAAATCGGTCCGGTACAACTGGTCCCCGGACAGGATCAAAAAATAATCGCAATCCGACTGGAGAAAGTAGCGGAGGTTCTGCCGCACGGCGTCGGCGGTGCCTTGGTACCAACTTGTGCTCGCGGTGGTCTGTTGCGCTGCGAGGATTTCGACGAAACCCTTGGAAAATTTGTCGAACGAGTAGCTCGAGTAAATGTGCCGATGCAGCGAAGCCGAGTTGAACTGGGTGAGCACGTAAATCTGCCGGATTTGCGAGTTGATGCAGTTGCTGATCGGCACGTCCACCAGCCGGTACTTCCCGCCAATCGGCACCGCGGGTTTGGCGCGCTCTTTTGTCAGCGGAAACAACCGCGTCCCCGCACCGCCGCCCATGATGACCGCCAAGACATTCGTTGGCGATGCCCGACCTGTTCCGCCTGATTTCATATCCAAACCTCCATCCGTTGACAGCCTGCGGCTTCTGCATATATTCCCCCACGCTTCGGCGGCAAGACAAAACCAACGCAATCACAAGTCCACGCCATCGTGATTCGCTCCCACCGCCGACGCGCTTACCAAAGGGGGCGAGGTCCCGGTCGCGCGACTTGAAAAAAGGAATACCGCCATGTGTGGCATCATCGCCTACGTCGGCCGCAAGCCCGCCCAGAACGTCATTCTCGAAGGCCTTCGCCGTCTCGAATACCGGGGTTACGACTCCTCCGGCATCTGCACCGTCAACGACACGGCTTTTGAACTCCGCAAGAAAACCGGCCGCATCAACGACCTCGCCACCCTCCTCCGCACCCAACCCGCCCGCGGCCTGACCGGCATCGGCCACACCCGCTGGGCCACCCACGGCGCGCCCACCGACGCCAACGCCCACCCCCATCTCGACCAGTCCGGCAAACTCGTCCTCGTCCACAACGGCGTCATCGAAAATTACCAGCAACTCAAAGAACGCCTCATCGCGGCCGGCCACAAGTTCGCGTCCCAAACCGACACGGAAGTCCTCGCGCACCTCATCGGCGAACATTTCGTCAGACTCGCCAAAAACCCGACCGGCCAAGACCCGGCCATTCTCGTCGAAGCCGTCCGGCGCGCCCTCAAAGAAGTCATCGGCACCTACGGCATCGCCGTCATGCACGCCGACCTGCCCGGCGTCATCATTGGCGCGCGCCGCGGCAGCCCACTCCTCATCGGCGTGGGCCGCAACGAAAACTTCCTCGCCAGCGACGTCAGTGCCATCGTCGCCCACACCCGCCGCGTCGTGTACCTCAACGATTTTGAAGTCGTCACCCTCACCGCGGAAGACTTTCAAGTCTCCACCCTCGAAGCCGCCAGCGTCAGTCCGCAAGTCAAGGAAGTCGAATTCTCCGCCGAGGATGCCGACAAGGGCAAATTCCCGCATTACATGCTCAAGGAGATCTTCGAGCAACCGCATGCCGTTCAAAACGCTTTTCGCGGACGTATCAGCCATGAAGAATCCACCGCCAAACTCGGCGGCCTCAATCTCAATCCCGGCGAGCTGCGCGCCGTCGACCGGCTGGTCTTCGTCTCTTGCGGCACCGCGCTCCACGCCGGCATGGTCGGCGAATACCTCATGGAAGAACTCGCCCGCATCCCCACCGAATGGGAATACGCCAGCGAATTCCGCTACCGCAACGCCCCGGTCGAGAAACACACCCTCGTCTTCGCCATCAGCCAGAGCGGCGAGACGATTGACACCCTCGCCGCCATCCGGGAATCCCGGCGCAAAGGCCATAAGACCCTCGCCATCGTCAACGTCGTTGGCTCCACCATCGCCCGCGAAGTGGATGGCGGCACCTACATGCATGCGGGCCCCGAAATCGGCGTCGCCGCCACCAAGACCTTCACCTCGCAACTGACCATCATGGTCCTGCTCTCCGTGCTCATGGGCCGTATGCGTCACCTCGCCTCCACGCGCGGCGCGGAGATCCTCAAGGAACTGGAACAAATCCCCGCCAAGATGGAACGCATCCTCGCCCAAAACGACGCCATCGCGAACCTCGCGAAGAAATACTGCGAGGCCAACAGCTTCCTCTTCCTCGCCCGGCAACACAACTACCCCATCGCCCTCGAAGGCGCGCTCAAGCTCAAAGAAATCTCCTACATCCACGCCGAAGGCTATCCCGCCGCCGAAATGAAGCACGGCCCCATCGCGCTTGTTGAGCCGCGCACGCCGTCGGTGTTCATCTGTCCGAAGAATTCCGTGTATGACAAGACGATGGCGAATATCGAGGAGGTCAAGGCGCGCAAAGGGCCGGTGATCGCCATCGCGACGGAGGGTGACACCGAGATCGGCGGCAAGGCGGATGATGTGATTTACGTGCCGCCGACGCTGGAGATTTTGGAGCCGCTGCTCACCGTCGTGCCGCTGCAACTGCTCGCGTACCACATCGCCCTCTGCCGCGGCTGTGACGTGGACAAACCACGCAACCTCGCGAAGAGCGTGACGGTGTAGATCTCGGGGGGCGCCGTACCATTAAGGCAAAGGTCCGGTAACGTCCTGCCTCGCCCTGATCCGTGACGCGCCCAGCCATGATCTTGTGTAGCGCCAAGATGTCGGCGTGCGTAATCGCGGACTTGCCGGCCTGCTTCTCGATATGCCGCAGCGCGGCGAGGTAGTTCACCACCTCGCGTTGCGCGCGCGGATTGACCGCCACCACCTCCCGGCCTTCTTCCACCGCGCGCACCTGTTCCAACGTCAGCGGATTCCCCTCAATGGCCGTCGAAGAATGAACGTTGCGCGTCCGGCTGTCCTTCTGCAACGCCGGCACCCACGGCACGGCGACCGCCGCGCTTAAAATTCGCTCCCGGACCGCCGTAGAGGCATCTGGATAATCCGATTCAAACGGCGACATCGCCCGATTCTTTTCCGTCGCCCACTCTAGCCAAGCTTGTTGGGCATTGGTGAGTTCACCCGCTTGGGTGCCCAGCCATCGTCGTTCACATCCGTTAATGAACACCAACACCGATTGATGCAACCGCCACCGCTCGGCTGCCTTGAGCAAATCATCCACACGCGCTGGTGCCGTCGCTCTCAGGGCTTCCGCATGTCGTTGGTTGCGCTCTGCTTCCTGTCGAACCGCCTCTCGATTTCATCGCCTCCCCCGTGTCGTTTTCGTATGTTTCCGATCCAATTTCCTAACGGCAACTCCGGCGAATGATCACACCTGCCACGGTGCCAGCCAGTCGAGCAGCAGACGGGACCAACCGCGAAGAGCGGGGTCATTGATGGCGAGACCGACGCCGTGACGGCCGGTGGGAAACACGTGCAGTTCAAACGGCACGCCGTGCTCGCGCAAAGCGGTTGCATAGCGAAGGGAGAGTTCCACCGGTACAGCCGCATCGTCCGCGGTGTGAAATAGAAACGTGGGCGGGTGTGCGCCGGTCATGTGCCGGTCATTGGCGAGTTGCTCACACAGTTGCGCGTTGGGCGGGTTGCCGAGCAGGTTGTGGACGGAACCGAGGTGGGTGTGTTCGCCGAATGACGCCACCGGATAGGCGAGCACAACCCGGTTGGGTCGCGCCGAGATTCTGCCCACGAGATCGTCGTGCGGATCATGATGGAGGTCGGGTTGCGTCGCCGTCGTGGCGGCGAGATGGCCAC
>CAZJCX010000164.1:6175-6788 GCA_964544425.1 uncultured Verrucomicrobiota bacterium
ATTCGGTCCGGATCCAGACCGTATTCACCGGCCCGGAAGCGCAGCAGCCGAATCGCGCGACAGGCGTCCGCCTGCGGGGCCGGAAAGCGCCACGGCGCGACCCGGTAATACAGCACCGCCCCGATCATTCCGTGCGCGGCAAACAGGCACGCCAACGGATCGCCTTCGTGGGCCGCCAAGGCACCGTAGCCGCCGCCGGGACACACGATCATCGCGGCGCGACCGTCGCGTTTTTGGTCCGGCAAGTACACATCGAGACGCGGCGGCGGTTTGTCGGCTGGCGGGTTATGCGGACAGTTCGGCGGCCAGAGCGGGAGGGTGACGATTTTCATTCGGGTTGTTCCAAAGTGGCGTGATGCGTCGCATTATTTCCGCGCCCGACTCCAAACGCAAGCCGCCTTGCGTTGCTCAGCCGCGGCCGCGCGGCGCGAGATTGGTGACAAAAGTCCGCGCCGTCTGTTCCCACGAATATCGCAACGCCGTTTCCCGGCAGGCCTTGGCCGAAATCCCCAACGCCCGCCGCACGGCTTGCCCCAAATCCGCGTCCAGCGCCCCACCCGGCGCGTCTTGCAGCAAATCCAACGCGCCCGGCGCGGGGAACGCCGCTTGCCGG
>CAZJCX010000164.1:6798-7911 GCA_964544425.1 uncultured Verrucomicrobiota bacterium
AACGCCGCCACGGGCACGCCGCAGGCCAGCGCTTCGAGCATCACCAATCCGAATGTTTCCGTCAGACTCGGCATCACAAACACGTCCGCCGCGGCGTAGTGCTGCGCCAGTTCCGCGCCGCGTTTCATGCCGACGAATTTCACTCCGGGAAACTTCCGCTCCAGTTCGCCGCGCTGCGGGCCGTCGCCCACGATGTACTTGGTGCCCGGCAGGTCGAGCCGCAGAAACGCTTCCAGATTCTTCTCCACCGCGACTCGCCCGACGTACATCAGAATCGGCCGGGGAGCGGTCAGGAACTCCTTGTCGCCGGGCCGAAACAATTCCAGATCCACGCCGCGCGTCCAGCGCACCACATTCCGAAAACCGCGCGCCTCCAGTTCCGCTTTCACCGTGTTCGTCGCCACCATCACGCCGCGCGCGGCGCCGTGAAACCAGCGCAGCGCGGCATACGTCACGCCGACCGGCAGCCGAAACCGCGCTTCCAGATACTCGGGGAACTTTGTCGAGTACGCCGTGGTGAACGGCCATCCGCGTCGCCGGCAGGCCGCGCGCACCGCTACACCGATCGGCCCCTCGGTGGCGAGATGGATCGCGTCAGGCTCAAACTCCCGCAAGGCGCGGCCAATGTGCCCGTTGAGTGTCCAAGCCAACCGGATTTCGGGGTAGGTCGGGCACGGTATGGTGCGAAAGGCGCCAGGCTGAATCACGCGGATGGTGTGCCCCAGTTTTTCCAACTCGGCGATGGTGGATTGCAATGTGCGCACCACGCCGTTGACTTGTGGCGACCACGCATCCGTGGCGATCAGAATCTTCATTCCCCCTCGGTCGCGACGCTGGCGTGCCGCCGTGACGAATCGCGGGCGACCGCGTGCCGAAATGGTGACGTTATGCGGCGGGTTCGCCGCCGGTGCGTTCCCACTCCAACAGCGCCTGTGCCTGCTTCCAACCGTTCCAACAGTTCATCCCGATGAACGCCACCAGCACGCCCAGCCACAGCGACCGGGCTTGAAACGCGAAGACAGCCAGCCCGGCCACGCCCACGAACCCAATCAGCGACGCCACGTAAAGACTGCGCGCGTGGCCCAACCAAAACCACAACAGCGCCCGGAGGAT
>CAZJCX010000165.1:0-7861 GCA_964544425.1 uncultured Verrucomicrobiota bacterium
ACGGCGCCACGGCCACCAACGTAACCGTCGGTTGGAGCAAGGCGCTGGGAAATGTAACGAGCTATACGCTCGAACGAACAATCGACAACGTGGTGGAGTTCCAAATCAACGCCACGAATTCGAGCTATCAAGATACAATCCCTTCGGGTAGCAAGCCCGCATACAGCATTCGCGCCAACTACTCCGGAGGCAACTCGGGCTGGAGTCCATCCGTCTCGCCGGCTGATCGCATCGGGACATTATTTGCCAACATGGTGCGTGGCCCACAAGGCAGGCAACAGCTCGTAATATCGGCACCACCCGCGTCAATAAGCTCCGTGCGCTTGTGGCGAACGGGCCTTGGGACCGTGACCAACTACACAATCCCCCTGAGCAATTTCACCAACGGTATCTACCCACTCCCTTCCACCTGGACGCCTCTGCTGGGAGCGAACGATCACCAGTATGACTGGATGGTTGAGCCACTGGACGCGTCAGGCAACGCCGGTTGGTCCACCTTTCTTGGTCCAAACATTCCCATCCCGTTTTTCGATGGGCGGGCACAACTTCAACAGAACCTCGCCTTTCAATTGCGTATGCCAACTTCGACCCAGCCGTTTCGTTACAAGCGCTATTACACACCGCCGGGCGTGGGCGAGGCATTTGCCTGGTTTTACTACCCGACAAACGTGGATCAGGCCAGTTTTTACCTCCAAGGAAGCGATGGGCTGTATTATTTCGATGAATGGCAGCCTTTCGACGCCAATCACGTCTATCGCAATTTGGGGTTCCACTTGTCGTTGTTGAACGGTGCCGGCTACTTGACGACCGGTGTTTCGGGCCACCCTTCCGACGGTTTCGTTCTCGACTATCAACCGGACTTTGCGTTCACTCCACCGACGTCGGAGGGGAGCATCACGCCTATCTTAGGCACCAGTGATACCGCGTGGACCCATTTGGGAACGGCTAGCGCAGCCAACGGAATCGGCATCAGTCAATCGGGTGGAAATTGGGTCATGGCCAGCAACGCAAGGAATCTGTTTGGCCTGACCGATCTATCCGCCAAGCTGGCCAACAGCGGTGGTGTCAGCACCCTGAACGCTGGTGGCAGCATTCCTTATGCGGCAGGCGTGTTCTATAGCGGGACTGCCCAGCCAGTGCTGCAAACGGTTGGCTATTACTTCGGGGAATACGGTCCGGACTTCATGCCCGGCGAAAGTGGTTTTGTGGCGACCAATACGAGTTCCCTCATGGTTGCCACGATTGGCCAACCCTTCCACGCATTTGGTTACGCGAAGCAGGCGATTCAGAACGGCTACACGAACAAATTCGGTTATCTAGGCCAGTATTTCGAGAAGGCTCAAAAGCAAGGCACAACAAATCTTACCGGGGTTTTGTCGCCCTATGGCGAGTTCCTCCCCACGGAACCTGGTCCGGTGGAGCTGGTCACGATGGCGGACCTCTCCACCGGCCAGCGTGGCACGGGCGTCGTGCAGGTGATCAAACTGCAACTGGACGTAAACCACGATGGCGTGATGGATCTCTCGTTGCATGGCCCGGACAACGCCGACGCCTACAACCGGCCTTTCCGTTTCTGGGTCAACAATGACAACGACATTCCGGCAGGAGCGGGAAAACCCGAACGCGATGTTACAATTAACATTCAAACTAACTCTGTGGCCGACGGAATTTGGGGTGAGATCGAAACCCAACGGAATCTGGAAGACCTGGCCCGGCTGTGGGTGCGTGGAGTGCCAGCCACCATCAAGGCTTCCGAAGGCTACAGCGTCACGCTGGAAATCTATCCGTGGGAAGGCAACCCGCACCTCCGCGTTTATCGCGCACGGGAAACCGACGGCGGGATGGCGTACCTGACCAACACCACCAGCGCAGCCAACCAGTTGGCCGTGGTCAACGAGAGTGGCGTCAATGTCGATTATGGCCTGAGCATCGGCCACATTTCGGAGGGCGTGCCGTTGACGCTGACCTTGGCAAGTGGCGGTGGCTTAAGCCGGTCCAATTTCCTGTTTGAAGCCTCCGGTGCCGGAGCGGCCTGGCTGATGCTCACAGTATGGAAGGATGACACGATAGTCGCCGACCACTGGCAGCAGGTGGAATTCCGCGACATCAAGGACATGTATGAACAGGCTTACATCACCAAGGCGATTCAGGAGTGGCCGTTGATGGTTGAAACCAACCTGGTCAGCAGCTTCCGGGTGCAGAACACCCGGTCCCCGCATGCGGATGAAACAGCGGAAACTGCCGTGCTCGTCCACGGCTGGCGCATGACTCAGGACGATTACGAGATATTCTCCGACACAATGTTCAAGCGTTTATACTGGCAGGGTTTTCGAGGGCGATATGCCAGCCTCCGCTGGCCTACACTTTCACAAGACACGACATGGCTACCTGGTGGCGAGTTTCTGACCTACAATCGCAGTGAACACATCGCGTTCAAGTCAGCCACTGGCACGGCAGCCTATTTCAACGATTTGCGTGGGCGGTTCTCCGGGCATACCATCAGCGTTGCCGCCCACAGCATGGGCAATATCGTGATGATGGAAACGCTCAAGCAACTCACCGCCGCCAGCCAGAGTCCGCTGGACAATTACGTGATGATGCAGGCAGCGGCACCGGCGCACAGCTTCGACACCTCGGTGACCAATCTGCCTTCGCTCGTGAGTGCGGAGCAACAGCAGATTACCCCCAACACCTACGCCAACTACGCCGCCGGCGTTACGAATGCGTTGCGCGTGAACCGGCGAATTATGAACTTCTTCAACACGAATGATTTTGCACTCGCGAAAGGGGTTGCTGGAACAGGAATTGGGTCATGGGAATTCAATCAGGCGTTCAACTACAACAGCACCAATGGCGTTGTCAGCATGAAGCCGAATACGTATCTCGGCTACTACACGACAGGCACGAGCCATCAGGTCCGCACCAACGAGTGGAACACCTCGGGTTGGGCGATCGGGTATCAGGGCGTTTACATCGGCCATCCAACCCGCACGGTGACCGTCTCGCATGAGGTCATGCCATTCGTGTCCCGGCCCCGCAGCAAGGCGGTGGGTGCGCAGGCGGGGGTGATGGGCCAGATCCAAGGTGGTGCGTTGGACCTGGGCAGCCAGCTTGGCTTTGGAGCCGGCAAGGACGACCATAGCGGCCAGTTCAATCGGAACATTCAGGAATCACCGGTCTGGCCATTTTACAATAATCTGCGTGCCAGTCTGTTTCCCCAGCCGTGAAAACCAAAACGCGATCCATCATCGTGGCCACGCTAGTTGCCGCTGGTTGCACGATGCTCCTATTCTTGTGGTGGAGTCGGCCGGCGGACGATGCCCGTCCTTCCATCGACTTGGCGGGTTCAAAGGATGACCCCGCTGCCAGCCAGCCCGGCTCGGCGGAGCCACAGTCCAACTCCTCCCCACTGCCTGCTCAGACGCAAACAGTCGTCGCTGAGGGCGTTCCCGCACCGCCGCCCGACGAGGCCGCGTTTCATAAATTGTTCGCGGAAGGCACTGCCGCCTATCTTGCGCAAAACGTGCGCCCCATTTCGTTTTACGGCTTGGTGGTGGACGAAACTAATGCGCCGGTGGCGGCCGCCGACGTTGTGTTTACCGAGATTTATTCGGGCCAACCAGCCCCAATGAAGACCGACACCACCGGGCATTTTGCACTGTCAGGCGGCTCCGGCCGCTACATGGGCATTGAAGTTAGCAAGCCAGGTTATTACGGGACCAAAACCAGCCGGCAATCCTTTGACTACTCCCCATTGGGTGGAAACTTCCAGCCCGACGCTAGCAACCCCATTGTCTTCGAGTTGAGGAAGAGAGGGATGGGAGTGGAATTGGTTACGTCACAATATGGCGTGAATTCCCATCTTGGCGTCAGCGCCCCCAAGGACGGCACCCCAGTGTGGTTGGACTTCTTTAATCGCAAGGTGGGAGACGTAGGCCAGATGCAAATCAGTAAGCTCACTCCAGTGTGGGATCGCACCGATAGAAGACCGCACGAATGGCGGTTGACACTCTCGATTCCCGACGGTGGCTTTGTCGAACTCACAGACGACGAGTTCCCATTTTCTCCACCGGAGATGGGCTACCGACCAGTGCTGGATTTTCACTATCAGCCGACGGACACCAACTGGAACGACACAATCAAGGGCCAATACTACATTGCATTTGGCAAGCCGCGCCGCTACGGACGCGTTAAGATTGAAGCCTGGTCCCTCGGCGGCGTGCGCTTGGAATACGTCGTCAATCCAGATGGCCGGCCCTATCTGGAACCGAAGGAAGTGATCATCGAATAGCTCAAGCAGCAATAACTCGTATGAATCCCAGCCCGAGCTTCTACATTTCACGGCTGTTGCCGACCGCCATTGTTACTGTGCTGTTGACCGCCGGCTGCCTGACCTCAGATGAACCATTTATGCTGGGCACGGACGTCGTCCAAGACTCCAGTTTGATCGGTCATTACCGGGGCCAAGCAAATGGTCTGGAGGGTAGCTGGCAGATTGAACAGAGGTCAGAGGGGGACATGGGCTACCTGGTGACCTACAACTACGGCAAGAATTGCTCCATGAGATTCATGGGCTTCCTGTTCAACGCCGGCACCAACCGATTTCTGAACCTGATGTCAGTGCCCAACAAGCTTGACTGTCAGGATGGCCACCGGGACGTGCCTTCTACGATGGAGGTGCTCCAGTCGCTCATGTGGCGGCCGGCGCACATGGTTGTCCGAGTGCTGGCCCACACCAACGGCCCGGCGTTCTCGATCATGACCCATGAGGCTTTCAACGAAGCCCGCCGGCTGGCCCCGGACCTCTTGGTGATCACGCCCCCCAACATCGACGCGCCGAAGATGATCGGTGGCACGGCCAAGCAACACGCCTTTTTGGTCGAACACGGCGGCAATACCAATTTGTTTCCCGCCGAACCGCAGTTGGCGCGCTACGATCCGCCTCCAGAACCTGAACCGGTGAATTTCGAGATCGACCCTACTGACCCTCGCTGGATCAAGCTCTTGAGCGAATGGGAAGCCGAGCATCGCCAGAAGTTGGAAGAACGGCGGAAACGGCGAGAGGGGCAATGATTTCAGCTATCGCAAAGATTCACCATTGCTTCCCAACCGGTTTGCTCCGGGTGGCAGGACGTTTCCCTGGCGGGGTTTCCTCCCCACTCCCCCGCCTACTCCTTGCGTCCGCTGCCCGGAGCCTTTCAAGTATGTCGAATAGTGTGTGTTTCCCGGATTGATCCAACTTGCAGGTCTTTCTTGGAAATCTGTTCATACGCATCTGAACAGCCAGATGACAGCGCGATGAAACCCCGGTTGATTGTGTGGTGTCGTCGGTCGCGTCAAGGTCGTGCGCCCTTCTACCCCCGCCTCCACCTTGACCCGCCCGCCGCCACCGGGGAGTTTGCGCTTAGGTTTTCATCGCGGGAAACTGTCGCGGTTCAACTCGGAATATCCGCTCATGAACCGGAACTCATTCGCTTCGGTTAAGCAGGTTCAGGTACGGTGTCTTGCCGTTACCGAATACCTGTTTCAAATCGGTTTGCTCCCCTGCTATTCTTGCGCCGCCCATGCAATCACAATTCATGGCAACCAAGTGCATCTGTCCCCTTTGGGAAGTGACAGACCGGGACCGTCCGCAATTGGCCGGGACAGGAACGTTGCTAGACTTTGGGAAAGCCCGATTCCTGGTGACCGCCGCTCACGTGATTGACCATGATAAAAAGAGTGTCATCCAGCCCTATTTCTTCGACGGCTCGAAACTCACGGAGCTACCGCCGGGATTCGTGCATACGCCCATGCCGGCCTCTGGAAGCCGCGAAGATGACCTCATTGACGTTTCGTTTCTCAGACTTGACGAGGCCACCGCAGACCGGTTGGCGCGGACTTTCTATTTTCTGCCCTTCCTGTGCATTGACCAGAGCGACAAGACCGCTCCATCGCGCCACTATATGTTTACAGGTTATCCCAAGAGCCGTTCGCATTTGTTCTCGCCGCGGGATCATAAGATGAAAGCGAGGGCTCATGCGTTCACGGGCCGTACACTTTCGCCACGCGCCGTCCAAGCAATCGGATTTGATTCGGAAACGCACATTGTTGTTGATTTCAAGCGCCATGAAATGGTGGATGAATCTGGAAAGATCGTTACCGCACCAGACCCGGACGGCATCAGCGGCGGGTCGGTTTGGTACGGTGCTGGAGACCGGTCGAAATGGCCAACTGGTGAGGACCTTCACCTGGTCGGGATCGGGATTGCAAACCCGCCAAGGCATTCGGCGCTGGTGGGAACCCGGATCCATTTTGTGCTCGAAGGGATTCGAGCCAGGTATCCCGACTTGAGCGAATTCCTGCCAAAACGAAATGGCATTTCAATCAACGTGAGTTTGATTTGAGAGATTACCACATTGGGATAAACGACGGACACCAGCGGGCCGGGTAAGCGGGCGGTGTTGCCACCACCCGCTCCCCTCAGAACCGGACGTGATACTTTCATATCATCCGGCTCAAGCCGATGCGAAGCCCCGCATGAGCGGAGCCGGGTTCATGACGGTTTAATCCCTGCTTGATGGCGATGGATGCCAAACTTTTTGTAGAATGCACGCTCCTCAAAGTAAGGCTTCCACAGTAGGTCAAACGGGTTGGCGTCGCCCCGGATTTGGACGTGCCGCCGGATTCGGGTATCGCTCGCATACGCGAGGTGTACCCGAAGCAGCTTGCCATCCGGTGTCCGTCCCGTGTTTGCCGCAAACCCCCAGGCTCGGTTGCGCTGACGGGGGAAGTAACGATTCTTCACCCACGCAGCCGATTTATTGGGATGCCTGCGTCTGGCCCACTGCCAGAGTCGCCGCCATATCTCGTGATCCACGCGGGAGAACGCGTCCGTTGCCACAGCGTGCTGATGGTAGTTGGCCCAGCCACGAATGACCGGGTTCAACAGGTGAATCAGCGACGCCTGCCGCGTGGTTTGATTCAGGCTAATCAGTCCCCGGACTTTCTCCAAGAACGCGTGTGTGTTCTTCTTCGACGGTTTCACCAGAGGTTTGCCGCCGTATTTTCGGAGATTTTGTCCAAGAAAATCGAACCCTTCATCAATATGGGTAGTGCGCGTTTTGTCGGGCGAGAGTGTCAGTCCCCGCTCCTTCAAAAATTGCTCCACCAAGGGACGCACTTCATTTCCCAGTAACTCTTTCGAGTCACCGGTGATGATGAAGTCATCCGCATATCGAATCAGGTTGACCTTGGGCCGCCACTTTTTGCCGTCCTTCCACTTCTCCCTGGCGAAGTGTTTGAGCAGCAGTTTTTGCAGTCCGTCCAAGGTCATGTTCGCCAGCGTCGGTGAGATGATGCCGCCTTGCGGCGTGCCCGCCTCCGTTGGGAACAGATTCCGATTTTCGATGTAGCCGGCTTTCAGCCATTTGTGGAGCACCAGCTTATCCATAGGAATATGCTGACGCATCCATTCGTGGCTGATATGGTCGAAGCAGCCTTTAATGTCGCCTTCCAGTATCCACTGCGGAGCACACCTTCGACTGAGCACACTGAAGCTCTGTCGAATCGCGTCTGCCGTGGAACGTTCCGGTCGAAAGCCGTAGGAGTTAAGGTCAGCGGTTGTTTCCGCGACGGGTTCCAACGCCAGCAAATACAACGCTTGCATGGCGCGGTCTTTCATCGTGGGAATGCCGAGTGGCCTTTGTTTCCCCTTAGCTTTCGGGATATAGACGCGGCGCAATGGCAGCGGTTGGTATCCCCGACGTTGCAACGACTCAACGGCCCTGAGTTTGGCCGCCGGAGTGCGCCAGATTACTCTGTCCACACGGAAAATTCACGCGCAGCGGTAAGTGATTCGCCGGGCGTGCTTTAGTGGATG
>CAZJCX010000166.1:0-711 GCA_964544425.1 uncultured Verrucomicrobiota bacterium
AAAGTGGACAATGAACAGCAAGCCGACCGAATCACCAAGATCGCCAGCGCTTACAAGGCAAATGTGGTGAATCTCCTCGAAGTGACCAGCCCCCGGCAGGTTCGCATCAAGACCCGCCTCGTTGAAGTCCGTACCGACGCCTTGAAGCAACTGGGCGTGGACTACTTCGGCGCCAATGGCGAAGTCGTGTACAAATTCGGCTTCGGCCTCGTGGAAGGTTCATCGCTGCTGGGGTCGGGATTCTTCAACCCGCAGGAATCCGGTGACGAAACGATCTCGGCGTCGAGCGTACCGGCGGCGGTCGAAGCTCGGTTGCGCGCCTTGGCTGTCAAAGATGCCGCCCGCATTCTGTCCGAACCGACGCTCGTGACGCTCAGCGGCAAAGAGGCCTCCTTCCTTTCCGGTGGCGAAGTGCCGATCGTCCAGCAACTCGCCCAGTCGTTCACGGTGGAGTTCAAAGAATTCGGCGTCCGCATGAAGATCAAGCCGGTGGTGGACAGCGAAAACAACGTCGCGACCCACATCTTGGCTGAAGTGAGCGAAGTCGCCAGCGCGCCGGCGGCCGGTATCCCTACGTTCCGCACGCGCCGCGCAGAAACCAATGTTCAGATGAAGGACGGCCAAACACTTGTGATCGGCGGTCTCCTGAGCAACCAGCACAATCGCGACGCCATCCGCAAAGTACCGTGGTTGGGCGATATCCCCGTGTTG
>CAZJCX010000166.1:732-971 GCA_964544425.1 uncultured Verrucomicrobiota bacterium
AGCGAACTGCTCGTGTTCGTCACGCCGGAAGTCATCAAAGACGTGGATGCCGATACCGCGAAAGCCGGCGTCACCCCTGCGATGAAGAAATGGAACGGCAAGGATGCCGACCGCGAATTGCTCAAAGAAGAGAAACCGCAACCGAAATGGATGAAGCCGCTCGAAGTGGATGAGTTGAAGGCGCCGGAAGACAAGCCGGCGGCTCAACCAGTCTCCGCAAACACCGAAGGCGTCGCTCC
>CAZJCX010000166.1:1043-1799 GCA_964544425.1 uncultured Verrucomicrobiota bacterium
GAGCGCCCCGCCCCGCCCCATGCAACCCCCGCTCAAAGTCCTGCTGGCTGAGAATGACTCCGCCGACCGCGAGCAACTGAAAAAGTTGCTCGCGGCGGAGGAGGATGTGCAACTTGTCGCCGAAGCGCGGGACGGCAAAGAGTGTTTGGACCTCGCCACGAAGTTGCGACCGGACGTGTTGCTGCTCAAACGCGAGCTACCGGTCATCAACGGTCTCGACGTCGCCGAGCAAATCGGGGCCAACGGCTCCACCACGTCCGTCATTCTTCTGCTCAACGGGAAGGAGAACGAGGAAGTCTGGCACCGGATGTTGCGGGCGGGTATCCGACAGTTCATCTCACGTCCTTACGAGGGCGACAAGCTCTCGGAGGAACTGCAGAAATGCACCGCCGACCGGGAGCAGCCCGGCAAAAAATCAGGTGCCACAAGCCCCGTCGCGCCTGCCGGCCCCCGCAATCGCGTGATTACCGTGACCGGCCCCCGCGGTGGTTGTGGCAAGAGCATCATCGCCACCAACTTGGCGGTCGCATTGGCGGGCACGAGCGAGCGCATTGCGTTGGTGGACTTGAACCTGTGGGGCGGCGACGCGGCGATGCTGCTGGATTTGACACCGCGCCGAACATTGGGTGATTTGCTGCCGGGTTTTGGCGGGATCGACAATGACGTTGTCGAAAGCGTCATCACGAAGCACAACAGCGGCGTGTCGGTAATTGCCGCGCCGATGACCGGCCAGTTCGATGGGACGACGCTGTCCCG
>CAZJCX010000166.1:1838-7777 GCA_964544425.1 uncultured Verrucomicrobiota bacterium
GAGCATTCTCGACTCGTTGCGCGACCACTACGAATGCACGGTGGTGGATACTGGCTACGCGAATCTCGAATCCACGCTCGCCGCGATGGATTCCTCGGACGTGATTTTGGTCGTCGTCGGGACCGACTTGCCACGGCTGCGTGACGGTAAGCACTACCTGAAAAACCTCCTCGCCGCCAACTACCCCAAAGAGAAACTCCGGGTGCTGGTCAACCGAACCTCGGGCGGGAAGGAGATTTCTCCCACCGAGATCGAAACGATCTTGGAATTCCCGGTGGCGGCGCGGATTCCGAATGACGACAATCTCGTCGGCTCGTCGGTAAATCTCGGTCAGCCCTTTGTTGCGGCCAGCCCCTCGAAGCCAACCTCGCGGGCTGTGATCGCATTGGCGGAAGAGATTTTACCGGCAACCGGCGACACCAAAATCAAAGAGCGGTCGCCGTCCAAATGGTTTTCATTTTTGCATTAACGACCGGGTCGAAGCCCGATTAGAAAGGCGGCAAACCTATGGCGCCCAACCCCGAAATCAGCTCGCAACTGTATGTGGAATCGAAGAACGCGATCCTCGCGTATCTCGTTCAGAACATTGACCAAAAACTCCTGGAACGCGGCGACGAAGCCATGCTGCGGGCGCGGGTGGAGGAGTTGGTGGAGGAAAAGCTCCGCGCCGAAAAGGTCCCCTACTCCCGCCAGATGCGCAACCGGCTGGTCTCGGACATCGCCGATGAGATCCTCGGCTTTGGCCCCATCGAGCCGCTCCTGCGCGACCCGACCGTCACGGAAGTCATGGTGAATCGCTATGACCAGATTTACTGCGAGCGGTTCGGCAAACTCGAATTGACCGACGTCCAGTTCCGGGACAACGAGCACATCCGCCATGTCGTGGACAAGATCGTCACGCCGCTTGGCCGCCGCGTGGATGAATCCAGCCCGATGGTGGACGCCCGCCTGCCGGACGGCTCGCGCGTGAACGCCATCATCCCGCCGCTCTCGTTGAATGGGCCAGTGCTGACCATTCGTAAATTCTCGGTGGATCCGTACACAGTCGAGGACTTGATCGGTTTCGGTTCGCTGACTCAACAGATGGCCGCCTTTCTGTCCGCGTGTGTGAAAATCAAACTGAACGTCCTCGTCTCCGGCGGCTCCGGGGCCGGTAAAACCACCTTGCTCAACGTGCTGTCCTCGTTCATCCCCGAAGGCGAGCGGGTCGTGACCGTGGAAGATGCCGCCGAATTGAAGCTGCACCAGCCCCACGTTGTTCGCCTCGAATCCCGACCGCCGAACATTGAAGGCAAGGGCGAGGTCAAAATCCGCGACCTCGTCCGCAACTGCTTGCGGATGCGTCCTGACCGGATCGTCGTCGGCGAAGTCCGCGGCGGTGAAGCGCTGGACATGTTGCAGGCGATGAACACCGGCCATGAAGGCTCGATCTCCACCGTCCACGCCAACACGCCGCGGGATGCCGTGGCGCGCATGGAAACGATGGTGATGATGGCCGGCATGGATTTACCTTCGCGCGCCATCCGCGAGCAGATCGCGGCGGCCATTCACCTGATTGTCCAGATTGGCCGGTTGAGCGACGGTAGCCGCAAAGTGATGAGCGTCACCGAAGTGCAAGGCATGGAAGGCAACGTCGTCGTCATGCAGGACATTTTTGCGTACCAGCAAAAGGGCGTCGGCGAAGGCGGCAAGGTGCAAGGCGTCATGCAGCCGACTGGCATGGTGCCGCGCTTTATGGACCGGTTCGCCGCGGCGGGGATCCACATGCCCAACGAAATCTTCCGCCGTCCCAGCAACTAAGGATTACCATGCCAGGCATTATCGTCTTTATTTTCTTGGGCGCGTTTGTCGCCGCCGCCGTGTACGGCGTCTATCAATTCACCCGCCGCCGGCAAGTCGCCGTCGAAGATCGCGTCCGGCAGTACGTGGACATTGAAGAAGAGGCGGCGTTGGCGACACAGGAGGAACTGCACTCGCTCAGTCCGATTGGCAAGTTCGTCCAACTCTTCGTCGGCCGCGGCTATTTTGACCGGATTGGTGATGACCTCGCGCGGGCGGATGTGCCGATGCGCCCTTCCGAGTATTTGCTGACCCGACTCGTTCTAACCGTGGTGGGATTCGTCGTCGGGTTTTATCTGTTCGGCAACCCCATTTTGGCGGCTGTCGTGCTTGGTAGCTTGGGATTTCTCGCGCCGCCCATCTTCGTCTCCGTGCATCAGAACAAACGCCGTACGAAATTTGTGAAGCAACTCGCCGACGCGTTGATGCTGCTCACCAACTCGCTCCGCAGCGGTTACAGCTTCCTCAAAGGCTTGGAACTCGTCGCCAAGGAAATGAGTGACCCGATCTCGAAGGAGTTGCACCGGACGTTGCGGGAGGTGAACCTCGGCGCCACGATTGAGGATGCCATGCAGAACTTGGGGCGGCGCGTCAACAGCCGCGACCTGGATATCGTCATCAGCGCTTACCTCGTCCAGAAAGAGGTCGGTGGCAACCTCACTGAAATCATGCAAAAAGTCGCTGAGACAATCCGCGAGCGGCTGCGGATTCAAGGCGACATCAAGGTGCTGACGGCGCAAGGGCGCTTGTCCGGGTTTTTCGGTGGGACACTGCCGGTGATTGTCGGGTTGTTGATTTGGATGTCCAGCCCGGATTACTTCAGCGTCATGTTCGGCCCGCCGATGTTTCCCCTCTTTGGAATTGCCGTGCCGCTGGGCTGGATCCTGATTGGGATCGCGATCCTCTGGCAGTTGATCGGCGCCTATATCATTTGGAAAATCATCTCGATTGAGGTGTAACCATGTTTGAAATCCTCCTCGTCATCCTGATCGTCGCATTCTTCATCGTCGTCGGCTACGCCGTTTACCGTGGCAGCGGCAAGTACGCGGTCACGCAGCGGATTGAGCAACTCAAGGAACAGCAGCCGCAGACGCAATCCGAAGAACTGCAGCAACCGTTCATGCAACGCGTCATCCTGCCAATTGGCGAGTCCGTCGCCCGGCTGTTTCGCGGCTACACCCCGGCTGAGCAGGCCGAGCGCGTTCATAAGAAGCTCGTCATGGCCGGCCTGTATCCGCGCATTACGGCGGCGCAGTTTCAAGGGTTGAGTTGGATTTCGGCCGCGGGTTTCGTGGTGCTGATGATCTTCCTCATCATCTCCTTGGACAAAGCGCCGGGCGGCGGCGTCAATTGGAGCGATCCAATGAACATCCTGTTCCTGCTGGTGGCATTGTTTGGCGGCTACACGTTCCCGCAATTTATGGTCGGCCGGCAAGCGCGCGCCCGGCAGCAACTGATCCTCACCACCCTGCCCTACTCGATTGACTTGCTCTCAATCAGCGTTGAGGCGGGAATGGGGTTCGATGCGGCCGTCGGTTACACGATGCGCAAGATCAAAGGCCCCCTCGCCGAGGAATTTTCCAAGACGCTTAACGAAATCCGCCTTGGCAAACCGCGGCTCGATGCGCTCGAGGATTTGGGCAACCGCACCGGCGTGGATGAGTTGAAGATCTTCATCACAGCCGTCGTCCACGCCAGCCGGCTGGGCGGCAGCATCACAAATACGTTGCGCGTCCAAGCCGACTCGATCCGCGTGCGGCACCGGCAGCGGGTGCAAGAGATGGCGATGAAAGCGCCGATCAAGATGGTGTTCCCGCTGGTGTTGTTTATTTTCCCTGCCCTCTTTGTCGTGATCCTCGGCCCGGCCCTGATTTCGATCATGCGGAACCTGTAACCGTGCCCATGACCCTCTACAACGTCACCCGCAAAACGACGTTGAGCGACCGCTGCCGGTTCGCTAACACCGTCTTCAAACGCATGATCGGTCTGCTCAACCGATCGGGGCTGGAGGACGGGGAAGGGTTGCTGCTCGACCGGTGCTACGGCATTCACACGTTCTTCATGCGGTTCTCAATTGACGTGTTGTTTCTCGACCAAAATTACACCGTGCTGCGCAGCGTCGAGTCACTCCCCCCCTTCCGCACCAGCGTCGTCCGAAAAGCGGTGTACGTCCTCGAATTGCCCGCCGGTAAAATTAAGACCACCGCCACTCACGAAGGTGATCAAATCCAACTCCGTTCCAACCAGACCGGTACGATCACCGAAACTCACCGGACAACGCCAGCGTCCCGGCAAATCGCGGCCAGTCGCGCGTACTTCTCCGCCCAGTGCCGGATTTTTCCTCGCTCGGTTTCCGCCACCTGACTGACGACTTTGGCGGGCGATCCGTACACCAGCGAGCCGGGCGGCACCTGCAATCCCTCGGTCAGCAACGCCCCCGCGCCGATAATGGATTGTGCGCCGACCACCACCCCATTCATCACGATCGCGCCCATCCCCACCAACACTTCGTCGCCCACCGTGCAACCGTGCAGAATCGCCGAGTGCCCTACCGTCACATAGCTTCCCACCACGCACGGCCATTCATCGGCCACATGGCAAACGCAAAGGTCCTGCAAATTGGTGAACTCTCCCACCACGACCCGATTGATGTCGCCACGCAACACGGCATTGCACCACACGCTCGCGTGCGCGCCCAACTCCACCGCGCCGATCACCCGTGAACCCTCCGCAAGATAAACCCCTGGTCCCAACTGCGGACGCGCTCCGGCAAATTCGCAAACTGTCCCCATCGCGGCTTGATTCTCGGCGGGAGAGCAGCAAAATGCCACCGGAAAGTGAAAGCGCCTCCTTGGATGATTATCAAACTGGGCGACGACCTCAACTGGTGGGTCGTCGAGACCAGCGTGGACCGCACCGGCGACGCGGCGCCGCGCGGATTGTTGGATCCCCGCCAAGTATCGCACGTCGTCACCCAACTGGCTGACTACGCGGAGTTCGGCCTGACTGATCACAAGCTCGCGGACGCGTTTCATCTCTACATCCTCGAAACCGAGCTTTCCGACGGCCGACTCCGGCTGGCCCGGACTGACGACAATCTGCTGGATACCGGCGCGGAGTTGTTTGCGTTGCCCAACGAACACTACGATGATTTTCTCGAAACGCTCAGCGCCGCGCACATCCGCCGTCTGAACAGCCAACACCGCTTCACCCGGCCCTGCACGAAAGAGGAAATGTTCGACGAACTCGACCTGCTCGACAACGACCGGTATTTCAACTCCGACCAACTACACAGCTTTGACGAAATCAACGAGATTCTCGAATGGAACCCTGCTCAGTGGGACGATTCCTCTGCCACTTCGTGACGCTCGTTCTCCCGGCCACCGCCGCCGACTGGACCGTGCTGGACAAGCACCAGGGCCAGATCACCCGACCGGATTTTGACCGGCTGCTCCGCGCCGTTTATTCCCCCGACCTCGCCGTCACCAACCACCTCACCTACTCCACCAACACTGTCAACCTCAGCCCCACATACACCCTTCGCTTCGCCCCCTCACCACTGACCCATTCTCCATCTCCCATCCGAACCATCTGCCTGGATCCTGGCCACATCGGCGGCGAATGGGCGCGGATGGAAGAACGCTGGTTCCAACGCGGCCGCGACCGGCCCATTCAAGAAGCTGAACTCAACCTCATCGTCGCCCGCCTCCTCAAACCCCGGCTCGAAGCGCTCGGCTTCGCGGTCGTTCTCAGCAAGGACGACTTTCACCCGGTCACCAACAAACGTCCTGAAGACTTCCGTGCCGAAGCTGAACGCGCCATCCCGCCCACCACCGACCTCGCCACCCGCGCCGACGCAGTCCGCAAACGGATGGAACTCCTCTTCTACCGAAGCGCGGAGATCACCGCGCGTGCCCACCGGATCAACACCGAGATCAAGCCCGACCTCACCCTGGCCATCCATTTCAATGCGGCACCCTGGGATGAATGCCAGAATCTCATCGCGGACAACCGGCTCCTGTTCTTCGTCCACGGCAACTACCACGCGCGTGAACTCGCCGCTGAGCAGCAACGATACCGGCTCTTCTGCAGACTCCTCG
>CAZJCX010000167.1:0-422 GCA_964544425.1 uncultured Verrucomicrobiota bacterium
GAATCCGAGTGAGGCTTGCGGTTCAGCGAATGAGGCCGCGGGCCTGGAGGAATTGTTCGATGTATTTGCCCACCAAATCCGCCTCCAAATTGACCAGGTCGCCCACTTTGCGCTGCCGGAGGGCGGTGACTTCGAAGGTATGCGGAATGATCCAGATGCGCAGCCAGTTCCTACCGGCCTCCGCCACCGTGAGACTGATCCCGTCCACCGCGATGGAACCTTTATAGAGCACGTAACGCATCACCTGGGCCGGCGCGGTCACTTCGAGAACGTAATCCTTCCCCACCGGCTCCCACCGGCGCACCACGCCGGTGCCGTCCACATGGCCCAACACAAAATGCCCGTCCAAGCCGGCGTTGGCCCGCAGCGACCGCTCCAAATTCACGAAACTACCGGGCTTGAGACCGCCAAGATTGGTCACA
>CAZJCX010000167.1:509-1683 GCA_964544425.1 uncultured Verrucomicrobiota bacterium
GGCGATGCTGGCGCCTTTCCGCGCCCGTATGTTGGCGCGGATGACGAGCTCCGTGGACTTGCGTCCCGGTCGAACCGCCACCACACGCCCTGTTTCTTCCACGATCCCGGTAAACATGGCGCGACCCTAGCACGTCTCCCGATCAACTCGCAACGTGCTTACGCCATGATCGCGGCTTTCGCCCGCGTGATTTCGTATTGGAGCGGTTGCCCGGCAATGTACCGCCGCAACTCGCCAATCATATATTGCGCCATCCGCCGACACTCGCCGTCCATCGAGCCGGCAATGTGGGGCGTCACAATCACATTGGGCAGTGTGTAGAGTGGCGAATCCTTTACCGGTGGCTCGGGATAAGTGACATCGAGGATCGCCCACAAATCCGGGCGCTGTTGCAGCACCGCGATCATCTCAGGCTCACGCACCACGGCACCGCGCGAGGTGTTGATGAACGTCGCGCCCTGTTTCATGGACGCGAAATGCGCGCCGGTAACCAAACCCTCCGTCTGCTTCAGCCAGGGCGTGTGCAGGGAAACCACATCGGCTTGCACAAATAGTTCTTCGAGCGTCACCAACCGCACCTGAAGCTTGTCCGCCTCCGACGGCGTGACGTACGGGTCGTACGCGATCACATTCACATCCAACATCCGCAATCGCTCCCGCACCATCCGCCCAATCACGCCGAGCGATACCATCCCGACCATTGTCCCGAACGCACCCGGCACGCTGAGCTTACCGGAGTAATCGCGCCGGTCGCGGACGTTGGCGGCCTGTTGCCAGTACCGTTTCAAGCTGAGGATGATCGTCGCGACCGTGAACTCCGCCACCGGCACGCCATTCGCCACCCACGCGCTACAAATGCGGACGCCTCGGTCCCAAAACGCATCGGTCACAACGCTTTTGATCGTGCCCGCGCCGTACAACACCAATTTCAACTGCGGCGCTTGCGCGAGATACGCCGCATCCATCTTCGGCGCGCCCCAGCCGGTCAGGATGATTTCTGCCTCGGACAACGGCGCAGGTTCGGTCAACGCGGCAATCGCCGCGCGCTCCGGCTCACCGTAGATCAAGTGGAACGAACGCTCCGGTAGCTGGTAGATCGCCTTCGGTTTCATCCCGCTGCCGCCAGCGCCGCTCGTCGCGTAGGAGCCTTGGCCGTACGCGCCGCCGAACTGAC
>CAZJCX010000167.1:1693-2358 GCA_964544425.1 uncultured Verrucomicrobiota bacterium
GCCGCCCAATCTTTCGCCCCGATTAGCTTCCGGTCGGCAATCCACGAGCCGCCAACCGCCGCCACGTTCGGCAACGCGAGAAATTCCGCCGCGTTACCGGCATTGACTCCGCCGAGCGGGATGAACTTCACTCCGGTATGCCCATACGGTCCCGCGAGCGCCCTCAACATCTTCACCCCGCCAGCCACGTCGGCTGGAAAAAATTTCTGCAGCACACATCCCAGCGACAACCCGAGTTCCACATCCGACGGCGTCATGACACCGGGATAGAACGGCAGCCCCGCATCGTTCGCCGCGCGCACCACGGCCGCGTTGATTCCCGGTGCGACGCCGAACTGGGCTCCGGCCTCCTTCGCTTGCCGGACTTGATCCGCGGTGAGCAGCGTACCGGCTCCGACCGCAATGGCGGGGAACTTCTGATGAATCGCGCGCACGCAATCCGCCGCCGCCGCCGTGCGAAACGTGACTTCCATCACCGGCAGCCCACCGGCCACCAGCGCCTCGGCGACCGACAACGCTTCCGCCGTGGTCTCCAACGTCAGCACCGGCACGATGCGCTTCTCCAAGATGACCTTCATGAAAAACCTCTTTTCATTCGAGTGCGCCAAGCTAATATCACGGCTCACTTATGCTGCAAATCAATTATCAGTTGCGCCCCGCCGATT
>CAZJCX010000167.1:2415-5684 GCA_964544425.1 uncultured Verrucomicrobiota bacterium
CCAAAAGATTCGCCTCATCGCCCGCCACTACGACCACTCGCAAGGCACGCCCGTCTTCACCGTGCAAGGCCGGTACACCACGCGCGGGTGGACAGAGTGGACACAAGGATTCGAGGTCGGCGCGGCGTTGCTGCAATTCGACGCGACCGGCGAGAAATCATTCCTCGCGCTCGGCAAACAGCAGACCGTCGCCGTCATGGCCCCGCACCTCACCCACTTTGGCGTGCATGACCACGGGTTCAACAACGTCAGCACCTACGGCAACCTCTGGCGGCTCATGAACGAGCGCCGCATTCCCGAGAACGAGTGGGAACGCAACTTCTACGAACTCGCGCTGAAATGTTCCGGCGCCGTCCAAGCCCGACGTTGGACAAAAACCAAGACCGGCGGCTACATCTATTCGTTCAACGGCCCGCACTCACTCTTCGTGGACACCATCCGGTCGCTCCGCGCGCTCGCGGTTGCGCATCAACTCGGTCACGCCTACCTCGGCGAGAACGACGAGAAGGTGTCGCTACTCGACCGGCTGCTCCAGCACGCGAAAGCCACTGCGGATTATTCGATCCGCCGCAAGCCCGCGTTCTCCGTCGCCCACGAAGCCATCTTCAATTTGAACGACGGCAACTACCGGTGTCCGAACTCACAGCAAGGTTTCTCACCGTTCACCACCTGGACGCGCGGCCTCGCGTGGGCCATGTGCGGATTCGCGGAACAACTTGAGTTTCTCGGCAAATGCGATTTCATGCTGAAAGCCTGCCGGGACGTCTGCGACTTCTACATCGAACACGCCGCTGCCGCCGACGGCATCACCTATTGGGATACCGGCGCCCCCGAACTCCACCGGCTCGGCGATTGGCAACCGCGCCCCGCCGACCCATTCAATGACTTCGAGCCGGTCGACAGCAGCGCCGCTGCCATCGCCGCGCAAGGGCTGCTCCGGCTCGGTCGTCACACGAAAAACAAGAAATACTGGCAAGCGGGTCTGACCGTTCTCAACCGGCTCCTCGAAGAACCGTATCTCAGCACCGGAACAAAGCACCAAGGCCTGCTACTCCACTCGGTTTATCATCACCCAAACCGGTGGGACCACATCCCGCCTGGTCGGAAAGTCCCCTGCGACGAAAGCAGCATGTGGGGCGATTATCACATCCGTGAAGCCGCGCTCTACGTCCAGCGCATCGCCACCGGCAAACCCTATTTGAAATTCTTCCGATGAAATCAATTCATGTAGCCGCGCCCTCTAGGGCGCGTTGGTTCCCACGCAGGCTAAAGCCTGCGGCTACTATCAAACTGCCATGACCATCACCCGCATTCCCAGCCTCCGCACACCGGCTCAGTTTCGCCAGCACATCGCGAAACTCGGCATCGATCTGCAGCTTGAAGATAACATCGTCACCGGCCCCGACTCACCACTGGCCGGTAAGTTGCAGTGGAATGGGCGCACCATCGGCAACCGGTGGTGCGTCCATCCGATGGAAGGCTGGGACGGCACCACGACCGGCGGCGTTACTGAACCGATGATCCGCCGCTGGCAACGCTTCGGCGAGAGCGGCGCGAAAATCATTTTCGGCGGCGAAGCGATGGCAGTCCGACCGGATGGTCGCGCGAATCCAAATCAACTCATCATCATCGAGCAAAACAAGAAGGACATCGCCAAGCTCCGCGAAGCGGTCATCCAATCACACCCCGGTAACACCGATGACTTGGTCATCGGTTTCCAACTGACTCACTCCGGTCGGTTCTGCAAACCGAACGACAAAAAACGCTTCGAGTCCCGCGTGGCCTACCGGCATCCGATTCTCGACAAGAAGTTCGGCGTCACCAGCGACTCACAGGTGTTCACCGACGACGAACTGAAACGGCTCATCGAGGATTACGGTCGCGCCGCGAAGATTGCCGCTGATGTCGGCGCGGATTTCGTGGACGTGAAACATTGCCACGGCTACCTACTCCACGAACTTCTCAGCGCCCACACCCGACCGGGTCCGTTCGGTGGTACGCTGGAGAACCGGACGCGGATGCTCCGTGAGATTGTCTCACTCATCCGCAGCGTCGCGCCGAAACTTGGAATCGCGGTGCGCGTCAGCATTTTCGACGCGGTGGCCTATAAACCGGGTCCTGATGGCTCCGGTGTCCCTGAAGATTTCTCCCATTGCCTGCCGTACCGGTACGGCTTCGGCGTGAATCCACAGAACCCAACCGAGTACGACCTCCCCGAGCCGGTGGCGTTCCTCCAGATTCTGGAATCGCTCGGCATCACGATGGTCAACATCTCCGCCGGCAGCCCGTACTACAACCCGCACATCCAGCGTCCGGCCGCCTATCCGCCATCCGACGGCTATCAGCCGCCTGAAGACCCGCTCGTCGGCTGCGCGCGCCAAATCAACGTGGTGAAACAACTCAAGGCGCAGTTCCCGAACCTGCTCCTCATCGGCACCGCCTACACCTATTTCCAAGAATACCTGCCGCAGGTCGCGCAGTATTACCTCCGCCACAATCACGTGGACAGTATCGGACTCGGTCGCGTCGTCCTCAGCTACCCGCGCATCTGCGCCGACGCCGTGGAACGGGGCACCACGGAACGCAAACTCATCTGCCGGACCTTCAGCGACTGCACCACCGCCCCGCGCAACGGCCTGCCGTCCGGCTGTTACCCGCTCGACGAGTATTACAAGCAGACGCCGGAGGCCGCGAAGGTGAAAGAAATCAAACAGACGATGGGGAAGCAGTCCTGAGTCTTGAGTCGGGAGTCCTGAGTCATGGCTAGGATCACACGATTTGAGGACATCGCCGCGTGGCAGAAGTCCCGGGAACTAGCCCGGCAAGTCTATGCTGCAACGAAGTCCGGCGACTTCTCGCGGGATTATGGTTTACGTGATCAAATCCGCCGCGCTTCCGTATCCGTCCTCTCAAACATTGCCGAAGGTTTCGGTCGTGGCGGTGACAAGGAGTTCACGCAATTTCTGTCGCAAGCAAAGGGCTCGGTGGCGGAGGTTCAAGCGCAATTGTATGTCGCGCTTGATGCCGGGTACCTGAGCAAGACCCTGTTCACGCAACTTTATGCGTTGGCGGATGAAACCGGCAGGCTGATTGGCGGTTTCATGAAGTATCTCCAGCAATCCTCCCTCAAGGGGAGTAAGTACAAATGAAGACTCAGGACTCAGGACCCAAGACCCAAGACTCCCCGCGCGTCGCTCTCGTCACCGGTGGAACACGCGGCATTGGCCTCGGTATCGAGATTTTCGATGAGGGCGATGCCGTCGGTGAGT
>CAZJCX010000167.1:5694-7756 GCA_964544425.1 uncultured Verrucomicrobiota bacterium
CAGAAGGATGGTTTTGAAATTGCCGCCTGTGGGATGCGGCCGACGTGTGAATTCCCCGACTTCTTCTACTGCCAATGCGACGTGGCCGACCGCGCCGCGCGCGAAAAGATGCTCGACGCCATCCGCCAGAAGTTTGGCCGGCTCGACGTTCTCGTGAACAATGCCGGGATCGCCCCGAAAGTTCGGGCGGACATCCTCGACGCGACCGAGGAAAGTTTCGAGCAACTCATCCGCACCAATTTGCAGGGTCCGTATTTCCTGACTCAGTCCGTCGCCAAGTGGATGATCAAGCAGAAACGCGGCTGCATCATCAACGTCTCCTCCATCTCCGCCCAAGTCGCCAGCGTCAACCGGGGCGATTACTGCATCAGCAAAGCCGGTGTCGCCATGGCCACGCAACTCTGGGCCGTCCGACTCGGCGAACACGGCATCCCCGTTTATGAAGTCCGCCCCGGTATCATTCAGACTGATATGACGGCCGGTGTGAAAGAAAAATACGACAAGCTGATTGCCGGCGGCTTGCTCGTCCAATCTCGCTGGGGCCTACCGGAAGATGTCGGCAAAGCCGTCGCCGCCCTCGCTCGCAGTGACTTCCCCTACTCCACCGGCCAAGTCGTCATGGTGGACGGCGGGATGACAGTTGCGCGCCTGTAGTAAAATCTACTTGCCGCCGAAACGTCACTTGCATTCCACCTCGTTCGGGTGGAATCTCCTTCTGGAAACAGGGTATTGCGGGGAGAAGATGGCAAGATTTACGATTTGTTCGACAGTCGCGGCGCTGACATTCCTGACCGGTCTCACCATTGGCTGGGGCGATACCGGCAACCTGCCCCCTCCCGCGCTCCAGTTCACCTTGGCACTGGAAAAGAGCACCGTCGAAGCGGGCGAGCCGATCGTCGCCGTGGTGCGCGTCGTGAACCACGGCACGGGCGATTACATCGCCCAAACCAGCACCCGTCCGGCCGGATCATTCGACGGCTTTGCTTTTGCGGTTGAAGATGAAAACGGCCGGCCGGCCACTCCACCCCGAAGCCGTCTGCCGGCGGCGCATTGGCTCGGTTCGTGGACCACGGTGAAACCACATGACCAGTTCGAGCGCAAACTTTTCCTCAATTACTGGTTCCTCCCGCTCAATCCTGGTCGCTACACCGTGCGGGGCCAATACGTCCCGCGCACCACGGCCGGCAACCACACCGTCGAATGGCCGGCTGTCCACGCCCCGCCCCTCGAATTCACTGTCATCCCCGTTGGCGAGACCAAGCTGGCGGTGCGCGTTGAGCGGCTGACCGCTCAACTGGAAACCGGCGACCTGATCGCCGCCGACTTTCTCGGGTTCACCGGCGACGAGACCGCCATTGCGCCGCTGCTCAATGCGCTGCACGCTCGCGATGAAACCCTGCAACGGCACGCCGCCAATGCGCTCAGCAACATCCTCGACCGGCCCACGATCATCGCCGCGGCGCTCGACTCCCTGCGCGAGAAGGGGCCGAACCACATTTTTGTCGAATGGCTGCACAAGTGGAAATTACCCGCCAGCCAATTGATCCCCGCCTACCTCCTGCGGGTCGCTGACCCCGATGTGGTCACCCGCCTCGGAGCATTGATCGGTCTGCAGCTCGAACGCGACGCCGCGCACGCTTCGGCCATTCGTGACGCTGGTTTGCGCGCGCTCACAGACAAGGATGCCGCCGTCCGGCAGGAAGCCGTGCGGCTGCTGGCCCCCGATCCCGAAGCCCGCTCGGTGCTCCGGCAGGTTGCCGAGCGCGATACCAACGGACGAGTCCGTGTTCTGGCTAAAGAGTTGTTGAATGTAACGCCCCCACCGGCGCAGCAGGCGGAATTGCGACCTTGACGCTCTGCTTTTGCCCGGCAACAATCCGCGCGCATGGATACGCTTGGCTTGATTGCCGGGAACGGCGATTTTCCGTTTATCTTCGCCCGCGCCGCCCGGCGCTCGGGCGTGGGGCGGGTTGTGGCGGTCGCGTTTGAAGGCGAAACCAGACCGGCCATCGTCGCGGAAGTGGACGTGGTGGCGTGGGTTAGAATAGGGCAGCTCGACAAG
>CAZJCX010000168.1:0-4770 GCA_964544425.1 uncultured Verrucomicrobiota bacterium
GTCGTCGGGATTGTTGATGGCGTCGAGGTCTTCGTGGTGGTGGGCCGGGAGGTTGGTGATGACGACTTTGAGGGGGCGCAGGACGGCGAGGCGGCGGAGGGCGCGTTTGTTGAGGTCGTCGCGGATGCAATGCTCGAAGACGGCGATGTCGGTGACGCTGTTGAATTTGGTGACGCCGATGTTGTAGGCGAATTGGCGGACGGCGCTGGCGGGGATGCCGCGGCGACGCAGGCCGGAGATTGTCGGCAGGCGCGGGTCGTCCCAGCCGGCCACCACTTTGTCATTCACGAGCTGGATGAGTTTCCGCTTGGAAACGATGGTGTAGGTCGGGATGAGCTTGGCGAATTCGTATTGGCGCGGGAGCGGCCGGGGGAGGTCGAGATTTTCGAGAATCCAGTCGTAGAGCGGGCGGTGGACTTCGAATTCGAGGGTGCAGATGCTGTGGGTGATGCCTTCGATGTAGTCGCTGAGGCAATGGGCGAAGTCGTAGAGCGGGTAGATGCACCATTTGTCGCCGGTCTGATGGTGCGAGGCGTGCCGGATGCGATAGATGAGCGGATCGCGCAACCAGATGTTGGGCGAGGCCATATCAATCTTCGCGCGGACGGTGCGGGCACCGTCGGGGAACTCACCGTCTTTCATCCGCGCAAACAGATCGAGACTCTCCGCGATGGGACGTTCCCGGTACTGGCTGGGCACACCGGGGCGGTCCGGCGCACCGCGCATTTGATCGACTTCCTCAGCGGTATGATCGCAGACGTACGCCTTGCCCCGCTGGATGAGTTGGCGGGCGAATTCGTAGAGTTGGTCGAAATAACCTGACGCGTAGAATGGCTGACCGTGATCCAAGCCAAGCTGGTCGTCCGCCCAGCCGGCAACGAGCCAGCGCACGTCGGCGACGATCGAGTCCACGTACTCGACTTCTTCCTTCGTGGGATTGGTGTCGTCCATTCGCAGGTTGCAGACGCCGCCAAATTCACGGGCGATGCCGAAGTTCAGGCAAATGGACTTGGCATGGCCAAGATGGAGGTAGCCGTTCGGCTCCGGTGGGAAGCGGGTGACCGGCGCCTGGCACTTGCCGGCTTCGAGGTCAGCTTTGACGATGTCGCGGATGAAATCGGACGGCGCAGACGAGGGAGCGGGTTCCGTCATGATGCCTCCGGGTCGCGCCCGGAGGGGCGCTCCCACAAGATCAAGCAGTGGTCAGTTCTTTGACCAATCGCTCGCGGGCCGGCAAGTCGGCAAACCGGGCGGGGTCAGCCATGCCGGTATCGAGCCGTGACTTGCGTGTGGCATACGGGCCGCGTTCGTCGGCGAGGATGACCCAAGCGTCGCCGGCGTCTTGTTTGGCGGCGCCGATCTTGCCGTTCAATTCCTCGTTCGTCATGCTCGCGTGCGAGCCGAAATCGCTGGGGTACGTGACCTTCTTGGCGTCCTTGCCGTCTTTCTTATCGTCTTTTGCTTTTGGGCGCGCCTGCGTGACGCCTTTGGGTGCCGTTGCCATGGTGTTTCTCCTGAAGTTAAGTGGGCGGAGATATAATCGCGGGAACCTGCACCGGTCAAGCTTGCGCTGTTGGTGTGTCAACAATAAGTGAAGTTGGCCGCTTTCGATTGTTGGTTGCTGTTCTCCTTTCCTTCACCCCGCGGGGGAAAGAAAATTTGTCGGCCGGTTCACGCCGCCCGTTGCTGTTTCGCCGCGATGGCTCGTCCCTCCGTCGTGTACCAGCCCAATACCTGCGGCCCGTACCGCACCGACCAGCGCCGTCCGATCTCCATCAACCGACTCTGATCCACTTGTACTTTCATTGCCTGCTTCACGGCGGGCATCGGATCGCTGTCCATCGAACCTCCTGTGGTTGATGGCCCGTTCCTGATCCCGCCCAGAGCGGTCAATTCACTTCTTATCGACAGAAAGACCGCGACTAGCTTGCGGTTCTGCTCGCTCCCGCTAAAATCGCGGCATGACCGAGGCCGCGCCGCCGAACCGACTTCCTGCGATTCTTGCCGGTGGCTGGTTAGCCGCCGTGGCCGGAATCTTCTTGCTTCGGCATGACGGCTGGCTCATTCCGCTGCAGTTCGGTCGCGTCCTGCTCGCCACGCTACCGCAACTGGGAGTGGGACCGCATTTCGGCGCTTTTGTGCGTGAACGCCTGATGGATATTCTCTGGCTCGCGCTGCTGCTGGCCACCGCGTGGCCAATCGGCAGATTGATCGTTCGCCGAGCCGGTGCCCTCGAATCACTGTTGGCCATCGGCCTGGGTCTGACGGTGCTCGCGGCGGCCACCCTCGCCATCGCCGCTGTCACGACGCAGACGGTGGGTTGGGTGTTTGTCGGACTCGGCTTGTGGGCGCTCCCCAGCGTTCGACGACAACTGGCTGCTCGGCGCTCCCCCAACCCGCTGACCGGCTGGGAGTGGGTGTTGGTTGCTTGGCTCATCGCGTCGGCGTTGCTGCAACTACCGGGGGCGCTCGTGCCGCCGTTTGAGTACGACGAGTTGGAGTATCACCTCGGCGCGCCGATGGATTACCTCCGGGCGGGGCGGGTCGCATTTCTCCCGTACAACTTTTATTCCAACCTGCCGCAACTGACGGAGATGCTGTACCTGCTCGCACTCGCGACCCGGTCGGACATCGCGGCGAAGTTGTTGCATTGGTTGTTCGGTCTGCTGACCACCGGGGCGATTGTGGGCATCGGCGCGCGGTTGTGGTCTCGCCGGGCGGGTTTGACGGCGGGCGCGATCTTTTACTGTCTGCCGTTCGTGCAGGATTTGAGTCAGACGGCCCGGATTGATCTGGCGACGGCATTCTTTGCGACGCTCGCCGCCGGGGGGTTGCTGTTGAACTGGCCGTGGCACTGGTCAGCGTTGGCGGCCGGATGCGCGGTGGCGACCAAATGGACGGCCATCCCGGTGGTCATGTTGCCGCTGCTGGTCGTGATTTTGGCGCAAACGCGAAAATTGTGGCCAGCGGTCCGGTATGGATTGGTCGGGCTGATGCCGGTTTTGCCGTGGCTGGTGAAGAATGCCGTCTTGGCCGGTGACCCCGTTTATCCGTTGTGGCGGGAAAGTCCGCATTGGACGGCGGACCAAGCGGCGTTGTTTGCGGAGAAGCATTACGCGACGTTTGGTTGGAGCCAATTTTGGGAACGCGGCTGGCATTATTCGTTCATCGAAGTCGGCGCGGTGCCGTTGATCATGGCCACATTGCCGCTGGCGTTTCTCATCCTTCTGTGGCCGCGCCTGGCAAGCGCAGCTACAGGGCGTGAGGTCCGGTGGGCCTGCCTGTTGTTTCTGGCCGCGTACGCGGGGTGGTTTCTGCTCACGTTCCGGCCGTGGCGGTTCTTGTTGCCGATGCTGCCGGTGGCGGCGCTGGCGGGGGGTTGGGCGGTGGAACAACACGGGCGGTGGTTGAAAGCCGGGCTGGCCGGGCTGTGTGGCGTGGCGTTGTGCCTGATGGGGTTGAACGTGGTGGTGGACGCGCGCGATCCGGTGACGGTGCCGCCGCGTCTGAGCTTTGTCCAACACGCGCTCGGTCAAACGTCGCGGGAAGAGTTCATCCGGCAACTGGGTCGCGGCGTGTTGGAGCCGGTGGTGTGGATGAACGAGAATTTGCCGGTCACCGCAAAAGTGCTCTACGTCGGCGAAGCGCGCGTGTACTATGCGCGCCATCCGGTCCTGTGGAGCACAGCGTTTGATCAGCATCCGCTCCAGCAGGCCGGGCTGGCGGACTTGGGGGTCACGCACGTGTACATCAACTTTTCGGAGCTGCAACGATTGTCGGCTGGCTATGGTTACGTAAACGACATTGACTGGGGCGCGTTTCGTCGGCATCTCCAGCAACGCGCTCGCGAAGTGTACCGGTCGGATCGCGCGGTGGTGTACGCGCTATGAAAGTCTGCCACGTCATCACGCGGCTCATCGTCGGCGGTGCGCAGGAAAACACCGTCGCGACGTGCGTCGGACTGCAACAGCGCGGCTACACGGTGGATTTGGTGATCGGCCCCCAAACGGGGCCGGAGGGTTCGCTGTATGAACAAGCGCAGGCGGCCGGGGTGCCGATCATCGTGCTGCCGGAATTGCGGCGCGCGCCGAATCCATTCGCAGACATCTCGGCCAGCCGCGCGTTGTTGCGCCTGTTTCACGAGAAGCGCTACGACATCGTTCACACGCACAGTGGCAAGGCGGGGTTCGTCGGTCGGTGGGCGGCACGGCAGGCGGGCGTGCCGGTCATTGTGCATACGATTCATGGACCGTCGTTCTACGCGCACCAGAATCCGGTGGGCAACTGGCTGTTCACGTGGGCGGAAAAGCTCGCGGCAGAATGGACGACGCATTTCGTTTCGGTCGCCGATGCGATGACGCAGCAGTACCTCGCGGCCGGTGTGGGGCGGCCGAACCAGTACACGACGATTCGCAGCGGGATGGACGTGGCGGCGTTTCTGGGTGCGCGGCCCGACGCGGCGTTGCGGAGCCGGTGGGGCATCAGGCCGGGCGAATTCATTGTGGGGAAAGTGGCGCGGTTGTTTCGGTTGAAGGGACATGAGTTTTTATTCGAGGCGTTGCCGACGATTGTGCGGGCGGTGCCAAACGTGAAGTTCCTGCTCGTCGGCGACGGCGCATACCGGCGGCGGTTTGAGAAAATCGCCGGTGACCGGGTGGTGTTGGCCGGGCTGGTGCCGCCGCGCGAAATTCCCCGGTACATGGCGCTGATGAACGTGCTGGTTCACTTGTCGTTGCGCGAGGGATTGCCACGGACGTTGCCGCAGGCGTT
>CAZJCX010000168.1:4780-6094 GCA_964544425.1 uncultured Verrucomicrobiota bacterium
CGGCAAGCCGGTGGTGGCGTTTGACGTGGACGGGGCGCGGGAGGTTTGCCGGGATGGCGAGACGGGATTTCTCGTGCCGGCGGAGGATACGGAGCGGCTGGCGGCGGCGGTGATTCGGCTGTTGCGCGAGCCGACGCTGGCTCATAAGATGGGTGCCGCTGGCCGGGAGTTGGTGGCGGCGGAGTTCACGGAGGAGCGAATGGTGGCGCGGATTGACGAATTGTATCGGCGATTGATGGCGTGATGCACTGGTTCCTGGTTTATTTTTATATCTTCGACGTGAGCTTTGCGCTGGCGTTGTTGCTGACGCCGGTGTTTCGCAAGCTCTCGTACCGGCTGGGGGTGGTGGACCAGCCCAATCTGGAGCGCAAGATCCACCAGAACGCCATGCCGTTGCTGGGCGGCTTGGCGGTGTTCGCGGCGTTCGCGACGAACATTGTGCTGAACTACGTTGTGATTTTGCCGCTGGCGGCGCACTTGGACTTACCCTTTGTCGAGTTGCCGGATTTGCGACCACACATCGAAGGCGCGTTCCGCGTCGGCTCGAAACTTTTTGTGTTGCTGGCCGGAGGAGCGTTGATGATCGCGCTGGGATTGTATGACGACGCGCACGATTTGAAGGCCGGGCCGAAACTGCTGGCGCAGGTGTTGATCGCCGCGCTGGTGGCGGCGTTCGGGATGCGGATTACCGTGTTCATTGCGAATCCGGTCGTCAACTTCACGCTCACCGTGCTGTGGATTGTGACGTTGACCAACGCCCTTAACTTTCTCGATAACATGGATGGGCTGTGCGCCGGAATCGGGTTGGTGTGCGCGGGGATGTTCGCGTTCATGGCGGCGGTGCAGGAACAGTATTTTGTCTGCTTGCTGGCGACAGCGCTGGCGGGCGCGTTGCTCGGGTTTCTCCCTTACAATTTCAAACCTGCTTCAATTTTTCTCGGCGATGCCGGGAGTCATTTCATCGGGTACATGCTGGCGGTGCTGCCGATAGTGGGGACGTTCTACCGGCCCGAATCCCCCACCCTCCTGCCGGTGCTGATCCCGCTGCTGGTGCTGGCGGTGCCGCTGTTTGACATGGCGATGGTGATGAGCATCCGTCTCTGGCGTGGCCAGCCGGTCTATCACGGTGATGTGAACCACATTTCCCACCGGCTTGTCCGGCTGGGCTTGCCGCAAAGCTGGGCGGTGGCGCTGATCTACCTGATCACGCTCACGCTCGGCCTCGGCGCCGCGACGTTGTTGTGGGCGGACATGGTGGCGGCGCTGGTGGTCATCGTGCAGGCGATCTGCATTCTGGCCATCGTCACCTTGCTC
>CAZJCX010000168.1:6104-7702 GCA_964544425.1 uncultured Verrucomicrobiota bacterium
AACAACTGGGGCGCAAATGAAATCGCGCGCCGTCTTTCTCGACCGCGACGGCGTGTTGATGGAAGACGCCAACTACGTCGGCCACGTCGACCGGGTGAAAGTCATCCCCGGCGCCGCCGCCGCCGTACAACGACTCCGCGCCGCCGGGTTCAAAATCTTCGTCGTGACGAATCAATCGGGTGTCGGTCGCGGCTATTTTACACGCGAGGCGGTGGAAGAAATCCATCAACTTCTCCGCGCCCAAGGGATCCAGCCCGACCGGTTCTATGTCTGCCCGCACCATCCCGAAGACAACTGCGATTGCCGGAAGCCGAAGCCGAAGTTCCTCCTCGACGCCGGTCGCGACTTCGATCTCGACCTCGCCGGCAGCTACATGGTGGGCGACCGACCCAGCGACTTGCAGGCTGGTTGGAACGCGGGCGTTCGACCCATTCTCGTGCTCACCGGAGTGGGTCGCGAGACGCTCGCGAAAAACGAAGTCCGCTCCGTCCACGCCGCAGCCGACGTGGGGGCGGCGGCGGACTGGATTTTAGCCGCTGGTTGCGGCACTGTGAGCGCAGGATGAAGCCGCTCGGTGAAAATGATCGTAAAGCGTTGCTGACGTTGTTGGCAGACGACGACCTGCAGGTGCAGGAGTTGTTGCGCGAGCAGTTCGTTCACATGGGCGCGGATGGCCGGGAATTCCTGGAATCGGCCGCGCGCGAGCCGACCGATGCCGCGGGCCGGGCGGCCGCGCGAATTCTGGGCGACCTGCGCGAACGCCAAGCCGTGGAGACGCTCGTCTTATTTTGTCGCAACAGCCAACGTGATTTGGACCTCGAACACGCGAATTGGTTGCTGGCACGCGCCCGGTATCCCGAGTTGGATGAAACGCCGTACCGGACGCGGCTGGATCAGATGGCGCGGGAACTGCGCGAGCGCCTGACCGGGCGCGAGACACCACGGGCGACAATCGAGGTCTGCAATCACTACTTGTTTCAGATGCTCGGTTTCCGGGGCAACCAACAGGATTACTACGACCCCGACAACTCCTACCTCCACCGCGTGCTCGACCGTCGCTTGGGCATTCCCATTTCGCTCTCGGTGTTGTACCTGCTGGTCGGCAAACGGCTTGGGCTGCCCCTCTTTGGCGTGAACCTGCCGGGGCATTTTCTCCTCACGTGGCGCGCCCCGGATGTGGCGTTCTTCCTCGACCCGTTCAATGCCGGTCAGGTGCTGGATGCGGCGGATTGCCGGACAATCAGCGAGCGGTTGGCCGGTGGGTTTCACGAGACCAGCCTGATGCCGGTCTCGCCCAAGAAGATCTTTCTGCGGCAATGCCGCAACCTCCAAGCCATCTACCGGGATCGCGATGCCCGGCGCGGCGACCACGTCAGCCAGGTCGTCGCGGCCTTGACCACCGCCTAACGGATGGCGGCGTTCAGGTCGCGAACGAGCGCTGCCACGTCCCGGCAACCGCGCGCGCGGGCCGTTTGTTCGATGGAGTGCGCGCCCCCGCAACAGAAGTCCACCTTGTGATGGCCAAACACGGCCGTCGTTTGGGGCCAACGCGCGGCGACGTCTTTGACAATCATGTCGCCGGTGATCGCGCCGGCACC
>CAZJCX010000169.1:0-231 GCA_964544425.1 uncultured Verrucomicrobiota bacterium
AAGACGCCATCGCCGACATCACGCTCCAGCAAGTGCTCACCCGCCCGGAAGAATTCGACGTCATCGCCACGCTCAATCTCAACGGCGATTACCTCAGCGACGCGTTGGCCGCGCAAGTCGGCGGCATCGGCATCGCCCCGGGCGGCAACATCAACTACATCACCGGCCACGCCATTTTCGAAGCCACCCACGGCACGGCCCCCAAGTATGCCGACCTCGACAAGGTTAACC
>CAZJCX010000169.1:255-7650 GCA_964544425.1 uncultured Verrucomicrobiota bacterium
CCTCTCCGGCGAGAGGCTGCCGCGCTACACGGGGCGGACCGAGGCCGCCGACCTGATTCTCAAAGGACTCGACGGCGCCATTGGCGAGAAAACCGTCACCTACGACTTCGCCCGCCTGATGGAAGGCGCAAAAGAGGTTCGTTGCAGTCAGTTTGGCGACGAAATTATCAATCACATGTGACGGGAACGGTCAGCACTCGGCCGAAAACTCGTGCGCTAATCGCAGCGGGAGTGTGCGGATCACCGGCTTGCTTCGGCAGCTTGGCAATTTCCCTTCTCCGGGGAAAGGCGCACAGTCGGTGGCTCAACTTTGGGGGAGCACCTCAGTGCCGGTGGGAGCCGACGCAGCCGCAGGTGCGGCCGGTGGTGGGACAGGTGGGAGCGGTGGCACCCGTTGACGCACCCTGCGGGGCGAAGGTCGAGAGTTTTTTCGCGAGCTTTTTCGAGCCGCAATGCGGGCAGGGGGCGCCTTTCCAGTCGGTGGAGCGGACGAGCAATTCGAAGGTCTTGCCGCAGCCGCCGCAATCGAATTCGTAGAGGGGCATCTTATTCCAGTAGCTCCTTGTATTGGGGCGGCAACTCGCGTTGCCGCACTTGGACTTGTTTGATTTTCGCCCGCGTGATGTCCTGCGCAATGCCAAAGCCGAGGATGCGCCAGTGATAACTCACGCTGATGCCGACTTGCTTGTTTTGGAACTGGGCGATTTTGCCGAGGACGCGCTGCGGATACAACTCTTTGGTGGTGTCTTGATAGACGATCAAAACCCGGTCGCGATCGAGGTCCACGCCAAGTTTGGCGGCGTCTTTCACCAAGTCGTCCTTCACGGACTCCAGCGAGGTCTCATCCACGAAATCGAGATGGAACGCGACCCGCTCGGTCAAATCCAGTTTGGCGCGAACCATCTTGGAAAATTCAGCGGCGCAAAAGCCGACGATGACGATGACGACCGCGATGGTGATGACGCTTTTCATGCAGCGGCCTCGGCAAGGACTTGCTGGCTGGTGCGGAAGTGCATTTTGGCGACTTCGGGCAAGGCGGCCGGGCCATGCTTCTTGACCAGTGCGACGGCGGCGGCACGAACGGCAGCGCTGGCGCCTTTGGGGAGATGGACGCCGTACTCCTTGCCGAGCGCTTTGAGGCGGCGGACAAACTCGTCGCGCGCCAGGATTGATGCCGCGGCGACGGCGAGGTCGCTTTCGGCTTTGTGGCGCTGGATGAGTTCAATTTTCCGGCCGCGTTCCATCAGGGCGTTTTGCACGATGCGTTTGTTGCCGAATTGATCGGAGATGGCTTTGGGGCAACCCGGCGCTTTGACGAGCATGTTTTCGATGACGCGCGCGTGCATCCAACCGAGGAGGTTGTTGACGGTTCGCATTTTCTTTTGCAGTTCGTTGTACTTTTCGTTGCCGATAGCGACAACGTCCCATTTGGCAACAGCACGAATGCCATTGGCGAGCGCTTCGATGCGGGCGTCGCTGGAAATCAATTTGCTGTCCTTCACACCGAGTTCCACCATTTTCTTGGCGGCGTGTTCTTCGAGATAGACACCGGCGGCGACGAGCGGGCCGAAGAAATCCCCTTTTCCGGATTCATCCACGCCAATGCGCTGGTCGAGCATGGTCGGGTCGTGGATATGCTCGTAGCCGAGCCGAGCTTCACCGAGCAGGCAAGGTTCGAGGTAGAACTGGATGAAATCGGTCGTGCCCTTCCCTTGGATGACCAGCTTGCCGGACTTGTACACGGAGAGATTCACCTTCTCCGCATCGGACGCCGCCCCGAAATGCGCGTAGGGGACGTCGCGAAACTCGTAGCCCTTCTCGTGCAGATCCCGTTTCAACTGCGGAATCTTGTCAGCCGCCAACGCGCACGTATAGGATGTCCGCTCTGCCATGCCGAGACGATTAAACCCCACACGCGCGACGGTCAACGCCTTTCGCCACGGCCTGCCGCGCTGGTATCACCGGCATCAACGCGCCCTGCCGTGGCGGGGGACGACGGACCCCTACCGGGTTTGGGTGAGTGAGATCATGTTGCAACAAACGCGCGTCGAGACGGTGCGCGCCTATTACCGGCGTTGGCTGCGGGAGTTTCCGACAGTGCAATCGCTGGCGCGGGCGTCCGAAGCGCGGGTGCTCAAATTGTGGGAAGGACTTGGTTATTACGCGCGCGCGCGGAATTTGCACAAGGCAGCAAAGATACTGGCGGCGCGGACAACTCGGAGAGCCGTCCCCGCCACATTTGCCGCGTGGCGGGAGTTGCCGGGGATCGGCCGGTACACGGCGGCGGCGATTGCGAGCATTGCGTTCGGGGAGCGGGTGCCGGTGGTGGACGGCAATGTGGCGCGGGTGTTGGCGCGGGTGTTCGCGATCCGTGACAATGTGAAATTGCCGGCCACAGCGGATCGGCTGTTCGCGCTCGCGCAGGAGTTGATACCGGTGTCGAACGCCGGTGATTTCAATCAGGCGATGATGGAGTTGGGGGCGCTGGTGTGTTTACCGGCCAATCCGCGGTGTGAGGCCTGTCCATTGCGGCGAGTGTGCCAAGCGCCCGGTGATGCGTTGCCGAATCGCGGGGCGCGTCCGAAAATCAAAGCGGTTGTCGTGACGGCGGCAGCCGTGCGTGACGGGGATCGGCTGCTGGTGCGGCAACGGCCGGCGACCGGAGCGTTGGCCAAGATGTGGGAATTGCCGGCGGCGCGCGGCGGGCGGGAATTGTTCCGCATCCGCTACACCATCATGAACCAGCGGGTGACCTTGCGGGTGGTGAATGGGACACCCGGTGGGATTGGCAAGCGCGGTGGCGGCGGGCAGTGGATTCGGCGGAGAGATTTGGAACGGCTGGCGTTCCCGGCGGGGCAACGGCGGGCGATTGAGCGGCTGTTTTCAGCGGAGGACTAGCACGGGGCTGTCGGTCTCTTTCAGGAGGTGTTGCACGATGTCGCGGAAGAACGGCGTGGAAAGTTCACGCCTGGCGCGCGGCGGGACGATGATCAAATCCACCGCGGTGCGTTTAACGAAGTCCATGAGATTGCGTTTCTGCCGGCTGGGATCGGCAAACAGCAGGACGTTGGTTTGCGCGGGGTTGATCTTGGCGATCTCGCGGAGCGGGTTGGCTTCGGGTGTAGGCGCGCTGTCGTCGAGCAGCAGGGGAAAAATGTGCAACATGCTGTTGAAGGTGTGCGCCCACGGCAGGGCTTTGAGGAGCGGGGTGGCGCCGCGCGCGCCGAGCTCGGTGAGAAGGAGGATGTGTTTGAAGCGGGGACGCTCCCACTCTTTTTCTTTCACGGCGCGGCCCCGCAGGCAGAGCACAGAACAGCGGGCGGCTTTCAAGATCCGGGCAGTCATGCCGCCGTTGAGCCAGCCGGTGAGTTTGGAGCGATTGTCGGGGGTGGTGGCGAGGCAGATCAGATCTACTTCTTTGCGTTTGGCGAAGTCGAGAACGACGTGTTCGGGATTTTCGTGATAGCGGTACACTTTGCCGACTGGCACGGTGGCTTTGAGCGGGGGCAGGTGGGGATCGCCCCGGCCAGCGGCGAAAAATTTACTGAGCCGCGGGAAGTCGCTGAGGTGTTCCGGCCCTTTGAGCGAGTCCGGGTGCATGACGTGGACGAGATACAACCGGCTGTTGAATGCTTGGGCCAGCGTGACGCCGATGGGAAAAATGGAGTTGGACTCGGGGCTGAGGTCGGTGGGGATGAGGATTTTGTCGAGCATCGTGACTCGTCAGTTGGTCAATATTGTTCAGCGGACAGTATTGGACGGGAAAAGTTTCACGCAAGGAAAATTTCCGCCAATCTGTTTTTGACATTGCCGGGCGGGGCTGAGAGACTGCCGCCCCGTTTGGAGAATGACGGCAAGCAGACTGCTTGGTCACAAACACTTCGATGGAAGCGAAAGTGGAACAACCCGTGAACCCATCCCCGCCGGCTCCTGTGGCGGAGGAGCCGGTCAAGCTGCGACTGTGGACACCGGTCGGGTTGCGGTATCATTTGGCGATCATTTTGACGATCGGAACGATCGTGCTGATGACGTATGCGAATTCGTTCACGACCGGCTTCGCGCTGGACAACAAGTTCATCATACTCGAAGACCCCCGGCTGCGGACGTTCAGTCTGGCAACCGAGGCCGACACGCAGGCCACGAAGGAAAATCTGCGGACGATTTTCACGCAGGATTATTGGTGGCCGAAAGCGGTGAGCGGGCTGTACCGGCCGCTGACCACCGCGTCGTTCTGGCTGAACTATGCGGTGTTCGGCAACAAAGATCAGCCCGCCGGGTATCATTGGTTCAATTTCTTCCTGCACTGGGCCAACGGCTGCCTCGTTTATTTCGTCGTCCTCCTGCTGATGAACAACGTCTGGCCGGCGTTTTTTGTGGCGGGATTGTTTGCCGTCCATCCGGTCAACACGGAGTCGGTCACCAACATCATCGGGCGCGGTGACCTGTTCGCCGCGCTGGCGGTGCTGGGCGGGCTGTTGTGCTACGCGCGCAGCCAGACTGGGCCGGTGAAACACGCGGCGCCCGGGCTGTGGGACTCGGTGATGGCGGTGTTGTATCTGGCGGTCGCCGCCGCGCTCGTGTGGAAGCTGCGGGAGTTTCAACTATCGCCGTGGGCGGCGTGCGGTGTGTTGATCGGGATGGGCGTGCTGGCCCTGGCGGTGAGCGGGATGGCCGGCGGGTGGCCGCGCGTGCCGTGGTTGGCGGCGATGATGGGGTTGCTGACGTTCGGGGTATTCGCCAAAGAGAATGCGGTGGTGCTGCTGGGCGTGATTGGGTTGTATGATTTCACGTTCCGCCTGCGACGGATCACCGGGAATTGGCTGACGAACTTTCTGGCCAACGTGTGGGCGTGGCTGACGCGCGGGTATCTCGCGTTGATCCCGCCGTTGCTGGCCATGTGGTACGTGCGCAGCACGTTGTTCGACAAGATGCGACCGCCGGAGTTGCCGTGGGTGGACAACAATCTTGCCATTCCCGGCACGGATTTCTGGACACAACGCTTCACGGCGATCAAGGTGATCGGAAAATATTTCTGGAAGCTGTTGTGGCCGCAGACGCTCGCGCCGGACTACTCGTATAACGAAGTCCCCCTCGTTTCGTGGCACTTCTCAAATTGGGAGGAAATCAAAGCGCTGCTGGCGCTGGTGGCGGTCATCATCGTGCTGCTCGTGGCCGTCCGCCAGTATCACCGGTCCAAGCCGGTATTCTTCTTCACGATGTTTTTCTTCGTCACGCTGTTGCCAACGGCGAATCTGGTGAAGATCATCGGCAGCATCATGGCGGAACGATTCCTCTACCTTCCGGTCATCGGCTTTGCCGGCTGCCTGGTCGTCGCCGTCTATGCCGCGTGCCGGCAATTCATCGTCAAGCTCGACATTTCGGAATGGGCGTTGCGGCTCTGGCTGCAACTGTGCGCGCGCACGGTGCTGATTCTCTTCCTCCTCGGCTACGGCACCCGGTCGTTCGTGCGCAACTTCGACTGGCAGGATGACGTGACGTTGTGGACAAAGGCCGTCCAAGCCGTCCCGAACAGCTTCAAATCCCACAAATCACTCGCGTTCGCCCTGTACGAACAAGATCCCACGATCAACAACATCAATCTCGACCGCATCATTGAGGAAGGCGAAAAGGCGCGCGCGGTCACCGACCAGACGCAGATTGTGCTACTGCACCTCGGCGCGTATTACCGGCTGAAAGGCGACAAACTTTCGCAGCAAGGTCCCGGCGGCGCGATCGCTCCCACCCCGGAAAGCATGGTCTGGTTCCAAAAATCGGTCGAAGCCCTGACGGCCGCTGTCCCGCTCGATCAGGCGTTTAACGAGGACAACCGGAAAAAGGAACTCAAGCGCGGCCGGCAACCCGACCAGATTCTGGACGTCGGCAATCACGAGATTTACTGGAATCTGGGGTTGTCGCTGATGCGGCTCGGGCAATACGACAAAGCGCTCGAAGCCTACCGGCAAATGCGCCATCTCTCCCCGACCAATCCCGACGCCTACATCAGCATCGCTTCCGCCCAGCTTTCGCTCGGCCAACTCGAGGAAGCGTCCATCTCGCTCCTGCAGACTCTACTCCTCGACAATACCCGGCAGGAAACGCTCCGCCTGCTCGTGGACTTGTACCGGCAGATTGACCGCGAAGGCTGCGCCGTTGTCCTCACCCAAGGCCAACCGCGCCTGAACGTGGATTGCCGGCTCGTCGCCAACCACATGTGCGCCGCCTATCTGGGCTTGGTCGAAACGTTCGTCAAAGCCAAACAGTACCGGCTCGCGGAAGAAACCCGCACCAACGCGCTCAACCAATACCGCTGCAAGCCGGAACCGTTCGACCAGTTCCTGCCCGGCAAATGAAGCTCGCAACATTCGGCCCCTTGGCCGCGCTCCCCGGCATCTCGCACGCCTTTTCGCTCCGCGACGATAATGCAGACACCCGCACGCTCGCATTTCAGGAACAATTCGCGCCCGGTGCCGCCTGGGCAGATCAACCGCACGGCACCGGCGTCGCCCACGCAACCGTCTCCAGTGAATACCGGGGCGTGGACGCACTGCTGACCGCGACCACCGGCCTGCCCCTTGTCATCCGAGTCGCCGATTGCGCGGCGGTCTTCGTCGTAGATCGGCGCACCCCGGCGGTGGCGCTCATTCATTCCGGGAAAAAGGGGACTCAACTCAATATCACCGGCGCCGCCATCGCCGCCCTGCAACGCCAGTTCGGCACTCACCCCGGTGACTGCTGTGCCTTCATCAGTCCCTCCATCGGACCGTGCCATTACGAGGTGGACATCTGGGCCGGTATCGAATCCCAACTGCGCGCAGCAGGCGTTTCCGACATTCACAACCCCCGGCTCTGCACCGCCTGTCATCTCGACCGCTACTACTCGTACCGGGCCGAAAAGGGCCAGACAGGCCGGCACTTTGCACGAATTTGCATCAACTCACAGCCCAGATAAAATCATGGCTGGACGGCAGCAATGGACTGAAGTATGCTCCCTCATTGCCGATGAAACGCTCCGCTCAAACTCTTGTCGAATTTGCACTCGCGGCACCCCTGCTGTTCCTGCTTTTGCTGGGGATCATCCAGTACGGACTGATTTTCAGTGCCTCGCTGACATTGCGCCATGCCGCCCAAGTTTCGTCCCGAACGCTCTCGCTATCCGGGTCCTCCACCAACTCCGTGGGCACCGTGGCGTGCCAAGCGATCAGCCCGATGCTGGATTGCGCCAAACTGCAATCGCCACAGGTCACATTCCCCTCGGTCGGCGGCAACCAAGGCGTGCAAGTCACCCTGCGCTACAACCTGCCGTTGATCGTCAGTTTCGTCGTCCCCGGTGCTTCCGGTAACACGCTGCAACTCTCCGCGACCGGCGTCGATCGCAAAAACTAAGGAGCCGCCATG
>CAZJCX010000170.1:0-996 GCA_964544425.1 uncultured Verrucomicrobiota bacterium
GTTCCAGCATGATTATGGGTTGAAAACTTTTTTCGTTCGCACCGGCAAGTTCGACGGGGCCGACATTGTGGACATCATCCTCGATCAACCGCAGACCGCGCGTTTTATCGCGGCGAAGTTGTTCGCGTTTTTCGTGCAGGAGCATCCCGCGCCGGCGCTGGTGGCGCAGTTGGGCGAGGCATTTCGGGCCGGGAAGTACGAGGTGCGACCGTTTTTGCGGACGTTGTTCCGGTCGGAAATCTTTTACTCACCGCCCGCGTGGCGGACGCAGATCAAGAGTCCCGCCCAACTCGTCGTCGGCACCGCCCGGTTGCTCGGTGTGGAGGCCAACCCGCGCGCGTTGGCCGTGGCGATGCGGACGCTGGGGCAGGATTTGTTGTTCCCGCCGAACGTGAAAGGGTGGGACGGCGGGGAGGCATGGATCAACACGAACACGTTGTTGATGCGCTACAACTTGGCCCGGTACTTTTTGACGGGGGAGTTGCCGGGCAACCCGCGCCAGATGCCGATGGGACCGCAACGCCGCGCATTGCGGCAAATGCTCGCCGCCGCTCCGACCAATCAACTCAATGAGATTGTGCCCGCCGACGCGGCGGTGGACCCCGACAAGGTGGTCAACATTCTCGCGCCCCGATTGCTCCAAGCGCCGGTGGAGCCTAAAGTGCGGACGTGGTTGATCGAGCAAGCGCGCACCGTCCCGGCCAAAGAACGCGCGGCCATTGTCGCGCATTTGATCATGAGCATGCCGGAGTTCCAGCTCTGTTAAGGATAAGACGCCATGGGTAACGACATCCAACTGACGACGCGGCGAGAGTTTGTGCGGAAGGGATTGCTCTTTCTGGCGGCGGGGTATAGCGCGCCGTTTTTCCTGACGCGCACGGTCTGGGCGCTCGACAAGACGGCCCCGGCGACGCGGGCGTTGGGGATACCGGACGGCCGCATCTTGGTGGTCATCCAGATGGGAGGCGGCAATGACGGGTTAAACACGGTCATTCC
>CAZJCX010000170.1:1077-3523 GCA_964544425.1 uncultured Verrucomicrobiota bacterium
CACAGCAATCTCGCCCCCTTGAAGGAGATTTATGATCGCGGTCAACTCGCCATTGTCCAAGGCGTCGGCTATCCGAATCCCGACCGCTCGCACTTTCGTTCGATGGAAATCTGGCACACGGCCGACCCGCAAAGTCAGACGGTGACCTACGGCTGGCTGGGCCGGTACCTCGACAACGCCTGTCCGGGCTGCGACCCGAATCGCAACAAGATCAATCCGCTCGGCGGCATCAACGTCGGCGGCTGGATGCCACCGGCTTTGAAGTCCCAACGCGGCCTCAGCATCGCGCTCGACAATCCCGACTCGTTCCGCTGGGTGCCGCTGGCTACGGAGGAACGCGACGCCAAACAGACAGCCGGTACGTTCGAGAAACTCAACTCAGTCGTCGCCGCCAATCTCAAAGACCCGCACCTGGCGCGGCTGGATTTTCTGTCGCGCGTCGCGATGAACGCGGACGCCAGTTCCGACCGCGTGCGGGCGGTGCTGGCCAAGTCGCGCCGCAACGAAGCCGAGTACCCCGCCACCGGCCTCGCGCGGCAACTGCAACTCGTCGCCCGGTTGATTGCCGGGGAGATTGACACGCGCGTCTATTACGTCTCGATGGGCGGGTTCGACACCCACGCCAATCAAGCCGGTACTCATGAGCGGTTGCTGACGGAGTTGGCGGCAGCGGTCGCGGCGTTTCAAACCGACTTACGGAAACAGGGCAACGCCTCGCGCGTGTTGACCATGACATTCAGCGAGTTTGGCCGCCGCGTCGCCGAGAACGGCAGCGCCGGCACGGATCATGGCACGGCGGCCCCGTTGTTCATCACCGGCCCGGCTGTCAAAGGCGGTGTGTACGCGCCGCATCCGAGTCTTGCTTCCGGTGATTTGGATCGCGGCGACCTGAAATTTGGAACGGACTTCCGGCAGGTCTATGCCACCGTTCTCGAAAACTGGCTCGGCGCGGCCAGCGCGCCGGTTCTCGGCGGTACGTTTCAGAAATTGAAGTTCGTCTGAAGTTGTAGCCGCGCTTGGTAAGCGCGGCTGCAGAATTGCAAGTCCGGTTCGCCTGAGCCGCCGTCTCGACGGCAGGTCCCCTCGCAGAAAAACTTTTGACGCGGCACGCCAAAGTTGTATAAGTAGCACCAAGTGGCGGCACTCTGCCGCCATCCAAGGAGGTAGTGTTATGAATGTAGTGCTGGCGGCAGGCTTGGTGTACGTCTTTCAACAGTCGGACTGGGTCGGAAAAATCATCGTCATCGGGTTGCTGATCGGCTCGGCGTTCACCTGGTCGGTGATGCTCACCAAGTGGCAGCAACTGCGGCGCAACCGGCAGAGCGAGGAGGAGTTCCTGACGCAGTTCCGTCGCAACCGTGACCCGCTGCACCTGTTCATCAACAACTACGAGCAAGCCGACTCGCCGCTCTATAATATCTATCGGCTCGGCGCGGAGGAAGTGTCCGGCCAATTCGGCAGCACGCGCAAGGTGGCCGGTGGCTACAAGGCCTTCGGCGAGACCGGCACGCTCGCGGTGGTCGAGACGGAGGTGGACACGGCGGATCGGGCGGTGGTGAATTTGGACACGCTGCGCGGGACGTTGGGGCGCGCGATTGACCAGGAGGTCATGACGCTCGAATCGCAAGTGTCAGTGCTTTCGACGGCCGTGACCGCGGGGCCGTTCCTCGGATTACTCGGCAGCGCGTGGGGCGTGATGCACGTGTTCGCCTCGATGGCGGAACAAGGTTCGGTGCGGCTCAGCGCGGTGGCCCCCGGCATCTCAGCGGCGTTGCTGGCGACAGTGGTCGGGCTGCTGGTCGCGGTGCCGTCGCTGTTCGCCTACAACTGGCTGGCGGCCCAAATCAAACAGGCCACGATGCGGTTCGAGGGGTTGCCCGACGAGTTTGTCGGCGCGGTGGAGCGGAACTATGTCACGAACTAATCGCCGCACCCGCCGGTACGGTCACTTGCCGGAACTCGGCGAGATCAACGTGATGCCGTTGGTGGACTTGTTCATGCAACTGTTCATCGCGGTCATCATTTTCTTTCCGGTCATCGAATACGGGATGAACATCAATCTTCCGAAGGGCACGACGAACACGATCAAGCGCGAGCAGACCCGAACCCTGTCGGTGGACTCGCACGGACGGGTGTTTCTCAATGATGCCGTGGTCGCTCCGGCGCAACTGCGCGCGCAACTCGTCGCGCTGGCCAACGCCAATCCCCCGGTCACGATTCTTGTGAAGGCTGACCAGGCCAACAATTACGGCGCGGTGATGGGCGTGCTCAAAGAATTGCACGCCGCCAAGATCACGCGCATCGCCTTGATGACGCAAGAGGAGACGCCCACGCGAATCGCGCGCCGATGAAATCGCGCCTGCCAACGTTTCGCCGCAATCTCGCGTTCGCGTCCATAGCGCACCTCGCGCTGGTTGGGCTGGTGGCGATGTGGCAGGGCGTGGTC
>CAZJCX010000170.1:3632-4835 GCA_964544425.1 uncultured Verrucomicrobiota bacterium
GCGCCCACGGAAGCCTCGTTCAGTTCGCCGAGTGAGACGATGTTCACCCCCGAAGAGCGACCGGCTCCCACCCGTCGCGCGCCGGTCCAACCGGATGCCGGTGAGATCGTCGCGCCCAAGAAGAACGGGAAGAAACCCACCGCCGCCAAGCCCGCGACAGCCGCGGCCAAGAAAGCGAGCACGGCGCCGAAATCGGCGGCGGCCAAAGGATCCCCGACCGGGTCGCCAACGGGAGCAAGTGCCGCGGATATTCGGAATCGGTTTGCGAAGGCGTTGAAGGCGGAAGCAGGCGGGACTCCGTACGGGGATGGTCGGAAAGCCGGTGGCGGGGAAGGCCGCAGTGCGGTCATCGGCTCGCGCAACGGCTCGCCAACCGGGATGGCTGGTGGGGTGGGTCAGGGGACGGCGTTCTGGTGGTATTACCAGCACGTTCATGATCGGATGTACGAAGCGTGGGCGCAACCACCGGAGTCGGTGAATTGGGACAAGCGACAATTTTCCACGGTGGTGATCAAGATTGCGCGCAATGGTGAAATCGTCGCCGTGCGGTTGCTCACACCGTCCGGCAACCGGGCGTTAGACGAGTCGGCGGTGGCGGCGGCGCGGAGCGTGGAACGACTACAACCCTTGCCCGATGGACTCGGCGGGGCGACGGCGGACATTACGGTCAATTTTCAGTTGGAGGGATAATGTGATGATGCGGTGGCTGGCGACATTTTTGATTTTGGGTCTGACGGCGCACGGACAAGTCGTGGTGACGAAGGGCGCAGCGAAACGAAACTTCGCGGTGACCGGCTTCAGCGGTGATTCATCGGTGTCAGCGCAAGTCGCGGATGTGCTGAAGAACGATTTGCGGTTGTCCGGTCACTTCACCCTCACGCCGTCGGCGGAAGCGGAGTTTGTGCAGTCCGGCAGCGTGCGGATCGAAGGCAACAAGACCGGCGTGATCGAATGCACCGTCACGCTCTCCGCCACCAAAAAGGTGGTGCTCGCCAAATCCTACACCGGCAGTCCGCAGGATTTTCGGCGCATGGTCCACAAACTCGCGGATGACATCGTCGCGGCGATCACCGGCCAAAACGGCATCGCCCAGACCAAGATTGCCTTCGTCATGTCGCGCAACGGCGTGAAGGAACTCGCCGTGATGGATTACGATGGCCACAATGTCCGGCAACTGACCTACGACAAAAATCTGAACGTGCG
>CAZJCX010000170.1:4850-7646 GCA_964544425.1 uncultured Verrucomicrobiota bacterium
GATGGCCGGAAGATTGTCTATACCAGTTACGTCCACCGGTATCCCGATGTGGTCGAGGCCGATTTGTACACCGGCGCGCGGCGGGTCATTGCCAGTTTCCCCGGGTTGAACTCCGGCGCAACCTATTCTCCCGATGGCCGCAGTCTCGCCCTGACGTTGAGCAAAGACGGCAACCCCGAATTGTACGTGATGAACGTCGGTGGCGGCGGTTTGTTGCGGCTCACCAACACCAAAGCCGAGGAATCCTCCCCGGTCTGGTCACCCGACGGACAACGTGTCGCCTACGTCAGCGCCAGCAGCGGCGCGCCGCACATTTGGGTCATCGGCCGCAACGGCGGGGAGCCGACGCGGTTGACTGTGTCGCCGAGCTACAACACCGAACCGGATTGGTCGCGCCCGCCGAACGGGGCGGAGTTGCCGGCCATGATCGCGGTCACGTCGCGAGTCGGGGGACAATTTCGTATTGGCCTCTACGACAGCGCGAGCCGGGAAGTCCGCCTGTTGGATACCGGGGCCGGCGACAGCCAGGATCCGTCGTGGGCGCCGAACGGCCGGCACTTGGTATTTTCCAGACAGCAGAACTGGCAAACCCGCCTGTATCTGCTTGACGTTCTGACCGGCGAGCAAGTACAGTTGCCCGTCGTTGAAGGAGGCGCATCGGAACCAGCGTGGGGACCCTGAGTGGCCGATGCGAAAACGCAACACTGTATCCAATCAAGGAGTTACGCGACACATGCAGAGAAAACTTTTCATTCAACTCGCCGTGCTCTCGCTGGCTGCACTCGTCAGCCTCACGGGTTGCAAACATCCCGCGGCGCCGAAATCCGGCAGCGGGTCGGGGACCGGCGCAAATGCCGGCAATCTGGCCGGCATCCAACCGTTGGACGGCGCCGGTGGAATCGGGATGGATGGCAGCGGTCGGCCGAGCGGCGACTGGGGGCAACGCGGCGAATTCGAAGCTGTTTTCTTCGATTTCGACAGCTCCCGAGTTCGGCCGGGCGAAGTGGCCAAACTCCAAACGATCGCCGCAGCGCTGCGCGGCAACAGCAAGAAACTCGTCGTCGAAGGTCATGCGGATGAGCGCGGCACGGCAGAGTACAACCGCGCCTTGGGCGAACGGCGCGCGTTGGCGTGCCGGGAAGAGTTGATCAATCAAGGTGTGTCCGCCGACCGAATCACGACGATCAGCTACGGCGAAGACCGACCGGCCGAGTTGGGCCATGATGAAGCCGCCTGGTCCCGCAATCGCCGGTGCGAGTTCATCACGGTCAGCCACTAAGGAGTCAGATGGGCAACATTGGTGGATGGGAAATTTTTTGGATCGTCTTGGTCGTGCTGTTGTTGTTTGGCGCCAAGCGAATTCCCGACATGATGAAGTCCATGGGGCAGGGCGTGAAGGAATTCAAAAAAGCGGCGCGGGACATCACCAATGTGGATGATGATTCCAAACCGCCGCCACCGGGCAATCCGCCATCCGAACCGCCCAAATCCGCCTAGCACGGCGTGGCGCGCGGTCACGCACGCGGCGACGATGCCATGGCCGAAGTAACTCCCCCACCGGATCCCGAGCCATCACTGGTGCAGCCGTTCCTCGCGCATTTGGAGGAATTGCGCTGGACGCTCATCAAAAGCGTTCTGGTGCTGGCGGTGGCGATGGTCGGCAGTTTCATTTTTGCGCCGCAACTGCTCCACATCATCATCTGGCCGCTCAGCCGCGTGACGGAAGATTCGTCGCAGTATCTGCGGACGCTGGAAGTGGCCGGCGGATTTACGCTGGCGATGCGGCTGGCGCTTTACGCGGGGTTGATCATTGCCTGCCCGCTGATTTTGTATTTCATCGGCCAGTTCATCATTCCCGCGTTGACCTCGCGCGAACGGAGTTTGTTGTGGCCGGCCTTCACCGCGGGCGCGGGACTTTTTCTGGTGGGGGCCGCGCTGGCGTATTTCTTTGTCATCCCGGCGGGGTTGCGCTTCTTCATTGATTTCAACGAGCGGCTCGGAATCCGGTCGGAATGGACGATCGATAATTATGTGGGATTCGTCGCGCACATGGTGTTGGCGTTTGGATTGTGCTTCGAGTTACCGCTCGTGATTTTGATTTTGGCGAAGTTGGGAATCGTCACGCATGAATTTCTGCGGCAGAAACGGCCGCATGTGGTGGTCGTCATCATGATTGTCGCGGCGTTTGTCACACCGACGACGGATCCGTTCAGCATGGCGATGTTGGCTGTGCCGATGTACGCGCTGTACGAGGCCTGCGTCTGGATTGTGCGGTGGATGGAACGGGGGAAAGTGGGCGCATGAATCGAACGGATTGGTTTGTCCAGGCCCGGTACGGGTTGTTTGTCCATTATGGACTGTATTCCCTGCTCGGGCGCGGCGAGTGGGTGATGAACCGCGAGCAGATCTCACCCTCGGAGTACGCGAAGCTGGCGAATCATTTTCACGCGGATCAGTTTGATGCCGATCGGCTGGCCGACCTCGCGGTGGCGGCGGGAATGAAGTACATCACGTTCACGACGATGCACCACGACGGGTTCCGGTTGTATGACACCGCTTTAAGTGGCTTCAAATCGAAACGCGACCTCACCGGCGAGATGGTGGCGGCCTGCCGGAAACGCGGACTGCGGATTGCGCTGTATCATTCACTCAACAACTGGTTCGACAAGCCGGACGCCGTGGATGCGCTGGAGGACGAAGCCGCGTACGATCCATTCATCGCGAATACGTTCGCGCGAATTAAGGAACTGGTCACGAAGTATAACCCGATCGACACGCTGTGGTACGACGGTTGGT
>CAZJCX010000171.1:0-1207 GCA_964544425.1 uncultured Verrucomicrobiota bacterium
CAGCTCGGCGCACTTCTCGGTGGGGATGCGCCCGGCGCGGCGGTCGGTGATCAGACCGTTGGCGTCGAGCGTGCAGAAGTTGCCGCGCGCGCACACGTCCTTGTCCGTCACGGGGAATCCGATGCCGACGGCTTCGAGCACGCCGCGCCCGATCTCGTATTCGAGCGGGTCGTAGCCGAACAGGCCGAGGTGACCGGGGCCGCTGCCGGGGGTGATGCCGGGGGCGACGGGGATGAGACGACCTTGTACGCTGTGTTTGGCCAGCGCGTCCAGGTTGGGCGTGTGTGCCACTTCGAGCGGGGTTTTGAACCCATGTTCTTCCACGGCAATGTCGCCGAGACCGTCGAGTACGACCAACGCGAGCTTGGTGTCGTTGGGGATGAGTAATTGTTTGTAGAGGGTGTCAATCTTCATAACTGCGCGAGTTTCTCCTTGAATTCAGAACTTCAGAGCGTCATGTTGGCACGCGCGTGGCAGCCTTGTCAAAGGCGAAAAGCAGATCCCATAGCGTCGAACCCGCACAACCATGATTCGCTCGTTTGTATTTGATCAGGGCAAACTTGTCGGCCAAGACCTCGACTTGGACGGCTTGCGGCTGGTGTTGTACGACAAGGGGCTGAACGTGTGGGTGGACCTCGAGGCGTCCACAGACGAAGAGGCAAAGTTGGTGTTGGATGGCGTGTTCGGATTTCACCCGCTGGCCATTGAGGACTGTTTGACCGTCAGCGAGCGCCCGAAGGCGGATGAGTACGAGAGTTATTTGTTCTTGGTGATTCATGCGGTGGACTACACGCGCGCCGAGGAATTCCGCACCACCGAGTTGAACATCTTCATGGGGAAAGATTTCGTCGTCACCTTCCACCGGGATCCGATTCGCAGCATGACGGCCACCCTTGACCGCGTGCAAAAAAACTCCGCGACCGTCGCGCGCGCACCGGATCGCCTGACGCACACGCTGCTGGATTTCTTGTTCGAGAACTACCGGCCGGTGCTGGAAGAATTGTCGGGCGAGATCGCGGAGTTGGAGGACACGGTGTTGCAGGCGCGCTCGACGGACATTTTGAAGGCCGTGTTGAAGGTGAAGGGAGAAGTGCAGGATTTGCGGCAGATCATCGCTCCGCAACGCGAAGTCATCGCCCGCTTCGCGCGCGGCGAATTCAAACTCGTGCGCGCACACCTGCTGCCGTATTACCGGGATTTGTACGAC
>CAZJCX010000171.1:1245-7568 GCA_964544425.1 uncultured Verrucomicrobiota bacterium
CGGGATTCTTTGACGAGCGTCTTGCAGGTGCATCTGAACTTGCAGCAGACGCAGGTCAACCAGGTCATCAAGGTGTTGACGGTGTTGGCGACGCTCGCGTTGCCGATGTTCATCGTCACGAGTTTTTACGGGATGAATTTCCCGCACTTCCCGGCCTCCGAGAGTGCGTTGCTGGTCGCATACGCGTGGGTGTTTGGGGTGACCGGGCTGTGTACCGGCCTGCTCTACTGGTTTCTGAAACGCAAGAAGTGGTTCTGATCGGCTGTGAAAACCTCGTTCCTCGACAAGCTGATTGGGCGCATTGACCGGGTGGATCCGCAGAGCTTGCAGAGTTTCGTGCTCAAACTCTCGCGTGAAAAGGGTTTCCTCGAAACGCTCTTCAACACCATTCAGGAAGGCATCATCGTCACCGACGCCACCGGCCGCATCAATTACCTCAACGCCGCCGCGTCGCAGATGCTCGGCGTGGACGCGGAGGCCGCCGCCGGGGAGTCGCTCTCGAAATATCTGCGCGACCTCGACTGGCAGAAAATCTGGGCCGCCGACCAGTCGGAATGGCGCAAGGTCGTCTCGCGCGAACTGGAAGTGTTTTACCCCCAGCACCGCATCCTCAGCTTTTATATCGTGCCGCTCGCCGACGAAGAGCACAGTCTCGTGACCGGCATGGCGGTGATCCTGCGCGACGTGACGGAACAGCACGCCCACACCGCCACCACGATTGAATCCGAAAAACTCAACGCCCTCACCTTGCTCGCCGCCGGGGTCGCCCATGAACTCGGCAATCCGCTGAACTCGCTGAACATCCACCTGCAGTTGATGGAGCGCGACGCGAAACACCTTCCGAAAGACAAGGCGGACCGGCTCCGCGAGAACCTCCGGGTCGCGCGCGAAGAGATTGCCCGCTTGGACAGCATCATCACGCAATTTCTCCGGGCCGTGCGCCCTTCCACGCCGGACCTCCAGCGCGCCGCAGTCAACGACGTGCTGACCGAGACGCTGCAACTGTTGGAGCGCGAGATCACCGACCGCGACATTCTGCTGGAACGGGAGTTTGCCGCAGGGCTGCCGAAGATCCTCCTCGACCGGGCGCAGTTGAAACAGGCCTTTTACAACGTCGTCCGCAACGCCCTGCAAGCGATGCGCGCGGGCGGCATCCTGCGCATCACCACCAGCGGCGGCGATGCGCACATCACCATCACCTTCACCGATACCGGGCACGGCATCTCCCCGGAGCGGATCGGCCAGGTGTTTCAACCGTATTTCACCACCAAGAAGAAGGGGACCGGCCTCGGTCTGATGATCGTGCAGCGCATCGTCCGCGAGCACGGCGGCACCATCGAACTCGAAAGCGACCCCGGTCGCGGCACGACGCTGCGCATCAAGCTGCCCGTTCACGAAAAGCGGATGCGACTGTTGGAGGCGGCGAAATCATGATGCCGAAACCGACCATCTTGATCGTGGATGATGAGCGGAATACACGCGAGGGCCTGGAGCGGGCCTTGCGGGATTCGTACCGGGTCTTGCTGGCGGAGGACGTGGCGAAGGGGACGCAGATTCTGGAAGCGCAGCCGGTGGATGTGTTGCTGACCGATTTGCGGATGCCAGGCGATGACGGGATGAAATTGCTCAAACGCGCGCTGTCGTTGCCGCAGTCGCCGGTCAGCATCATGATGACGGCCTACGGCTCGATTGATAATGCCGTGCAGGCGATGCAGGCCGGGGCGTACCATTACATCACCAAGCCGGTGAACCTCGACGAGTTGGAGTTGGTGCTCGACCGGGCGTTGAAGGCACGCCGCATCGAGGCGGAGAACGTCGCGCTGCGGGCCGAACTGGATCAAAAGTACGGTCTCGAAAATCTCATCGGCGAGTCGGCGCCGATGCGGCAGGTGTTCGAGACGGTGCAGCAGGTCGCGCCGTCGCGGGCCACCGTGCTGGTGACCGGCGAGACGGGCACCGGCAAGGAACTGATTGCTCACGCGATTCACAATCTATCGCCGCGCAAGAACGGGCCGTTCATTGCCGTCCATGCGGCGGCGCTGCCGACGACGCTGTTGGAGAGCGAGTTGTTCGGCCACGAGAAGGGTGCGTTTACCGGGGCGGTGGAACGGCGCATGGGACGGTTTGAGCTGGCGGATGGCGGAACGATTTTTCTCGATGAAGTCGGCGAGTTGGAGCCGCAGATGCAGGTCAAGCTGTTGCGCGTGCTGGAGGAGCGCGCCTTCGAGCGCGTGGGCGGCCAGAAGACCATTCAAGTGGATGTGCGGCTGGTCGCGGCGACGAACAAGGATTTGAAGAAGCTGGTCGGCGAGGGGAAGTTCCGCGACGATTTGTTTTACCGGCTCAGCGTTGTGACGTTGAACTTGCCTCCGTTGCGTGACCGACGTGATGACATCCCGTTGTTGGTGCGGGCCTTCCTCGATGAATTCAACCGTGAGAACAACAAAGACGTCCGCGAAGTGACGGCGGACGCGATGAACGTGTTGCTGGCCTACGACTGGCCCGGCAACGTGCGCGAGTTGCGCAACGCCGTCGAGCAGATGGTCGTCCTCGCGCGCAGCGACCGGCTGACATTGCGCGATGTGCCCGCCGGCATCCGGGGGGGGGCCGATCTGACGAAGATTTCCGTGGTGCGCACCGGGATGACAGTCGAAGAAGCGGAACGTCAGTTGATGATGCAGGCGCTCAAAGAAGTCGGCGGCAACCGGACCTTGGCGGCGAAAAAGATCGGCATGAGCCGCCGCACCTTGCACCGCAAGCTCAAGAAGTACCGGCTCGAAGAGTTGTAGCGTCGCGTTAAATTGTCAGCGTCGTCTCGCGCAACCGTTTCGGCTCGTACACGCAGAATGGTTCCTCGGCCATGTAATCGCCGTCCGCCTCGTAGAACGCCCGCGCCCGGCAACCCATGCAGACCCGCTTGAACTCGCACACGCCGCACTTGCCGCCGAGCTGGCTGTCGTCCCGGAGCCGGTCAAACACGGGCGAGCGGTCCCAAATTTCCTGCATCGTCTGCTGCCGCACATTCCCCGCGCTGACCGGCAAGTAGCCGCACGGGAACACTTCGCCGGTGTGCGACACGAAACAGATCGCGCTGCCGGCCAGACACCCCTTCGTCATCGCCGCCATGCCGGTCGGATGGACCGCGCCGTGGCCGTTGGTGGCGCGACCGTCCCGGTTGGGCGTTGGTGCGGTGGTCCCGCGTGCGGCGTGTTCCACTTTCCGGTCGGCCACGCCGCGTTGTTTCATGACGCGGAAGTAGTGGGGCGCACAAGTCGCCTTGAGATGGATCTCACCGAGCTGGCTCTTGTCGTACATCCAATTCAGCACGCGTTCATATTCCTCGCCGGGCAGCATCGCGGATTCGGCGATCTGCACGCCGCAACCAACCGGCACGAGCATGAACAGGTGCAACGCCTCCGCGCCGAGTTGCCGGGCTTTGTCGTAGAGCAACTCGATCTGATGGACGTTGTGCCGGGTGATCGTGCAGTTGATTTGCATGGACATGCCGAGCGCCCGCAGGTTCTGGAACCCGCGAATTGCCGCCGCGAGTGAGCCGGGCTGGCGGCGGAAATTGTCGTGCGTCGTTTCATCCGCGCCGTCAATGCTGATGGCGACGCGTTGGATCCCGGCGTCGGCAATGGCGTGCGCGACCGGCTCGTTGATCAGCGTGCCGTTGGTCGCGAGCGCGACGGTGAGACCGCGATCGCCCGCGTGCCTGGCGATTTGGAAAATATCCGGGCGAAACAACGGCTCGCCACCGGACAACACGAGGATTGGTTTGGCGAAACCGGCGAGGTCGTCCACGAATCGCAACGCGACGTCCGTCGGCATGTCGCTCTGCATCAGTTGCCGGCTCACATCAATCCGCCGGCAATGACTGCATTCAAGATTGCACCCGGCCGTTGTCTCCCAAAAAAGGAGCCGAAGTTGATTGTGGAGATTCGTTGCGACCATACCCGCCGAACCATTTAGCAACGGCGGTGCCACGCCGCACGACATATTGGCAAACCACGATCACTCAATGCGATCCGTTGCCGACTGACTCTCAGCACCCAGCGAAAAGTCCTGACATTCTGGCGAGCGACACCGGCCAACCGACAACTCGTCAGCGCCACTCGTGCTTCGGATACTTGCGTTGAAGCTCCTGTTTCAATTTGGGGTACTGGTCGCGCCAGAAGCCGGCGAGGTTGGTGGTGACTTGGACGGGGCGTTGATTAGGAGCGAGGATTTCGATGGTGAGCGGGATGCGACGTTGGGCGATGAAGAGACCTTCTTTGACGCCGTACAGGTCTTGGATGCGGGCGGCGACGGTGGGCGGTTGGCCGGGGGTATAGGTGATTTTCGCGCGCCGTCCGCCCGGCATTTCGATTCGTTCAGGGGCGTGCTGTTCCACCCACGCCTGCTGCTGACCGGACAGCCAGCCTTTGACGACCGGCAGGACGGGGCGATCTTTGATTTCCTTGAAGCTCACCGCGCCGTGGCAGACTTGTTCCTTCAGTGCTGGCCGGTCGGCCTCGGTGATGCGCGGCAGGTTCAACTCCGGCATCCAGTCGGCGAGGCTGTTCACGCGCGTGATCCATTGTTCGATCGCGTCGTTCCAGCCCGGCAACTCGCAGTGCTGCGCCAACAGCCGGGCCGCTTCGTCCCGCGGTGCGTCATCGGTGCGTTTGGATTGAAGGACGAGGTCGCGAAATTGGCGGGCGGTCTCCGTGAACACGCGCCGTTGGGTGGGATCGAAGACCGCTTGCCGGGTCTCGCGGAAATCGCCGGGGAACATTTCGCGGAGCCATTCCTCTTTGACCGCCGTGGCGAGGCTGAGCATCACGTTGAGGTCTTTGCCCTGGACTTCCGTGACCTCGGCCGCGACCAGCAGCGGCGCGGTGACGACGCTGTCGCGCGCAAGCAAACCGCGGCGACGGTGGACGAGTTCGCAGCGCAGGGTGCCGGTATCCAAGCGCCGTGCCAGTTGATCGGCGAAGCCGGTCAGGAGGCATTGTTGGATCGCGTCATTCCCGACCGGCCGTTCCCGCACATCCAAGCCTTCGCGCTCGGCGATGGCCAGAAACTGGTCGAACAGCGGGGTGACTTGCCGGGCGCTTTGCGCGTGGATGCCGAGCCGGCGGCAGCGTTCGACGTTGAACCCGTTGCGTTCGGCGTACCGGCAGGCGCGCATGAGGATGAAAAAGTCGGAGTCGTGCTCGTCGCCGAACAACTCGGCGCGCGCGTCGAGGACCTGCCTCCCGGGGGTGCGAATCAAAATGTCGCGGCCCTGTGTGAGCGCGGCGATCAACGCGATTTGGCGGACGCAACCGAGTTCGTGGGCGGCGAGCAACATCCGGGAGTACCGGGGATGCAGCGGAAACGCCAACATCCGCTCGCCGGTGGGGGTGATGTGGGATTGCTGATCCAACGCGCCCAAGTCGGCGAGCAGTTGTTCCGCGCGGTCGAGCGATTTGGAGTCCGGTGGTTCGAGCCACCGAAAGGTTTTCACATCGCGCACCCCGGAGGCTTTCAGGGTGAGGACGACTTCGGCGAGATCCAGGCGTTTGATTTCCGGCAATTCTTGGGCTGGGCGGGTTTCGTGTTCGCGCGCCGTCCAGAGTCGGACACAATGGCCCGGCGCGGTGCGACCGGCGCGGCCAGTGCGTTGGTCGGCGCTGGCGCGGCTGATTTTCTCGATGAGCAGCGTGTTGATGCCGCGCTGCGGGTCGTAGCGGGGAATCCGGGCGAGGCCGCTGTCGATGACGAGCCGGACACCATCAATCGTGAGCGAAGTCTCGGCGACGTTTGTGGCCACGACGACCTTTGGTTGATCGTAGCGGGCAACGGCGGCGTCTTGTTCGGTCGGCGGTAATTCGCCATGCAAGGGAAACACGACGAACCGGCGCCCGTGCCGGTCGCGAATGGCTTGGACGGTGCGACTGATTTCGTAGCCTCCCGGCATGAAGACGAGGGCGTCACCTTCGAATGGCCGGTCGAGTTCTTCGGCGGCGATGTCCCAGATGGGAAAATCGCCGACCGGCTTGGTCAGAAATTCCGTGGTGACCGGGTGCGTGCGCCCGGCCGAGGAGAGGACTTCGCACGGGGCGAGGTACTGTTTGAGTGGCGCGACATCGAGCGTGGCGGACATGACGATGAGGCGAAGATCAGGCCGGTGGGTTTCCTGGATTTGCAGCGCGCGGGCGAGGGTGATGTCGCCGTAGAGATGGCGTTCGTGAAACTCGTCGAAGATGATCGCCCCGATGCCACGCAGGTTCGGGTCGGCGAGGATCTGACGGAGGAGGATGCCTTCGGTGATGTAGCGAATGCGGGTGCGCGGGCCG
>CAZJCX010000172.1:0-208 GCA_964544425.1 uncultured Verrucomicrobiota bacterium
TCATTGGTCGCGGCTTCGACGGCTTTCTGAATGCCACGTTGCAACGCCATCGGGTTCGCGCCCGCGGTCACGTTGCGCAAGCCTTCGCGATAGATCGCTTCGGCCAACACGGTCGCGGTGGTCGTGCCATCGCCGGCGATGTCGCTGGTCTTGCTGGCGACTTCGCGCACCATTTGCGCGCCCATGTTCTCGTACGGATCCTCCAACT
>CAZJCX010000172.1:244-1346 GCA_964544425.1 uncultured Verrucomicrobiota bacterium
TTGGTGACCGTGGGGGAACCGAATTTCTTGTCGAGCACCACGTTCCGGCCTTTCGGCCCGAGCGTAACCTTGACCGCGCGGCTCAACTTCTCCACGCCGCGCAACAGCGCCTTGCGCGCGTCTTCATCAAACATCAACTGTTTGGCTGCCATTGTGAATCACTCCTTTTTTCTGGGTTGGAAATTCGGGTTAGTCCAACACGCCGAGGATGTCGTCCTCGCGCATGATGAGATAGTCTTTGCCATCAATCTTGATCTCCGTGCCGCCATACTTGCTGAACAGCACGCGATCACCCTTCTTCACGTCCATCGGGATCAGCTTGCCGCCGTCATCGCGCTTGCCAGCGCCGACGGCGACAATCTTGCCTTCCTGGGGTTTCTCTTTGGCGGTATCCGGGATGATGATCCCGCCCTTCTTCACTTCTTCCTGCTCCACCGGCTGCACCAGCACCCGGTCGCCTAACGGTTTCACGTTCATGGTTCTGCTCACTCCTCTTTTGGGTTTGGTTGTCGCCGCGCTTGCCAAGCGCGGCCGCGGTTAACGACCGCGGCTACATTCTAAAAACGTCTCCCCTACTTCTTCTTCTCGTCGTCCACCATCTCGAAGTCGGCATCCACCACGTCGCCGTCCTTCTTCTTCGGCTCCGCCGGAGGCGGCTCACCGGCTTGTCCGCCGGTGGTGCTGCTCTTCTCGCGGGCCTTGGCGTAGATGTCCGACGACACCGCGTGCCAGGCCTCGGTCAACTGCTCCTCGGCGCTCTTCATCGCATCGAAGTTCTCCGCCTTCAACGCGTCCTTCACCTTGGTGATGGCGTCTTCCAGCTTCTGCCGCTGCTCGTCGCGGATGATTTCCTTGTGTTCCTTCATCAGCTTCTCGGTTTCATACACCCGCGCGTCACACCGGTTCTTCAATTCCACCTTCTCGCGCAACTTCTTGTCTTCCTCCGCGTGCGCCTCGGCGTCCTGTCGCATCTTCTCCACTTCATCCTTCGAGAGCCCGCTGGACGCCGTGATGGTAATCTTCTGCGACTTGCCGGTGCCGAGATCCTTCGCGCTGACATGCAGGATGCCGTTTGCATCAATGTCAAACGTCACCTCGATCT
>CAZJCX010000172.1:1414-7498 GCA_964544425.1 uncultured Verrucomicrobiota bacterium
GCGGGCGAACTGCCGCTCGCCCTGCAACACGTGCACCTCCACGCTCGTCTGATTGTCCGAAGCCGTGGAGAAAATTTCGCTCTTCTTCGTCGGGATCGTCGTGTTGCGCGGGATGAGGACGGTGGACACGTTGCCCAACGTCTCAATGCCGAGTGACAACGGCGTCACGTCGAGCAAGACAATGTCCTGCTTGACCTGGCCGGTCAGCACGCCGCCTTGAATACCGGCCCCGACCGCGACCACTTCGTCCGGGTTCACCCCTTGATGCGGCGCCTTGCCGATCAGCTTGCGGGCGGTCTCAACGACCTTGGGCATCCGCGTCATGCCGCCGACGAGCACCAGTTCGTCCACCTTGTCCATCGTCACCTTCGCATCCCGCAGCGCGGCCTCGACCGGCTTGATGGTGCGATCAATCAACTCATCACAAAGCTGTTCGAGCTTCGCGCGCGTGAGCTTCTTGACGACGTGCTTCGGTCCCGTCGCGTCCGCGGTGATGAATGGCAGATTGATCTCGTATTCCTGCGCGCTCGAAAGCGCGATCTTGGCCTTCTCGGATTCTTCCTTGATCCGCTGGAGCGCGTCCGGCTGCCGGCTCAAGTCCACACCGGTCTCCTTCTTGAAATCGTCAATGATCCACGTCATCACCCGCTCGTCGAAATCATCGCCGCCGAGATGCGTGTCGCCATTGGTGGACATCACTTCAAACACGCCATCGCCGATCTCCAGAATCGAAATGTCAAACGTGCCGCCGCCAAGGTCGTAAACCGCGATCCGCTCGTCCTTCTTTTTGTCGAGACCGTACGCGAGTGACGCCGCCGTCGGCTCGTTAATGATGCGAAGCACGTCCAGTCCGGCAATCTTGCCGGCATCCTTCGTGGCCTGCCGTTGGGAATCGTTGAAGTAGGCGGGGACCGTGATGACGGCCTTCTCGATCTTCTCGCCGAGATACGCTTCCGCATCGGCTTTCAACTTTGCCAGGATCATCGCGGAGATTTCCGGCGGGGAGAACATCTTCTCCTCATTGCCGACTTTCACTTTCACCGCCGCGTCGCCGTTACTGGCGCGCACGACTTGATACGGCATCCGCTTCCGTTCCTGATCAATCTCGTCGTACTTGCGCCCCATGAACCGCTTGATGGAGTAAATCGTATTCTGCGGATTCACGACGCCCTGCCGCTTTGCGGCCTGACCGACGAGCCGCTCGCCGCTCTTCGTGAACGCCACCACCGACGGCGTTGTCCGTCCGCCCTCCGCATTGGGAATCACGACCGGCTCGCCGCTTTCAACAACCGCCATGCACGAGTTCGTCGTGCCCAAATCAATTCCTAAAACTTTAGCCATGGGAATAAGTCTCCGCCATTCCCTTTAGCTGCGTCCATGCCATGAGCGCAACTTATTGGTAACCAACAAAGTCAGACACGGATGACTGGGACAATGGCTCACCTGCTTGACTTCAATCTGCGCCACCTGCGCCAGCGTGTCACACCCGACCGGTGGATAATCGGGCAGCCAGATTGATCGCTGCAATCATCCCATCAGGACGGGCGATTCCCTTGCCGGCGATATCGGGAGCCGTGCCGTGATCCGGCGAGGTGCGGATGAACGGCAGGCCGAGGGTAATGTTCACACCGTTGTCAAACGCCAGCAGTTTGAACGGTGCCAGCCCCTGGTCGTGATACATCGCGACCACCGCATCGAACTCGCCATGCCGCGCCCGGTAGAACACCGTGTCCGCCGAACACGGTCCGGTCGCGCGGGCTTGCCGGGCGGCGGGGGCGATGATGCGTTTCTCCTCCGTGCCGAGCAAGCCGCCTTCCCCGGCGTGGGGATTGAGACCGGTCACCGCAATCCGCGGGCGCCGAATTCCCAAACGGCGGCAGAACTCGCGCGTCAACTCAACGACGGCGACAATCTTGGGGCGGGTGATCAGCCGGGGCACGGTGCGCAGCGGGGCGTGGGTGGTGACCAGCGCCACCCGTAGCTGGTCGCCCGCCAGCATCATCGCGAACCGTTTCGTCCCGGCCAGATGCGCGAGAAACTCCGTCTGCCCCGGCCACGGCGCAATCTGTTTCTTGGCGATCGGCCCGGTCACCAGCGCGGCGAGGTCACCGGCCAAACAGCGGCGCGCGCCGGCCACCAACGCCTGCCGGGGTGTGCCGCGGATGAGCTCGTACTCGAAGCGGCGATTCAGCCTGCCGGAGGCGAGCGCTTTGGCGACCACTTCGGGACCGATGCCCGCCGGGTCGCCGAGGGTGATGCCGATGACACGGCGGCGCATGTCAGAACAGCCGGATGTAGGCTTTGGCGCGGAGGTTCTTGATCCACTCGGTCTGCATCCTGGCATTTTGCTGCTGGAGCAGGATGCGCTCAATCTCCGGGCGGACTTCCGCCAATGGGCGGACGTGGGCTGCCCGCTTGGCTTCCACAAACAAGATGTAGTAGCCATCGCCGGTTTCCACGATGCCGCTGTGCTGACCGGCGGGGAGCTGGAAGGCGACCTCATCGAGTTGTTGGGAAAGGATCTTGTGCCCGATCCAGCCCCAATCGCCGCCGTCTTTCGCCTCGCGGCCGGTGGAGTACACGCGGGCGAGGCTCTCGAAACTGTCACCCTCTTTGAGTTTGGCGAGAATCTCTTCGGCGAGGCCCCGTTGGGGATCCGGTGCATCCGCTTCTGGCGCGCCTTTCTTGATGAAGATCATGCGCAGCTTGATTTGGTCATCCACTTTGAAGTTGTCGAGATTGTCCTGGTAATACTTGTCAATCCGGTACGGGGAGATCACGACCTGCTGCTGCGTCTTGCGGTTGCGCATGGCTTGGACGATGACCCGTTCGCGGAGCCGCTCACGATACTGCGACATCGTGATATTCTCCGCCTGCAACGTCTTGATGAACGCCACCCGGTCGTTGTTGAAATCCGTGGCGATGATCTCGTCAATCTGCGTGTCCACGATGTTGTCGGGCAGGCTGTAGCCTTTGGTGTTGTACTCATCAATGATCAGTTGCCGGTCAATCAGGTTGTTCAACGCATCCAACTGCGCCGCGCGGACTTTCTCGCGCAACTCGTCGCCGCTGAAGTCCCGGCTCAACTGAATCGCCGCCGGCTGCACGTACTCGCGCACCTCGCTGAACGTGATGACCTTGCCATTCACGATTGCCGCCACACCATCCAACAACTCCGGCTGCGCGCACACCGTCGCCGCCGCCGCCAGCCAGCCGATGCTGATCCATCGTGTCATGTCAGTTCTCCTTTGCATCCAAAAACCGCGGATTCGCCCGCAACACCCGCACCAACGCCTCAATGCGCTGCACGCTTGCGGTGCTCAAATGATGTTCGATCCCTTCCAAATCGCGCTGCGCCGTGGCCGCGTCCACGCCGAGCAACTGAAAAAATTCCTCCAACACCCGATGCCGCCGCTGGATCGCCCGCGCCACGCCCCGGCCCTTCGCCGTCAGCACCAATCCCCGGTACCGCTCATACCGCACAAACCCGTCGCCGTCGAGCCGCTGCACCATGCGGGTCACCGACGCCTGCTTGATTGCCAACGACCGCGCGATGTCCGCCACGCGCGCGTACCCCTTGCCTTCGATCAGCTCGTGGATGCGTTCGAGGTAGTCCTCCGCGCTCTCCGTCGTTTTCGGCATAGCGCGGAGGATACCGGAGCCGCGTCCGTCGCGCAAGCGGTCGGTGTCATGGCCGCCGCCCCGGCAGCCAGCCGTTCGCCGGTGATGGCGCAGTATTTCTCCGACCGGTCGATGTGGATGAAATGCCGCCCCGTCCGCTGCGCCACCGCCGCGACCGTGCCGGTGCCGCCAAACGGATCGAGCACGACATGGCCCCGGTAGCAGTAAAACTTGATCAGCCGGTAGATCAACTCTTCCGGAAACGGCGCGGGATGGCCCTCCTCGCCGTCCGCCGTCGCCTGTTTGGCCGCCGTCTCAGCCGAATCCCGGCCCTTGCGGCGCGGCTTGTAGAGGCTTTTCAGGAACGGTTGCCGCCCGGCCGTCTCCGGGTGGATGTGCCAAAAACCGTCACTGAACTTGATGAATTCCTCGCTGGTGATGTCGCTGTCCTCCTTGGCTCCCGGCAGCGACCACGAATCTTTCGAGAAGACGAGCACGTACTCCCAACTGGGGATGATGTGCGGGTTGCTCGGCCGGCGGAACGAACCCCAAGCCGTGCGCCGCCGCATCGTCTGTTTGTACCAGACGATTTCCGTCCGCATGAGGAACCCCAACTCGCGCAGTTGCCGGGCCATGTCGTAATGCACCGGCTTGAAATCCTTGATACTCGTCGGGCAGATGTTCAACGCGAACCGCCCGCCCGACACCAGCACCCGGTGCAGTTCCGCCCAAATCGGCAACAGCCACGCCAGATATTCCTCGTAGCTCATGGAATCATTGTGCCCGTCGTACTCCAACCCGACATTGTACGGCGGCGACGTGATGGCCAGATGCACGCTGCCCGCCGGCAACGCCTGCAACACCTCCCGGCTGTCCCCGCAGATCACGCGATCCTTCCACCACTCGCCAGACCGCGCGGCTTTCGCAAAATGCAACATGCCGGCACTTGTACTGAAATCCCCGGCGCGGTGGAAGCTTGTACTTCGCGAAACGGCTGCGGTAACGTCCCCGCCACTCCCATGAAACTTTCCCAAGTCGCCGCCCAACTCTACACCGTCCGCGAATTCTGCAAAACCCCGGCCGACATTGCCGCCAGCCTGAAAAAAATCCGCGCCATCGGCTACCCCGCCGTCCAAGCCAGCGGCCTCGGCCCCATCCCACCCGCCGACCTCGCCGGCTTCTGCCGCGACGAGGGACTGACCATCTGCGCCACGCACGAGAACAGCAAAACGATTCTCGAAGAAACTCCCGAAGTCGTCGCGAAACTAAAAACTCTCGGTTGTCGCCACACCGCGTATCCGTATCCGGGCGGCATTGATTTCAGCTCGCTCGACGCCGTCAAAAAACTCGCCGCCCAACTCAATACCGCCGGGAAAGTTCTCAGCGAAGCTGGCCTGACCCTGAGCTATCACAACCATCACATCGAGTTCCGCCGGGTGGGCGGCCGCACCGCACTGGAAGTCATCTACGCGGAAACCGATCCCCGGTACGTCCGTGGTGAGATTGACACCTACTGGGTCCAATACGGCGGCGGCAATCCCGTGGACTGGTGCCGGCGATTGAAAGGCCGGTTGCCCCTGCTGCATTTGAAAGACTTCGCCATCACCGCCGACAACAAAATCACCTTCTGCGAAATCGGCGCCGGTAATCTCGACTGGCCGGCCATCATCCGCGCGGCCGACGAGGCCGGGTGCGAATGGTTCATCGTCGAACAAGACGCCTGCCCCGGCGACCCGTTCGATTCGCTCCGCCAGAGTTTCGATTACATCCGCCAGCACCTCTGCGCCGGGTAATCACGCCCCGGCGACGCGCGGCATCGGCAGCGGCTCCTTGGCCATCTCGGCGAAGAGCAACTTGGTCGTCAACTCCGCCCGCAATTCCCGGTAGCGCGGGTCGCTCCAGCGATTCTGAAACTCACCGGGATCATCGCGCAAGTCGAACAACTCACCATACGGCTGGTTGAGATACACCGTCAGCTTGTACCGCTCGTCCACGTAGGTCTTCATGTGGATTGTGGTGGGTTGGTGCCGGTTTTCCACGAGGACGTGGTCGCGCACCCGGTCGGCCTGCCCCAACCAGACCGGACGTTGGTCGCGTCCCGTCATCCGTCGTGGGACCGGTTGCCCGGCCAGCGCGAGAAACGTCGCGGGCAAATCCACCAGCGACTGCAACGCCGCCGACTGCCGGCCGGCGGGAATGTGCCCCGGCCAACGCGCCAGAAACGGCACCCGCAACAGGTCTTCGTAATGGAACGGCCCTTTCGCGATCAGCCCGTGGTGTCCGTAGAGATGACCGTGGTCGGACGTGAAAACCACGACCGTGTTATCCGCCAGACCCAGCGCCGCCAGCCGGTCGAGGATCACGCCGACATACTTGTCGAGCAGGCTGGTCATGCCGTAGTACACCGCCACATCCTTCGCGAGCGCCGCCCGATCGTGGAGGTGCGAGTGAAAGCCGTGCACG
>CAZJCX010000173.1:0-7482 GCA_964544425.1 uncultured Verrucomicrobiota bacterium
TGTCGCGATCGGGAACTTCCTTGGGCGTCACGGTTTCGACACCTTGCAGCCGGCCAGCAACGGCATCGTTCCGGCTCAGAGGGTCGCAGTCAGCCACGCCACGGTTTCTTCGAGGACGCGCCGTTCCCAGATCGCTTTGTTGAAGGTGTGGTCGGCGCCCGAAATGATGATCTTCTTCACGGCGCGGCGGGGGCTGCTCAGCGCGCGCTCGTACATGTCGCTGTGCGTTGCCGGCACGGTCTGGTCGTGCGCGCCGTGGATGAGCAGCACCGGACAATGGCTCTTGGCGGCTTCGCGGAGCGGTTTCATCTCGGCAAATTGCCGCACGAACGCCATCCCCACCAAATTGCCATCATGATCGGTCAGCCCGGTCTGCGCCAGTGAGACTACCGCTTCCGGGGTGGACAAGGTATCAAGAATTCCGGCCCCTTCGGCCACCGGCGCCCACAACACCAGCGCGGCAAACCGCTTCCGCTCCCGCCCCGCCACATACGACGCCACCGCGCCGCCGAGGCTCAACCCGACCAACCCCAGCCGGCGGGAGTTGATCCGCTTGTGGCGCGCCATGAACTTGATCGCTTCCAATGAGTCGGCGACTTCCGACCGGATCGTGAGGTCTTCGGAATTACCGGCGCTGTCGCCCGAACCGCGAAAATCAAACCGCAGACTCGCCATCCCCTTGTGCGCGAGCGTGCGCGACAGCTTCACAAACATCCGGTGCGATTCCACTTTCGTTCCGGTGAACCCGTGAAGCAGCAAGACGCCCGGTACGCGTTTCCGACCGGCGGGCAGATGCAACATGCCCACAATCTGCTGGCCGCGACATTCAAAGGTGACCGGGGTCTCGATCATGGCGCGCGATAGTAGGCAAACTTTGCCGCTTTGCAATCTGCAATCGCTTCGCTATCGTCACGCCCCATGCCCATCCTCGGCGACTACCACATGCACACGCCCCGCTGCAAGCACGCGGACGGCCCGCTCGAGGCGTACGCCGAACAGGCACTGCATCTCGGCTTGTCGGAAATCGGATTTTCCGACCACAGCCCGCTCCCCAACGGGATGGGGTCGAACGTCCGCATGGATCCCGACGAACTCACCGACTACGTCGCCGACATTCACAAGCTGCGCGACCATTACCGGGGCGACCTCGCCGTCCGTCTCGGCATCGAACTCGATTTCGTCGAAGGCGTGGAATCGTTCAACGAGAAACTTCTCGCCGATCATCCCTGGGATTACGTCATCGGCTCCGTTCACTACCTCGATCCCGACTGCTGTTTCCCGTCGTGGCCGCGGAACTACCGCGGCGACGTCCATGCGCTCTACGAAAAATACTTCGAGCAAATCCGCAAGATGGCGCGCAGTGGTCTGGTTGACGTTGTCGCGCACTTCGATGTCGCGAAACGCTGCGGCACCCCGCACGGCGAGTCGGAACGCGCGGCCATCACGGCGACGCTGCAAGAAATCGCCCGGGCCGGCCTCGCCATGGAAATCAACACGTCCGGCTACCGGCATTCCGACCTGCGCACGCGCGAGCCGTATCCGAGTTACGACATCATCCAGCAAGCCGTCGCGCTCGACATCCCGCTGCTCGTCAATTCCGACGCCCACACCCCGACGCACCTCTGCACGCAATTCGCCGAAGTTGAACACCGCCTGAAAAGTTTCGGCTGCCACTCCCTCGTCCGCTTCGAGAACCGCCGGCGGATCACGTATTCGATGTAGCGGACGACGGCTCGCTGCGCCACGTCACGATGATGTAGAGCGCCACGCCGCAACAGATCGCGCTGTCGGCCACGTTGAACGCCGGCCAGTGCCGGCCGGCGATGTGGAAATCCAAGAAATCAATCACCGACCCTACGCGCACGCGGTCAATCAAGTTGCCGATGATGCCGCCGGTGATCAGGCCGAGCGCGATCCGGGCAGCCGGTTTTTCAAGCTGGAGCGTGTGCCGGAAGAAATACAGGGCGATGACCGTGATGACGGAGATGACGGCCAGCACCCAGTTCCAGCCTTGAAACATCCCCCACGCCGCACCGGTGTTGCGCCAGTGGACAAGATGGAAAAAATCCGGAATCACCACGCGCGCTTCAGCTTCGCCGAGGCACCGGGCAACGAGCAGTTTGGTCAGTTGATCGAGGGCAGTGATCGCGGCGGCAATCCAGACGACCCAACGCACCGCTCAATCCTCGGAGTCGGCTTCGTCACCGTCGCCGTCTTCGGCGGATTCGGTGAACATCGGCCCTTGCCGCGGGACGTACCGGCGGTCTTTCTCGAACGCGGATTGGCATTGAATGCACCGCCGCGCGAACGGCACCGCTTCCAAGCGCTCTTTCATGATCAACTTCTCGCACATCTCGCACACGCCGTAGGTGCCGGCTTCGAGACGTTTGAGCGCTTCTTCGATTTCGTAGAGACCTTCCTGCTCGTTGGAGACAAGGCTCAGGGCAAACTCGCGGTCGAAATTATCCGTGCCGGCGTCGGCCATGTGCAGGCTGTACCCGCTCAACTCCCCGGACGCCTCCTTGTTGGAACGCTTCAGATTATCAGTGGCGAGGAAGTTCACGCCGTCAATCAGATGATCGCGCAAATCAAGCAGAAGCTTCTTGTACTTCGCCGCGTCTTCCTTGCCCAGCTTCAACGTCCGCGGCGGCCGTGTATCTTCGACCGGCTCCACTTCCCGCACCGGCTTGGTGTCCCGGGCGGGCTTCAACTTCGGGGCGGCCTTGGTTTTCTTGGCGGACACCTTGACGGGCGCCTTTGCTTTCTTGACCACTTTTTTTGCCTTCTTCATGGGTTCCCAACGCTTCCTGCTGCCAATTCCGTCATCACGCCTGCGCACCGCCCGCACAATTCGGGATGCGTCGCGTGTGACCCCACATCGGCCTGCCACCGCCAACAACGCGGGCACTTGGCGCCCGCCGCCTTGTTGACACTGATCTGCCAACCGCTGCCTGTCGCCGGTCCAATCGTGACCTGCGACACAATCAACATCATTTCCAGCAACCCCGCGCCCGCATGCGCCAGCAACTCGCGGCTCACCGCGCTATCCGGCGCCACCGTTACTTGCGCCTCCAACGATTTGCCGATCAACCCGGCTTGCCGGGCTTTTTCCAACTCGGCGGCCACCTGCGTCCGCACCACCAGCAACTGCTGCCACCGGCTCTCCAACGCTTCCGCGCGCCGCGCTCCGTCGGCCACCGGGAACGCGGCCAGGTGGATCGAGTCCGCCTCGTGCCCCGGCAGGTGCTGCCACACTTCCTCCGCCGTGAACGGCATGATCGGCGCGAGCAACTTCGCCAACGTCGCCGCAATCTCCCGCATCGCCGCCTGCGCCGACCGCCGGGCCGGCGAATTGGGCGCAAACGTGTACAGCAGGTCTTTGGTCACGTCAACGTAAAAGGACGAGATTTCCACCGCGCAAAAATCGTTCACCAGCCGGTACACCCGGTGAAACTCGAACGTCTCGTACGCCGCCGTCACCTCCGTCACCAACCCCTGCAACCGCGACAAAATCCAGCGGTCAATCTCCTGCGGCTCCCCCACCGGTCGCCCGTCGAAATCGTGCAGGTTTGCCAGCAGGATGCGGAACGTGTTGCGAATCTTCCGGTACGTCTCGCCGACCCGCTCAAATATTTCGTCCGAGACCGGGATGTCGCCCTGATAATTCTCCGACGTGATCCACAACCGCAAAATGTCCGCGCCGAGTTTGTTGACGTAATCCTCGGCGTTGGCCGGTTTGCTGGACGACTTCGAGATTTTCCGCTTGTCCACGTCGAGCAGGAACCCGTGCGTGACCACCGTCTGAAACGGCGCGCGTTTGGCCGTCGCCAGCGCCGTCATCAACGACGACTGGAACCACCCGCGATGCTGGTCGCTGCCTTCGAGATACACATCCGCCGGAAACCGCAACGCCGCGCGCGTCCGCAGCACCGCGCGATGGCTCACGCCCGATTCGAGCCACACATCCACGATGTCCGGGCATTTTTCCAGATTCGCCGAGCCGCACGCCGGACATTGCACATCGCCGAACAACTCCGGCACGCTCCGCTCAAACCAAATATCCACGCCCTCCGTCACCACGCGTTCCCGGAATTTCAGGATCAGCGTCTTGTCGAGCAGCGGCTTACCGCAATCGCGGCACAACAAAAATGGCAACGGCACGCCCCACGCCCGTTGCCGGGAGATGCACCAGTCCGGTCGCTGCGCCAGCGTCCCGCTGATCCGGTTCTGTCCCCACGGCGGCACCCAATTCACTTGGGGAATCTCCGCCAGCGCATTCTGCCGCAGCCCGGCCCGGTCGAGCGCGATGAACCATTGCTCCACCGCGCGGAAGATCACCGGGGTTTTGCACCGCCAGCAATGCGGATACGAATGCGCCACAGTCCCCTCCGCCGCCAACGCCCCGGTCGTCCGCAGATGTTCCGTGATCGCCTTGTTCGCCTTGAACACGAACTGTCCGGCAAACCGCCCGGCCTCCGTCGTGAACACCCCGCCATCATCCACCGGCGCCAACACGTCCAACCCGACCTGTTGCCCGATCTCAAAGTCTTCCGCACCATGACCGGGCGCCGTGTGGACCAGGCCGGTGCCCTGCTCCAGCGTGACGTGCGGCGACGCGATTAGCGGCGAATCGCGCTCCGCGAACGGATGCCGCGCCACCACGCCGACCAACTGCGCCCCGGTCAGCTTCTCGATCACGGTGAACTGCTGCCCGGTCGCCTGCGCCACCGCTGCCAGCAAACCATCCGCCACGATCCACACTTCGCCGGTCGGCGTTTGGGCGCGCACGTACAGGAATTCCGGCTTCACCGCGATCGCCAGATTCGCTGGCAACGTCCACGGGGTCGTTGTCCAAATCACCGCAAACTCCCGCACGCGGCCCGCCACCGGGAATTTCACGTAAATCGAATGCGACGTGTGGTCCGCGTGCTCCACCTCCGCCTCCGCCAACGCCGTCCGGCACGTCGGACACCAATGCACCGGCTTCTTACCCCGGTAAATAAACCCGTCGCCCACCATGTCCGCCAGCGCCCCGATGATCTCCGCCTCGTACTCCGGCGCCATTGTTAGGTACGGATTCTCCCACTCGCCGAACACACCGAGCCGTTGAAACTGCCGGCGTTGAATCCCGATGTACTTCTCCGCGTACGCCCGGCAATGTTTCCGCAACTCCGCCTGCGACATCGTCCGCGCCGCCTCGCCGAGTTCCTTCTTCACCTTGAACTCGATCGGCTGCCCGTGACAATCCCACCCCGGCACGTACGGCGCCCGGTAGCCGCGCATCGTCTTGTACTTGACGATCACGTCCTTGAGGATTTTGTTTAGCGCCGTGCCGATGTGGACATCGCCATTGGCGAATGGTGGCCCGTCGTGCAGCACAAACAAGGGCGCGTCTTTGCGCGCGGCCAGAATCCGCTCGTAGATTTTATCCTGCGTCCACCGCGCCAATTGCGCCGGCTCCCGCTGCGGCAAACTGGCCTTCATCGGGAACTCCGTCTGCGGCAAATTCAGCGTGTGCTTGTAGTCCATGCCGGAAAAGTGGCCGAGACGCTACCATGCCGCCCAACGACCCGTCAACGCGCCTCGACGTAGTCCACCGACTCCCCCGTCGCGACCGGCCGCTGCCCGGTGATGATCGGCAGCAGAAACGCCGCAAACTGCTCGGGCGTCTTCAACCGCTGCGGATCCTCGCTCGGGTATGCCGCCGCGCGCATCGCCGTCCGCGTCCCACCGGGGTTCACCGCAATCACCCTGATGCCCGCCTCCCGGACTTCTTCCGCCGCCAACTTCGTCAATCCTTCCACGCCCCACTTGCTGACCGCATACGGCCCCCACGTCGGCGCCGCGCGCTGGCCCACGCCCGACGACAAGTTGATAATCAGCCCGCTCCGCTGCGGGAGCATGATCCGCAACGCCGCGCGCATGCAGAGAAACGCCCCACGCAAGTTCACCGCCAGCGTCTCATCCCATTCCGCCGCCGTGACCGCGACGAGTGGTTTGCGCGGGGTCAGCACGCCGGCATTATTCACGAGCACATCGAGCCGCCGCAGCCCGGCAAAGAGTCGCTCCACATCCGCTTCGCGGCTCACATCACATCCCGCGCTCCGCGACGCCGGAACGACATCCGCGCAGGTCGCCCGCAGCGCCGCGGCCACGGCCGCCCCAAGGCCGCGACTCGCACCGGTCACGACCACCGTCACGGCCGCTCCTTCAAAATCGCCACCACCTCGGCGTCGCTGACCTGTCCGAAATCGGAATAAAACTGGCCCACGCCCTCGAACTCAACGGGCGTCAGCAGACAAACCACGTCGGTCACCGCGTCGAGTTCCAGAAACTGCTCCACCGTCTCCAGCGGTCCGACCGGCGCCGCCACCCATAGCTGCGCCGGCCGCAACAAAGCCGTCGTCTGCACGGCCGCGGCCATCGTGGCTCCGGTCGCCAGCCCATCATCCACCACCACCACGTCGCGGCCGGTGACGTTCAAGCGTGGCTTCACGGCCCGGTAAAGCTGGCGTTGCTCTTCCAGCTCGGCCAACCGCGCCGCCCGCTCGGTGGCGAGATGATCCGCATGCATCGGTACGTTGTTCAACACATACCGGCCGTCTTCCGCCAACGCGCCGACGGCCAGTTCGGGATTGCCGGGCGCGCGCAACTTCTTCACCAACACAACATCGAGTTCACCCTCGACCGCCCGCGCGACCGCGGCCGCCACCACGACGCCGCCGCGCGGTAAACCCAAGATGATGGGCCGCGCCAGCGGCCGTTGCGCCAGTGCCGCGCCGAGCTGTTTGCCCGCATCATGCCGGTTGAGAAACATCGCTACTCCGTGCGCTGCTTGTACGCCAAGATCGCGTCGGCAATCGCCTTCGCCAACGTCTCCCGGTAAGTTGGCGAGTAAATCCGCTTCGCTTCCGTAGTGTTCGACAAGAATCCGCACTCCACCAGCACGGCCGGATACGTCGCATCCCGCAACACCTGGAACCGCGCGCGCCGCACCCCCCGGTCGGCGGCCCCGGTCGCCTGCACCAAAGATTTTTGAATCCGATGCGCGAGGAAGACATTCTCGGCATCGAACCGGTTGGCCGTCCGCCGTTGCCGGTCACTGGAACGGATCCGGTCACTGGCCGTGGCACTGGCTCCGACGGGCGGCAGGCAAAATGTCTCGATTCCGCGGGCCGCGCTGACGGCGGCGTTGAAATGGATGCTGACGAACAAATCCGCCCGCCGATCCGCCGCGTACCGGTTGCGCGCCTCCAAGGACAACGTCGCATCGCCGCGCCGCGTCAGGTACACCTTCGCTCCGCTGCCGCTCAGTCGTTGCTCGACCCGTTTCGCCACGTCGAGCGTGAACTCCTTCTCATTGCGGGCGGTCCCGCTGCGGGTCCCGCGATCCGCGCCGCCATGACCGGGATCGAGCACGATCACCTTCACCGGCGGCGTGCTCCGAAACTGCGACGGACGCAGCACCGGATCAATCGTCTT
>CAZJCX010000174.1:0-3077 GCA_964544425.1 uncultured Verrucomicrobiota bacterium
TGCGTGAAATAACTCGTGCATTTGTTCAACGCCACCGCCAGGACCACGCCGATCAAGCACGTCCACGCCGGCCGCAAATCCAAGCCGGCCATCCCCAAGTTCGCCCACGTCGGCAGCGCGTTGACGCCGCCCGGGAAACCCGCCACGGACTGAGGATATTGCAGCAGGTACGCCGCGTCGAATTTCAGGTAGAACAACCCGATCGCGAAAAATCCGGCCACGCTGATCACCGAGCCGATCAAGAACCCGCGATGCACCGATGCCAACGCCGCATCCCCGGAATCGCCTTCCTTCGCCCGCACGCTGTACGTGCTGATGATCGAGCCAATGACGCCGATGGCGCGCACCAGCAACGGGAAGATCACGCCCTTGTGACCGAACGACGCGTAGCCGAGAATCATCGCGGCCACGATCGTCACTTCGTAGCTCTCGAAAATATCCGCCGCCATACCGGCGCAATCCCCGACGTTGTCGCCGACGTTGTCCGCGATGGTCGCCGCGTTGCGCGGGTCGTCTTCGGGAATGTCCTTCTCCACTTTCCCGACCAAGTCCGCGCCCACATCCGCCGCCTTCGTGTAAATGCCGCCGCCCACCCGCATGAACAAGGCGATCAGCGTGCCGCCAAAACCGAAGCCGAGGAGGACTTCATACGCCTTCTCGCCGTACGCCATGAAAATCAATGTCCCGCCCAGCAGCCCCAGCCCGTCCGTCAACATCCCGGTGATCGTCCCCGTCCGGTAGCCCACCTGCAACGCGCCGCCGAACGAATTCCGCGCCGCCGCCGCCACGCGGAGATTGCCGAGCGTCGCAAACCGCATCCCGACAAACCCGACCGCGAAGCTGAACAGCGACCCCATCAAGAACGCCCCCGCCCGGCCCAACGCCACCGGCGCCGACGCGTTCATCGCTGTCAGGTACAGCGCCACCGTCAACACCCCGATCAACACCACGATCTTCTTGAACTGCTGCGCCAAGTACGCATTCGCCCCCGCCCGCACCGCCTCCGCCACCTTCTGCATCTTCGGCGTCCCTTGGTCCGCCTCGCGCACCTGCTTGACCAACAGCAACGCGTACCCCAACCCGGCAAACGCCACGCCCAACACGATCCACAACGCCACCTTCTCGACAGCCGAATAGTCGCTGCTCGTCATGAACGAAAAGAACTCAAACGACTTCGGCACATGCCCGGCGACCGACAACGCCGTCTCCCGCACCGCATCCTGCGCCCGCGCCCAATGCGCCGCCAGCAACGTCACGAGACACAACGCTCCCGTGAACAATAACTGCCGGCGGGGCTTGCCTTGGGTGATCCGACGCACTGCTCGATTCAACGAAGCTGTCATAGAGGACACTTCTCCTTTTTCTTTCAATCGGGGTGACTGCGGCGGAACCTACCCGATGCCGGCCACGCTTGGGAAGAAAAAAACAGGCCGGGCTTGCGCCCGGCCTGCGAGAGTGAACCGTCCCCTATTTCGCCGCGCCCTGCACCCCAAACGGGAAAAACGTCCCCTGCCCCGCGATCGGCCGGAAGAAACAATACTCACCGGGCTTCAAATCCTGCGTCACCGACACCTTGTAAATCCCCTCGCCCGCCTTCTCCACCGCAAACTGGCGCACCGCCTTCTTGTCGGCTCCCATCTTCGCCCCGCTGTACACCCCGACCTTGCCGATGGTCAGCCGCCGCTCATTCTTTTCTTTCTTGATCTGCATTTCCGACAACGCGAAATCGTCGGGCGTCACCGCCGCTTCTTCCCCCAACCCGCCCGCCGCCGCGCTGATGTAAAAATAAAATACCGGCCGCGCCTCGGCGATCTGCAACTCCGCATGCGCCCCCGCGACCACCGCCTTCTGCTTGGTCTCCTCCCCGAACCCGCCGAAGAACGCAAACCCGCCCTTCGTCTTCGAAAAACTATCCGGCGCAATCTTCGTCATCTGCCGCTGCCCACCTGCCTCCGTGAAGTAATAAATCCCCGGCGCGTGCGGCGCCAACGGATCATTCGCATCCTGCGCCACCGCCACACCACCCGCCACCACCACCACCACCATCAAACATCGAATTAGGTTTTTCATAGTGCCTCCCTTCTACCGGCAGTCCCTACCACCGTCAAAATGAAAATTGCCAACCCCACCTTCGAGCTTGAGAGAATTTCCCCCCGTCCACTACACTAAGGACCTTCCCAATCCCGCCCCAGAAGCAGATGGACCTGCTTTGAGCCATGTCCCACGCCTACACCGAAGACCAGCAAACGCGGCGTTCCCTCACCCGTCCTCTCCTAGTGGGAGAGGAGTGAAAGTAGAGACGGAAGGCGCATGAAAACACAGTTCAAAAGCGCAGTGTTCTCAGCTACCGATTTTGGACCACAAGCGTCGCAAGTCGTTGTTGTCACGACTTGTAGATAACGGATTGTAGGTTCGTGCGCGGCGAGAGGGGAGCAGAAATCAGCACAATAACACAGTTGGCACTCGACACAATAACACAGTTGAAGTAAGCACAATAACACAGTTGGAAATTCCGTATGGCCGACAGGATGCAAACCCGGTTAGCAGACGCCCTTGAGCGGGCGCAGAAGAGCGCGCGCAAGGAAGTGGTGAAGTCTGCCTCGTTACGACGCCCGGACCGGGAACTGTTGCTCAAGCGCGGCTATCTACAGGACATCTGCAAGGGTTGGTATCTATTGGCGCAACCGACGCAGCAGCGTGGCGAGAGTACCGTGTGGTATGCGACGTTTTGGGATTTTGTGTCCGTTTATTTGGGCGAACGTTTCGGCAACAACTATTGCCTGGCGGCTGCTCCGTCCGTGGATGTGCATGTCGGCTCAAACGTGATCCCGCGTCAATAGGGAAAGAGTGTAGTCCTGGCCCAAGGCGCGGGTGCTGGTCTGGGCGCACGCGGGCAAGACGATGCTGGAATTGCCGCATGACACGTCGCTGTTGATGTATGAAGACCCGAAGAATCTGCCGCGTCGGGTGGAAGTCGTGAACGATCTGCGCGTGATGCCGCTGGCGCAGGCGCTCAGCCGGATGCCGGCGTCATTTTTTCAGTCGCGAAGAATGGATGCGCAAATTGCATTACTCTC
>CAZJCX010000174.1:3119-7319 GCA_964544425.1 uncultured Verrucomicrobiota bacterium
AGCGTACGAGAAGTCGGTCGTTCCCGGGGCGCTGCCGTGGCCGGACGAGTTGCCGGTGCGCATCAGGCGCTCGGTGACGAAGAGCGCGCGCAGCAGATTGCCAGGAGCGCGGTGGCGGCGGGGATCGACTGCCAACCCGAAAATCCGTTTACGGAGACGGCTCCGGTCTTTGTGGGAACGACACGACTGATCTCGCCTTATGCGGGCCGAGTCGAGGCGATGTTTCGGACGATGCGCGGGCCAGTGCTGGAGGTTTTCAAGAACTACAAGGCCGCAAAATTTACCGGCAATGAGGCTTACTTGCAGCACGTCGAAGATGTTTACGAACACGATGCCTACAATTCGCTTTCCATCGAAGGCTACCGGGTGACGCACGAGTTGATTGAGAAAATCAGAAAGGGACAGTGGAATCCAGACTTGAACCTTCAAGATCAAGAGCAGATCGCCGCCATGGCGGCTAAGGGTTACTTCGAAGCGTTTAAGTTGGTGAAGGAGAGCGTCCGCCGCGTGCTTGAGGGGAAGGATGCCGCCGCGGTCGTTAAGAGTGAATACCAAGACTGGTACCGGGCTTTGTTCAGTCCGTCGGTACAAGCCGGGCTGCTGGAGGCGTACCGATTGGCGGGTCATCGAAACGGGCGCGTGCTCATTCGAACTTCGCGTCACTCACCTCCACCATGGGAGGCTGTCACCGACGCGATGGTCGCATTGTTTGAACAGTTGCAGCGCGAATCCGAGCCGATCGTGCGCGCGGTGCTGGGACATTTCCTCTTTGGATTCATCCACCCTTACTTCGACGGGAACGGGCGCGTGGCCCGGTTCTTCATGAACGTCATGATGGCATCGGGTCGCTATCCGTGGACGATCATTCGAACGGAACGACGAAAACAATATCTGGATGCCTTAGAAAGCGCGTCCGTGAAACAGGAGATTGCGCCATTCGCACAGTTCATCCGCGAAGAGATGAACGTGGATTGGAGCAAAGAACCAAAGCGTCCGCGACGAGCACAATAATCGAGGCGTACAACAACGGCAGCCGTAACATTGAGCAAACCCTCGAAGACCTGTTGCAGTTCGCCCAAAGCCTGTCAGTCGAGCAAGAGCGTCACGTCCGCGAACATCTGGCGGAAGAGGAATTGACGGTGTTCGACATCCTCACACGTCCCGGCCCCGATCTCTCACCGGAGGAACGCGAAGAAGTGAAGAAAGTCGCCCGGCAACTCTTGGAGCGACTCAAGGGCATCCTCGTGCTGGAATGGCGCAATCACACCCAAGCCCGCGCGCAAGTCCGTCTCGCCATCGAGGACGAATTGGATACCGGCCTCCCCCGCGCCTACTCCAAGGATTTGTTTCAAGGCAAGTGCTCCGCCCTTTTTGAGCACGTCTTCGAGAGCTACCAAGGCGAAGGTGCCAGTATTTACACTCGAGTTGCGTGAGATCCTTCGACATGCTCAGGATGACAGCGTTGACCATCAAATCCGTGACCATCCGTGTGCATCTGTGGCTAATCCTCGGCGGGCCATGTTTGGACGGCGCGGTGGCGGAAGCAGGTCGTGATGTGGTCATTCACCAGTCCCGCTGCCTGCATGTAGGCGTAGCAGATGGTGGAGCCGACGAATTTGAAGCCGCGCTGTTTCAGGTCTTTGCTCATCGCGTCCGATTCCGCTGAGCGGGCCGGTAGCTGTTGCAGGGTGCGCCAGCGATGGACGATGGGTTTTCCGCCGACGAATTGCCAGATGTACTCATCGAACGAGCCAAACTGTTCTTGGACGGCGAGGAACTGCCGGGCGTTGGTGATGGCGGATTCGATCTTGAGCCGGTTGCGGATGATGCCGGCATTCTGCAAGAGGCGTCGCACATCCCGCGCGCCGTACCGGGCCACCTTGACCGGGTCGAATCCGTCGAATGCGCGCCGGTAGTTCTCGCGCTTGTGCAAGACCGTCCGCCAACTCAGCCCGGCTTGCGCGGCGTCGAGCACGAGAAATTCGTAATGTTTGCGGTCGTCGTGCAGCGGCACGCCCCATTCCGTGTCGTGATAGGCGATCATCAACGCATCGTTACCGGGCCAGCCACAGCGGGAAACTGTTTTCATACGCCCGCCATGCTACCATGGCCGCCGTGACTGCCGACTCAAAACGGATCCTCGGGCGCGGTGTGATCGCGATGGCGGGGGCGGGGTTTGTGTACTTCGTGATCGTGTTGTTGACGCCGACCTTTGGCCGGGTGGTCGGCTACGCCAATGAACCACCGGCCCTGCACGTTGCGCAGCCGGTCACGAATCCGTCACCGACACATGTGCTCCGCGAAATCCGGGAGATCGCCGACCTGCATTTTCGGGAGCGGCCGCAGTTGGGGAAAGTGTACTGGGCACAGCCGAGCCGGATCGAAGAACGCCCGGATTGCTGGCTGCTCACCTACGTGACCAAAGCGCCGATTTATCAATGGCTCGGCCTGCGGCAAACCTTCACGCCCACCGACCCGGCCATGTATATGAGCATCGCGAAATCCGACTTGAGCATGCGTTGGGGCAAATGGTGCCAGTGACCGGCTTCACACGGGCGGCGCATCCAACGTGGGAAATCGTTCCCGGTACCACCATCGCTCGAACCAATTCGCCTTCCGCAAGTTCGCATCGTCGGGCCGGATGGAGTGGACTTTGCCTTTGCGAGTAATGCATTCGATGTGACCGTCCGGCGACACGGCGCGCACTGTCCAGAACTTGTCCACCTCGTAGAGATAGTCCTCTCCCTGTTCGCTGGGCCGGATGTCGGTCGCCCGCGGCCCCGGATGGGGTGAGGCTTTGGCCTTCCGATAAATCACCGGATCGCCGATCACAAACGCCTTTGCCGCCGCCCTCATGCCGGCATTATACACGCGCGGACGGTCAGAACAATCCGAACTTCACGGCCAGCACCGCACGACGGCGATCCTTGCCGAGCGGCGACGTCTTTTTCAGTTCCCGGTCCGACACGCCCAGCGCGCGCACCACGTCCGGGTGGTCGGTGATCACCACGGCTTCCGCGCCGTTGAGCCGCGCTTGATTGGCGATGTTCCGCAGCTTTTTCCGCTCGCCGGTGAAGAACCCGCCCAACTCCTTCCCCACCACTTCGACGCCATCGTTGCGGTCGTCCACGATGCGCCCGAGCACCCTGAACCGTTTGTCCGGCACGCCCAGATAAATCGGCACGCTGTATTCCCGCAAGACCTGCGCCCCCTTCCCCGTCGGCCAATCCTGCTCGCCCTCATACCCGCGAAACGAAGTCCCGCCCGTCTTCTCATTGTCCGGTTTCTCTGCGCTCCACACCGGCCACGCCACCAGCAGCAACCCAAGCAGCATCAAAGGAAGTCTCATGGTCATTTCCCTAGCATCCTCGCGCGCGGCCGACAAGCTCCGGTTAGTCAGGGCGCCGTGACAAATCGGCCGTCGTGGACGACTAATTCGATGTTGTTATTGCCGTCGCCCCACGCCGAGGCGGTCAGTTGGAAACGGAGCCGCTTCGTGCCGGCAGGAATCGCGAAGTCGAGCTCGGCCAGTTTCTCGCCGCCACCGGCGTTGACTTGGAGCCGCTGCTTGTCGAGGGCAAAGACTTCCTTCTCATCCGCCGCCACGCGGAAAGAGAATTCCTGATTCATCGGATTGCTGTGAAACACGTACCCCCGCGCGTCGTCACTGGCCAGCAACGTGCCGGTGAACCGCGTCGCGCCGGCGGGCACTTCATATTCGATCCTGTGATACATATTGCGGCAACGCACCCACAGCCCGACGCCAGTGACGAAGTCGCCGGCCACCGCGAAGACGTTTTCGAGCTTGCTGCTGTAGCTCTCGCCTTCCTTGAATTGAAAGCCGGTGGGGATCGCTTTGACGATCTTGCGGTTGTCACTCCAGAAGAACGCAAAGTGCGCGCCAAACGATCCCAAGTCCTGCTGGCCGGGACCTTCCACATGGCTCAGGCCCATTGGATCCTTGACCATGCCGTACTCGGCGGCGACCGGGGTCAGTTCGGTGAGTTTGCTGTCCGCGGCCTGAGCTGGGGCGAGGCCCGCGCAAACAAGAGTGATCAGAGCGATTGATTTCATGATGGTCCTGGGGGTGAGTGGTGGTTGTCGGTCAGATTAATGGAGCCGTAATGATCCGTGCTCCAAGCCGGGCTGATCGCGGTGAACAACGCGGCTTGCAGGAAACTGCCGGCGGCCTTCGTGATG
>CAZJCX010000175.1:0-1798 GCA_964544425.1 uncultured Verrucomicrobiota bacterium
TCCGGCGCAGGACACCTTTGCCGGGCGGCTGGGGCGCGCAATCCGCGCGCAACCATTCGACGCCGAAGTGGCCAAACCGCGAACCGTTGTACGACGCGTATTCAATCGCGTTGCCGGTGGACACAAACACCGCCTGCCCGGGGCCGAGCACCCAACCGGGATCATCGGTCGTCTCCCGCACCCGCGCCTCGCCTTCGTAGCAAACGAGCAGCAACGGCACCGGCGAACTCCGCCGCGCCATCAGGAAGTTCGCCCCCAACACCGCATCCACAACCTTCAAGGCGAACGGATTTCGGCAAAACGCCCGGCTCGCGGCCCACGACCGCAGCAGTGCGCGCGCACCGGGCTTGTCAGAATCGGATATGCGATTGACCGTGCCAGACATTCCCACAAGGCAAGCAATAGTCTAATCTGCCCGTGAAATCAATCCGACAGTTGCGAGCGCTCGTGTGAGTGTTCAGGATATGTCGGAGCGAGAACAACGGGAGACACAAACCATGAAGACATTCGCCAAACTCAGTCTGCTCGCCGTCGCCACCGTCGCGCTGACCAGCCTCACCGCGCAGGCGACCATCACGGTCACGCATCAGTATTTGTTCGAGGAGGGTGGTGCCAGCGCCGGCAACCCCATTACTGGTCCGCTGGATGATTCTGTCGGATCTTCCGACATGTCACTCCAGATCAACGGCGCGCTCTACTCCGCCAACGTTCCCGCGGGCAACACGCTCAGCACGTTGTCCGGTAACTTCGCGGGCAATGGGCGATACGACACCGCCAACGGCTCGCTCTGGGGCACGGCGTTGGATAATTTTGGCATTGAGTTGTGGGTACGGCCCAGCACGACGTCTGGCAACCAGCCGATTGCCATCAATGGGTTTAATGCGGGCATTCAGGCTATCTACCAGATTGGCGGTGAGTATCACATGATGCTGGATAACGTGATGTACGACTTCAACGCCAGCATCACCGGCGTAGGCACGTGGGATCATGTCGCCATGGTGCGCGACAGCGGGGTGGCCACGCTTTATGTCAACGGCGTCGCCATTGGCAATACCAGTGCAACGGTCGTAAACGCACCGAATGCACACTCGTTCATCGGCGCAACCAGTTGGGCGCCGACCACCGGCCAGTTTCTCGGCATGGTGGACACGGTGCGCTACTTCACCTTCACCGGCGGCGCGTTCCAAGTCGGCGACCTCGACTTCCCGTCGGCGGTTCCTGAGCCGAGCACGATCCTGCTGTTGGCGGTGGGCGGGGCGATTGCGTATCGCAAATCTCGTCGCGCGTAAGTGAGTCCGGTGATTCCGGCAATGCGAACTGGCGGTTGTCTTCATGGTTGTACCGGGGCGGACGAGTGTCCGCCCCGCTCCCGTTTCTCTGGTAGGGACGGCTCTCCGAGCCGTCCGCGTCTGAATCCACGGCGCGCCCGGCGGTCACGCCCGACCGGGGGATTCACGCTTGTCGAATTGTTGGTGGTGATCGCGATTATCGTCCTGCTCGCGGCGCTCCTCTTGCCGGCGTTGCGCGAATCGCGGGAGAAGGCGCGGCGCGCGGTCTGTCTCTCGAACCTCCGGCAGTGGGGCTTGGCCGCCACGTCGTTTGCCGTGGACGCCAATGGCAAGTACCCGATGTCCTTCGTCCACTCGCTCTACGTCAACTTCCCCACGATGCTGAACTATGACGTGACGCAGAAGACCGATAACGACATCGGGCCTGTGTACGACTCCAGCAAATGGGGCGTCACCACCACCGAGATGAAGCCCTACGGCCTCACCGAAAACCTGATGAAATGTCCCAG
>CAZJCX010000175.1:1815-3675 GCA_964544425.1 uncultured Verrucomicrobiota bacterium
CAGCCACAAGGACAAGGTCGAGAAATCACCGGCCGTCAATTTTTGGGGCGACTCGAAATGGGGCGGGGTGATCCTCATGAACTACGCCTACGTCGCCGGCATCACGAACGGCCCCAGCACCACGTGGGGCTACGGCAACGCCAACTTCGGTTCCGACTACCAGCCCGCCGTCCGCGGCACGGACGACAACCCCGCCCAGCGACTCCTCGCAATGGACGAGGTGTACGTCAACACTTCCCCCAACCAACTCGGCATCAGCGGCAATGGTTATCCCGCCGGCACCCGCATCGGCCACCCCGATCGCAACCCGCTCTCGCCGGCCATCCAGAATCTCGTCTTCGCCGACGGCCACGCCCAGCCGCAACGCCCCACTGATATCGGCACCCTCTCACCGGGGAACTACCGGATCGAGCATTGCTGGTGCGGCCCCGGCCCGTGGTGGTACTGGTGATTATATGAACGTCGCAACCCTCTCTCCCCGCCTCGCTCAATTCGAGCGCGACGGCTTCGTCCTCATCGAAGACGCTTTCGACCCCGCCGAACTCGCCGCCGTCAACGCCGCGCTTCGCGAACACTGGCGCAAGGCCGTCGCGACCGGCGACCCCGAAAATTACCGGGCCGCCTTCGCCCACATCAAATGCGAAGTCCTCCTCTGGTGGGACGCCCACAACGACAACGCCGCGATCCGCGACCTGCGCGGCCATCCCCGGCTCGCCGAATTGACCGCCGACGTCTTGCCGCCCGGCTTCACCGACCTGCACACGCTGATCGCCTTCAGCCTGCCCGGCGGCACCGGCCAGGCGTGGCATCAGGATTGCCGGGCCAAAGACCCGACGAAACACAACGTCAACCGCCTCGTTTATACGCAGGATACCTCGCGCGAAGACGGCGCGGTCGTTTGCGTCCCCGGCTCTCATCGGCGCGAGCTGCCCGTCGGCGGCGAACACGACGACCTGCCGGGCCAACAAATCATCTGCCCGAAAGCCGGCACGGTGCTGTTTCTGCATGGCCGCTGTTTCCATCGTGTTCTGCCGAATCGCAGCAGCAACCTGCGCGTCTCGGTCAACTTCCGCCTCAAAAGTCCCGGCACCAGCGACCAGATTCTCCAACGCCCCGTCTATCGCCACATGACCCTCGAAGAGCGCGAGAAATTCAACGCGCACCTGGTCAATGACGACTGACACGGCGCTCGAACGCGCTCTCGACGTCTCCTACCTCCGCGACCTGACGCTGGCTGCCATCGCGGCGGCGCGCGTGCCGCCGGGCGCGCGCGTGGGTGAGTCCGCGCCGAACTCCACCGGCGGCACGCTCCTCCGACCGGGCGGCTGGGATTGTTATCCCTCGTTCTGGATTCGCGATTTTGCCATGTCGCTCGATTGCGGGTTGATCCCGCGCGCCGAGCAACTCCACGCGCTGCGCCTGATGGCCGGTACGCAAGCCGCTGAAACCCGGTTGCTCCCCAACGGCGCGGTCATTCCGGCCGGCGCGATTGCCGATCACATCAACTTCGACGGCACACCGATCTTCTTCCCCGGCACCTACGATCCCGCCAACCAAGGCCCGCCGTGGGGCTACCGGCCGCCATTCGATAATCCGTTCTGGTTCATCCACGCCGTGACGGTCGCGGACGCGGATGGTTTCCGAGACCAAATGCGGCGGGCCTTTGCCGCTGTGCCGCCTGATCCCGCGACCGGCTTGGTAACGTGTGGCGAGGCGGATCGGGGCGTGTCGTTTGGTTTTACGGATACGGTCGTGCACACCGGCGCGTTGTTGTTCGCCTCGCTGCTGCGCTTCCGAGCCGCGCGGGAATTGGGCGAGCCGGTGCCCGGTGGTTTTGCGGAAGTATTCGCTCATCCCAGC
>CAZJCX010000175.1:3731-4921 GCA_964544425.1 uncultured Verrucomicrobiota bacterium
CCTTTGCGGTCAGCATTGACGCGGCGACCGACAAACAAGCCGACCGGCTTTGTGGCGCGCTCCTTGAGCATTACCGGGCAGACACGATCAGTTGGCTCGGCCAGATCCGGCACGTGCCGACCACCTATGATTACAGTCCGGCCAGCGCGTGGGAGCGGTGCGTGGGCGTGCAGTTGCAGAATGAGTACCAGAACGGCGCGTACTGGGCGACGCCGGTGGGCTGGGTGTGCGAGGCGCTGGCGAGGGTGGACGAAGTCGCCGCGAAGGAACTGGCGATGGATTACGTGGCGCACTTGCAGGCCGAAGATTTCCGGCACGGCCCGCAGTTCGGTTCGCCGTGGGAATGCGCCCATCCCGCCGAACACCACCGGCGCAACCCCGTCTATCTCACCAGCGTCACCTGTCCCCTCGCCTCCTTCCACCGGCTCGGCTGGTGAGGGAGTGTTCGCATCCTGTTCGCTTTGCGGGAGACCACTTCGCCGCTATGATCCGCCCTCACCCATGAACTTCATTCGCGTCACAAAGGACGGTCGCGGGTTTTGCGAGGAGAATACCGGGGCGGTGTTTGCGCCCTTCGGCGTGAACTACGCGGCGGTGATTGGGGAGAGTTCGGGCAGCCGGTATTCGTACCTGTTCGGCACGGATGAATTCACCGCGCCGACCGGCGTGGCGGAGGCGCAACAGGCGTTCGCGCGTCTTGGCGAACTCGGCTTGAACACCGTGCGCGTGTGGCTGGAGCCGGACGAGTTTTTCCCGCATGGGTACCGGCTCGATCCGGGCGCGGCGGACCGGTTCGACGCGTTGCTCGACGCGGCGCGAGCGAACAGATTGCGAATCTCGGTCGGGTTGCACCTGTGTCCGCTGCCGAGCGGGTGGAAAGTTCACGGGTTCGAGCCGCCGCATCTCGAACGGCACGCGGCGCAATGGCGCGCGCTGGCGCTCCGGTGGGGCAGCCGACCGGAAATCTTCTCGTGGTCCATCGTCGGCGAAGGAATCTTGCCGTGGGAAACGCCGGGGATGCGGGCGCGCTGGCCGGTGTGGTTGCAGTATTGGTACAACGACGATGTGGCGGCGCTGAAAGCTGCGTGGGGCGCGCGGGTGCCGGCGTTCGACAGTTTCCAGAACGCGCCCGTGCCGCCGCCGAACGTGGGGCTGACGTTGCCGGTGGATGCCTGCACGCTCGGGCGGCT
>CAZJCX010000175.1:4981-6168 GCA_964544425.1 uncultured Verrucomicrobiota bacterium
TGTTCCTCGATGACGTCGGCGCGCGGAGCGTGACGACGCTCGCCGATGCGTTGCGGCGCGGCGGCGCGAAACAAATGATCACGGTCGGCAACAACTGCTGGACGTTGCCGAACCTCGCCGCGAACCAGTGGGCGCGCGGGTACAATCCGTATTTCTTCCTCGATGAAGTGGACTATCTCTGCCAGCACAACTACCCCGCGATGCCGTGCTGGCCGGGCGGCAACGGCGATCCGCTCGACAGCGAGGAAGCGATGCAATTCTGGCTACGGGCGAACCAGATTACCGGCCGCATCTACACGAGCATGGGCAAGCCGGTCATCGCCGAGGAATTCGGCTGGTACGGCGGCGGGAAGAGTTGGTTTCACGTGGACCTGCCCTACCGGAGCGAGGAAGACCAGACGCGGTTGCTCGACCGCGTGCTGGAAACGGCGGTCGGCACGTATGCCGGCTGGCTGAACTGGACGTGGAAAGACATGCCTCACGGGCGCGACATCACCAACCACTCCGGCCTGTTCCGCAGCGACGGCAAAACGGTAAAGCACTGGGGCCGGCGATTCAGCGAATGGGCGCGGCGGCCGTTGCCGGCGCACATCCCCGGCCAGAACGTGCGCGAGTTGCCGATGAAAACGCTCTACACCTCCGACCGCGATCACGAGAATTGGTGGCAGAACATCTGCCGGACCTGGGACGTGACGCAGCCCGATGATTTCCGCCCGGTCTGGGAACGCCAGCCGATGGTGAACAGCGAGACCTTCCACACGTACAATCGCGCAGGGAAACCCGCGTAACCGGCACGCTCCGCCAGTGCAAATGCGGTTTGTCTGGCGGCCGGCCTTGGGTTTTGCTGCCGACATGATCGAGGTGGCGCGATTGCTGAACGAATTGGTCGCGGTCGGTGTGATCGAACGCTACGCGCTGTTCGGCGCGGTCGCCCAGATGCGCTACACCGAAGCCGTGGCCACGCTCGATGTGGACGTGCTCGTCTCCGTGCCGGGCGGGGGCGGTCTGGGTTACTTGCCGGAGGGGGAAGCGATTCGTGTCGGTGACTGGCCGGTGCAGTTCATTCCGGCGTTCAACGAATTGACCGGCGCTGACCGAGGCGGTGACGGCTGATTTGGACGGCGAGCCGGTGCGCGTGGGCACCGCAGCCTACTTGGCCGCAATCGGGTTGGCGACGGCGTGGACGA
>CAZJCX010000175.1:6214-7218 GCA_964544425.1 uncultured Verrucomicrobiota bacterium
TCGAACAACTCCTCGACCGCCAAGCGCAATGGCAGCGCCAACGCGCGCGCCTGTCATGGGCCGAAAAGCTGCGGCAGGCCGCCCGCTGGCGTAACGGGACCCGGCAGTGGCGGACGGCCGACCGTCATCGGAGGGATACTCCCCAATCCCCGGCCGGCCTCAAAACTCCTGCGCGAACTTCGCCGCCGGGGCGCGCGGGTGATACCGGGCCTGGATGACCACCGGCTGATCGGGCGGGGGCAGCCGGTGGTTGGCGATGTCGTCGGCGATCTGCGCCGCGACGGCCGGCCAGTCGTGCGCGATGACGTCCACGCGCGCGGCTGCCAGCAAGCCGGCCGGCAGATTCAACCGATGCAGCGTCAGCCACCGGCGCGCGCCGAGCAAGTCCGCCAAGCGCAGCATTTCCGCGCTAGCCAAATGACTGAACCAGTCCTCAATCGGGGAGAACACGACCGTGTCGCGACCGCGCGGTAGTCGCGTGAGGTACCGGCGATACTCTCGCGGGCGCTCCAGCGAGGCGCGCACGAGTTGAGTCTGCAACGGAGCGCGGTCGAGGCAGGCGCGCAACCAGGGTGCGAGGTCGTACTCGGCCGGGGCGAGCACCAGCAGGCGTTTGATCCCTTCGCGCGCATACCGGGCGAGAGCCTGTTGCAGTCCCTGATCCCAGCGCAGGATGTACGGGGCGGCCGGTAAACGGGTCGGTCCGATCGTGACGATGATCGGACGGACGCCCGCATCATGGGCGGCCAGGACGGTGGACTCGGCGCCGCCGGGCATGCCGAACCACAGCAGGTAATCCGGCGCTTTCGCCAGGACGTTCTCTGTCATCACCGGCCCGGCGAAGTTGTCCCGCCCGTACAACAGGAAATCGCCGGCAAAATGCCGGTCGCGCAGCGCCTCGGCGATCGCGCTGAAGAACTGTCGCCAATCGGTCCAGTTCGCGTTGGCGTATTGCCAGACGGGGAGCGCCACGACGCCGCGAATGGCGCGCCGCGGCTTGGCTT
>CAZJCX010000176.1:0-780 GCA_964544425.1 uncultured Verrucomicrobiota bacterium
GCAGGCCAGTCGTCCGATGTCAATTCCAGAATAATGAGATGTGACCCCTTTTCCTCTTCACTTTTCCTCTTCACCTTTTCCTCTTCCTTGACCCCTTTTCCTCTTCCTTTTCCTTCCTTTGATCAAGGTTGGCTCGGTTTGCATGGAAGGATACGATCCCAGTTGACTATAGACCAATCCCGATCTCCCTTGACACCAATAGGTTCAGAAATCCCACTCAGATGAAAATTGTTTCGCTTGACCCAAGCACGCGCTTCATCTGGAGAATCGAAAGCCGGCTCACGTACGCGAGTGACTGCGGACCACAACCAGCGATATCTCAAACCAGATTCACTCCGCGTAAGGCTATCGCAGAATTCCTGTGATAAGAGTAGTTCAAGCGCCCGATTGTCCCTCAAGCAAGCGAGCGCCTCTATGGCATTTGCTCGTTCGCGCATTTCTCGTGTTTCATCATGTGCAATTTCAGTCAGCGCGTTACGAGCTGAAATGTTGCCGCAAAGAGTTAGCAGGTATACTGACATGGGATTATCCCACTCTGAGATCGCCTGAAGCGCGTCGGAATTGCCTTCCCGCGCAGGGATGACAAGCTTCATCATCTCAATGCTTTTGGCAAGTTGCGCATCTGCTTCTCCAGCCAGAGCACCGTACCTCTTCAGCGTCTCGTTGAGGTGAGTTTCATCTCCCGTGCGACCATACGCGAGCAACCCTGCTAATTTTCGACTGATACCAACTTCATTTGTGCAAGCTGGGATATGCACGAAAAACTCCCGAAGTAACTCT
>CAZJCX010000176.1:807-4539 GCA_964544425.1 uncultured Verrucomicrobiota bacterium
ATCTCGCTGCCAAGACCGCGCTATGTCCGAAACGCGGTATATCCAAGTCTCGAAATCCAGTGGTGTGGCCTGTTCATTCTCAAGCGATTCACGCGAATCGGGTGCGGTAAACTTCTCTGTTACCGCATTGTCGGGTGACCCTCGTTCTCGTAGTTGCTTAGCCGATGTTGAATTGAAATGGTCGGCATCTACTTCGTTTGGAAGACTACAACCGCCAGAGGCGGGGCAGGTTTCCATGATCCCGCTGCTACTGTGAGTTGCCCCAAGAGTGTGTCCAAGTTCGTGGGCAACAATCCAGGCTACTCGCTCGTTATTCCATTGATGGCCAAACGCGTTTTCAACAGCAACTCCAGCGTGGGCGCCGCATGCCCAGCCGGCGTATTGTCCGAGATGGATCCACTGCACTCCCAAAAGATGAAGCTCTCCCTTTCCAGAATAAACATCGGCACGGCGAACATATCTCCCAAAATCATACACTGGTAATATGCCGTTTCCACAATCATCGTCTAGGTCATCATAGTGTTCGGTTCCGTCAAACGGTTGAACGTGGTCACCGTCTACTTGATCATCAACAAAGCCCAGTTCCACAAAAACTTCGTTGAACACCTGATCGACCCCGTCATGATGAGGGTAATAGTCATGTTGTGCATCTTGCATCTGATCTACCTCGACGGTGTACTTGCGCCACGCGGTGACCGTGGGGGACTTGCCGGTGTCCGCATGGACCGTGCCGATGATCCGATAGTTGTCGCCGCCGAATGTGGAGGTCTTGAATGTCACGTGGGCGATGCCGTCTTGGTCGGTGACGGAGGTCGGGTTGCTAAACGTGCCGGCTGCGCCATTGTTGTCCTTGGCCGTCGCGCCGCCGGTCGGTTTATCTTTGCCAACCTTCGCCGCTCCCTGCATCAACTCCACTGCCGGATCTTCATAACTCCATGTCACTGTTGCGTTCGGAACGATGATCCCATGCTCGTCGGTTACGCGCACGACGATGTTGGTTTCCTGCGACTGGTTCACATACACGCGCGCGGCAGACGGCGGATGCAAGACTTCCACCTTCAGCTTGCCATTATGGAAATCCCCCCATTCGAGGTAGTTTTGGTGGAGGCGCTGGGGGGCGTAGTAGCCGATGCCGCCGTGGGGGTGATACACCGGGTCGAGCCATTCCTTCGTCGCTGTGGTCGTCGGGTACTCGAAGTCCGCAGCCGTGATCACGTTCGTCTGCCCGCCGGGCATCGGCATCAAATAGCTCGCCGTCCGCCATTCGTTGCTCCACCAGATCGGGCTTTGCCCCCGAAACTTCACTTCGCCCAAGCTCACGTCCGTCCCGTTCGTCGCCGCTTGCAGTCCGGTCAGCGTGAACACCACCCATTGCTCCGGCGGGTAGCGCACCGGTGCCACGAACTCCACCCGCCCATCCCACGTCGTGTGTTCCCGCTGCAATCCGCCGTTCAGGTACCATGTCCACACGTAATCCCCACCACTCTCTTTCGCCCCGTATTGCTGCTGCGGCCGGATCGGGCCGCCGTTCCATGCATACCAGTGGTTCGGACCGTACCAAAACAGGTTCGTTGTCGGCGACGATGATTTCTCCACCCACGAGTTCGTCAGCCACGCCAACTCCGCCGTCGGCCAACAGCTATTGGAGCCCCCGCTATCCCACTGCTGCCGATAATCCCGGTACAACCACCACCAATTCGTCTCCCCGCCCTGCCGCGTGTAGCTGGTCTGGATCAACTCCGCGCTCGTCCACATCCCTTGCGCCAGAAACTCCGTGCTTAAACACGGCCCCCACCCCTCCTGAAACTTCGTCCACTCCGTGTACGTCTCCCGTTCCACTTCCCGCAGCCGGTACCCTTCCAATTCCCGCAACGGCACCGTGAACACCTGCCCGTCGGACCAAGTCAACGTCGCCACCAAGAGCACCCACTCGCCCGGCAACGGCTCGGGGAAATTCTCCGGCGTCGCATACGTGGCGATCCCTGTTCCCGCTGGCAACTCGCAGGCATACCCGTTGATGCTCATGCTCACCAACGTCGCCGCGTTGCTTGTCCCCGCAGCCAACGTCTGGCTCACTTGCCCCCGAATCCGCTGCCCATCCCCTGGTCCGATCGCGCTGCCCAGATCATCCACCGTCAACACGTACCGCTGCGTCCGTTCTGGAAAGAACATCCGCGAGGTCGTATCCCCGCTCGCGCTCACCCCGGTCACCACCACCACGTTCGTCCCCCACTCCAACGGCACCACCCGCCAAAACAACCCGTCCCGCTGCCCCATTGCCAATGCGTCGCCACCGTTGACCGACACGCTCACGGTCGCTCCCTCCCCATTGACCCGACCCCGAATCCACAACTCGCTCAGGTCCGGCAACACCGTCACCCCATCCCCGAGGCTCAACTCCGACAGCACCGGGGCATTCGTGTTCACCGTGCCGGTTGCGGTGAACGTGTTCGTCACCACCGTCACGTTACCGGCGTAATCGCTGATACTCGCGATCCACGTGTGCGTCCCGGCATTGAGATTGGTGATCGTCGCGATGGCGCGGCTTTCGAACCGGTGGAACTGGTTCGTGATGCTCACGCCATCCAGTGTGACCGAGAGCGTCTCCAAGTTCAAGCCGGAGGGGGCGGGAAAGGATGAATTAGGAGGGATGAATGATGAAAGTGGATCGGTGTATTCAATGATGAGCAACGGATGCGAGTTGTCGAACGTGTCCCCAGTACCGGGATCGAGCGTCAACTCCGGTGGCGTGCGGTCAATGCTCACGAACACGCTGTTGGTGCTGGAGTTGCCGGCATTGTCGTAGGCGATGCCGACCACTTCGGCGTCATTCGTTTCGGTGGTGAGCGTCACGTCGCCGGTCACGAAGGCAACGCCGGATTCCGTGTCGGTGGCGATGAAGCTGACCACGACGTTCGTGCTGTGCCAGCCGTACGGATTGGGAGCAGGAGCAGGAGTAGGAGTAAGCGCAGGTGGCGTGATGTCCGGGTCGGTCGGGTCGGTGCCGGCGAGGAACTCGGCGAGATTGGTCAGGCCATCGCCGTCGTAATCGCCGTCCGCGCCGTTGACGCCGGTGGCGTCCAACGGGTCGAGGCCGTATTGAATCTCCCAGCCGTCTGCCAGGCCGTCGTTGTCGTCGTCGGGGTCTTCGTCGTCGGGGATGCCGTCGCCGTCGGTGTCCAGCGGCAGATAGACGGCGTTGCCGATGTTGTTCGTGCGGGGCGGGCTGGCGTGCCAGACTTGGGCGGCTTGGTGGCCGACGTTGGTGCTGAAGAAGACGAACGGGCGGGTGTACGAGAGCGAGGCGTTGTTGGAGAGCACGAGCGTGGTGTTGAAGGCGTCATCCAGCGACTTCCAGACAATGTTGCTGGCCGCTGTCCCCACGCTCGTGAATATCCCCTGAATCGTCAGCGTCCCCGCGCTCAAGGCGATCTCTTTGCCGGGCTGGGTGCTGGTCAGGTTGTAGACGGTGAAGATGTTGCTCAGGGTGGCCGCCGCGGCAGACCCGCCAAACTGGAGCGTGCTCGTCATCGGGGTGAACTTGGCGTTGCGGTTCTCCACTCGCCCGACGCCGATGAGGGTGGAATTACTGCCCATCAATTCGCCCACGCCGGTGGCGATGACCAGATTGCTCGAAAAAAGGGTGTACCCGGCGGCGTTCAAGATCGAATTCGAGACGGTCAGATTGCCAAAGGAACTGGCGGCGCCCAGCACATTCGTCCAGACGAGGTT
>CAZJCX010000176.1:4549-6342 GCA_964544425.1 uncultured Verrucomicrobiota bacterium
AAGGCTGCGGACGGTGAAGTGTTGGAGGGACGCGCAGTTCGCGCACGTGATCGTGCCGATGGCTTTGGCCGCGCCATTCGTGGTCGCGTTGATGATCTCCACGCTGCTCGCCGCGTCAAAGTCTGCTGTCGTGGCCCGCATCAGGAACTGCGCGCTGGGCGCATAGGACTGCGACACGTTGATCCGAAAGTGCGAGTTGGTCACGTACAGCCGGGGGTTGTAGCCGAAGTTGATCATTGTGTTGTAGGGCGAGACCCCGCCGGGAGTAGTGTCCGCTGCCAGCGTCGAATTCACGATCTGGAAGACGTTGCTCTTGACGTTGACGCTGTCGGGAGCGCTGGGGTGACCACCCACGTTCTGCCAGCCTTCAAGGTGGGAGTTCAGAATGCGGTAGTAGTTGTTGCTGGAACCGCCCGTGGGAGTCAACCACGTGACATTTCCACCGCGCAGGACGGTGTTGCTGACCACATACGTGCAGCCGACGCCGCCGAGTTGGAGATTGCCATGAGAGGACGCACCGCCCTGCAACACATCGTAGTTCACATTCGTAATCCAGATGGTGCTGCCGGCGCCGCCGTTCAGACCGAATTCCATGCGGTTCGACCAAGTGCCCCGGTTGAACTCCTTCCCAAAGTCGTACGTGACGCCGGCGGGCACTGCGATCCAGATGCCGCTGCGCCCCGCAATGCCGCTCGCGTTCACGAGAGTCGAGCCTGCGTCCAGATACAGCCGGGTGCAGGTCAGTACGGGCGCGCCGGTGACATGCGAAAACTTGACGGTTCCCCCGTGCACATGCAGCGGCCCACCATTCATCGTCATCGTCAGCCAGTTGGTGATGTTCGTCACGGTGACGGTTGCGTTCGTGTAGGCCAGATGCGCTTCCTTGAATGGTGAAGGGTGATACGGAACCAGCAACGTGCCATCGTTGACGATCTCCAGAACGCCGTTGCTGGCGATGGTACTGCTCGAATCGGTCTTCCACGCCACAAGCCCATTGCTCACCACCAGTCGGCTGTCGTCCCACAGCAACTTCTGCCGCCCCGTCATTACGAAATCTTGCACCACATGAACCGTCGCCGTTCCCTTGAACCACAACCCCATGCTCGCCGGCCCATTCGTCAGCAGAATGCTCCCCACATACACCGTTCCCGTCACCTGCGCCGTCGTATTCGAGCCCAATGTTCCCAACCAATTCGTCGAAATCACCGCCAGCGTGTCCGCATCCGGAACCTCACCGAGACTCCAATTCGAACCGACCGACCACGCCGCATTGTTCGTCCCCTGCCAGACGTTCGTCTTCGACCACCCCAGCGACAACAGCGCCACCGTCACGAACAAGACCTGTCTCACGGCAACACCACCTGGATCGTCTCGTTCGTGCGACCAGTCCAACGCAACAACCCGGTCACCCGCTCGACAATATCGTTACTGAGCATCCCCGACGGATAATTCGTCGGCACACCCGTGATCGCATCCCGCAAGTCGCCCACTTGTTGGGGAGCTTCAATCACCCAATCACTCACCACATTCGTCACCGGTTTCGACTCGTCGCCAAGATCAATCTCCATGCGGATTGTCTGACGAGCTATGAACGTCAACTGCTCCGCCCCCACCACCGGCGCCGCCACCAAAATCACCAACGCCACGCCCCACACCCGCGCACTTCTGGGATCGCCCCTCCGGGCGCGACTGATCCACGCCTTCATGGCAACCCCCGGACGCTCACGGTCACCGCATTCGTCGCCCGCCCCCGCCGCCCCAACTCCTCCGCCACACCCCGTCGCCACCGCGCC
>CAZJCX010000176.1:6375-7177 GCA_964544425.1 uncultured Verrucomicrobiota bacterium
CCCCGTCACCACCACCTCCGCGACCCATTCCTCACCGCCCACGACAGGCACCCCACCGTCGCTCCCGTCCCGCACCGGCGCCAACCGATACCGCGTCACCGCCGCATTCGTCCGCACTGAGGAATACCGGCCCCCCGCCCGCGAAAACTCCACGACCGTCTCCGTCTCCACCCGCACCGGCCGCCAAACCTCCTCCCCGCCCGCCGACAGCGTCAGCAACACGGTCAAAAGACACCCCAACCCGCAAACCATTCTCATGGGAAACCTCGCCAGAAAATCCGGACGACCGCCCGCCGCCGCGGCCTGGTGAATTGTAGCCGCGCTCGGCGAGCGCGGGGGAGTTGAAGACAAGACCGCGCTTACAAGCGCGGCTACAGCCGCTGCGCCGTTGCGCCGGACACTATGATGGGCCAGAGCCATCGTCTTCTCCAACACTCGCGCTTCTACGCCTCACTCACGACGGGCGCAACCAGAAACCCACGATCACCCGAAAATATTCTTTGTGAAATATACGTTACGGCGCGTGCCGCTGACAAAGTGGACCGCTCTACTTCAGCCTGGGTGAATTCCCCGCGAAGCCAGATAACAACAGGGGAGCATCAGCGCGACCGGCTCCCACTTCAATTACCGTGCCGCGAACGAGCGCGGAGGAGAAGCGACGCCCGCTTCTCCACGACCAAGCGGTGGGACAGTATCGCCGCGAGGCCGGTTCTCTCCTGCGGGTCGCGGGGACGCTCGCACCACCTCGCCGGTAAGTTTTGACTTGTTGCGGCGGCGGCTTTCGTGATTATTCACCCGATTT
>CAZJCX010000177.1:0-2229 GCA_964544425.1 uncultured Verrucomicrobiota bacterium
GACCGGGGCATCGAGGTAATCGAACACCGCATCCGAGATCGTGCTGGCGATTTCACCGGTGTAGCTGCCGATGTGAATCGCTTGGCTGGCCACGACGCAACGGCCGGTCTTCTGCACCGACCGCAGCACTGTTTCCAAATCCAGCGGCACGAGGCTGCGCAGGTCAATGATCTCGCAGTTCACGCCCTTATCGGCCTTCAGTTTGTCGGCAGCCTTCACGCAGTCGTGAACCACCGGGCCCCACGCGATGAAGGTTAGGTCGGAACCTTCACGGACGACATTCGCGACGCCGATCGGCACCGTGTAGTCGCCTTCCGGCACGACGCCCTTCATGCCGTACAAGCCCTGGCTCTCGACGAACACGACGGGGTTGTTGTCGCGGATGCAGGATTTCAAAAGGCCCTTCGCATCGGCGGGGTTCGACGGGTAGATGACGTACAGACCGGGCGTGTGACAGAACATGGATTCGAGTGTCTGGCTGTGCTGTCCGCCGTAGCCCTTACCGGCACCGGCGCTGACCCGGTAAACCGCGGGCACTTCAGTCTGCGCGCCGGACATGTAATGCCATTTCGCGGCTTGGTTGCTGATCTGGTCGCTGCTCATCAACGCGAAGTCGAAGTACATCAACTCAACCACCGGCCGCAGCCCGGACATGGCGGCGCCAATGGCGGTACCGCAGATGCACGCTTCGCTGATCGGCGTGTTAAAACAGCGGTCGCGTCCAAACGCCTCGAGCAAACCTTTGGTCACCTTGAACGCGCCACCGTAGTCGGAAACGTCTTCGCCGTAGAAAATCACGCGCTTGTCGCGCAGCATTTCTTCGTAGAGCGCTTCGCGGATGGCGTCCTTATAGGTAAGTTGGCCGTCCACGCGCTTGATGTCGGTGATAGGCGTGATGACTTCGACCTTGGCGAACTCGGCCGGCACGGTCTCGCTCTTCGTGTCGGTGTACATGTACTTCAACACGTCCACGGCTTCCGGGTCGGCTGCCGCCACGGAACGCTTCGCCGCGCGGGCGTTGCGGTCCTGGACAGCCTTTTCGATGGAGGCGATACCGGCCGCATCGAGCACTTTGGCGGCGAGCAGTTGCGCTTTGAAACCCTCGATCGGATCAACCGCTTTCCACGCGGACTCTTCGTCCTTCGTCCGGTATTCAACGCGCGGATCGCTGAGCGAGTGACCGAAGTACCGGTAGCAATCCACATCGAGAAACACCGGTCCCTTGCCGGCTTTGCAAATCTTCACGGCCCGCTGCATCGCGTCGCGGACGGCGAGGGGATCCATGCCGTTGACGACCTCGGCGTGCATGTTGTTGTCGGCGAAACCGGCGGCGCGGCGCGCGATGCGCTCGATGCCGGTGACTTCGTCGTCGGTCCGGTGGGTCATGCCGTAGTGATTGTTGATGACGAGGAAGATGAGGGGCAAGTTGAACTTGCGATCCGTGGCGTACTGGTTGGAAAACTGTTGCTGACAGGCCCAGTTCATGGATTCCATCGAGACGCCGTTGTTGAAAGCGCCATCTCCGGCGAAGCAGCAGACAACCGCGTCCTTCTTCAGATACCGGAGCGCCATGGCCGCGCCGGTGGCGATGGGTGTCCCGCCGCCGACGATTGCGTTCGCGCCGAGATGGCCGACCGTGAAGTCCGCGATGTGCATCGAGCCGCCCCGGCCCTTGCAATAGCCGTCGTCTTTGCCGAACAACTCGCAAATCATCCGGTAGAGATGTTCTTCGAGCGCTTCTTCGAGCAAATCCTCGCGCTTGGTGGACTTACTGTTTGGGACGCGTTGCTTCAATTGTTCGGCGGTCATCGCGCGGATGGCGACGGTGCCCTTGGCAAGCGATTCACCGTGACCCCGGTGGGTGCTGGTGATTTTGTCGTCGAGTGTCAGCGGGACGCAAGCGCCGACCGCGCAGCCTTCCTGCCCGATAGAAACGTGCGTCGGGCCCCGGTAATTGTAATCCGCGATCGGCGTGTACGCGCCCGACCGGAGTTTCACGATCATTTCCTCAAACTCACGAATGATCAGCATGTCCTCGAAGATTGCGACAGCTTCTTCCTTCGTAATCTGGCCTTCCGCGAGTTGGGATTTGAGGTTCCCCTTGAATTGGAAGGCGGGAATCTTGCCGCAATCAATCGTGTACGGTTCAAACCGCGGCCGCATATCGCTGAGGCGGGTGGTGCCGCGTTTGGGTTTGGGGTTTTCGTGAGTGGAGGTTGACATGGTTGT
>CAZJCX010000177.1:2305-2821 GCA_964544425.1 uncultured Verrucomicrobiota bacterium
GTCCGTGACAAGCACATCCACTTCATCGAGCTGGCCGGCATGGGCAAAGGCAACTTTGCCTGTCTTACTGCTGTCCACCAACACCACCACCGCGCGCGCCCCGGCCATGACGCGCTTCTTGGTGAACGCCTCGTTCGGATCGGTCGTGGTCAACCCGGCCTCCGCGCTTAAGCCCATCGAACCCATGAACGCCACGTCCACGTGGATTTCGCGAAGGATGTTATCCGTCAGCGGGCCGACAATTGTCTGGCTCAGCCGGCGCAACTCGCCGCCCACAAGGATCAGGCGCGGACCGCGTCCGGCCAATTCGAGTGCGGCGCGCAGCGAGTTTGTCACGACGGTCAATTGAGCGTGATCACGGAGCAACCGGGCCAGTTCCAGCACCGTGCTGCCGCCATCGAGGTAAATCGTATCGCCGGCCTTGACGAACTCCAACGCGGCTTTGGCGATCCGCTGCTTCTCTTTGGTGGCGATGGACGTTTTGGCGTCGAACAGCGGCTCCTCGATCTTGCTCTG
>CAZJCX010000177.1:2922-7169 GCA_964544425.1 uncultured Verrucomicrobiota bacterium
GGTCTTCGACGCGCGCCACCCGGTTTTGCCGGAGCGCGTCCCGCAGCCGGTCGAGGCGGGCGGGGGCGAATAGCTTGTGATTACCTGTGGCCATCTATGATTGAGTGTGAGCGAGTATAGTCAAAACCAATCAGGCGTCAACGACAAAAAAGCCCGGCAGGGTTGGCCTGCCGGGCAAAGAGGGACGGAGGGAATCGGCTACCGATTGGCGGCCTGGGTGCCGGGGTTAAGCCCGGCCGACTTCAGCTCTGAGCTCAACCGCGTCACCAGCTTTTGGATGTTGGCGCGGTCGGTGTCGGAAAGGGCTTTGTCGTCGCGGAGTCGCTTCTCCAGTTCGACAACTTTGGCGGCCTTGATTTTCATCAAATCCGCATCGGCAGTGGAGGCATTGTCGGCCTGCGCCGCGGTCAGGAAGCCGGCCAGCGCGAGGATGGCGAGGATGGTTTTCATGACTGCCTGGGAAGCAGACGGGACGCCATCACGAGGCAAAGCGTCGAACCGTGATTTCCGGCAGGTCAAGGTTGGCCGGTTGTCGCAAAAGAAAGAGAACCATCTCAGCAATGTCGGTTGGCCTGATCATATTTTGTCCACGCATCCGGTCGGCGAGGTGGGTGCCTTTGATCAGGTCGGTGTCCACGCCACCGGGGCAGAGGGTGTGGATGTGGATCTGATGCGGTTTGCATTCCGGCGCGAGCGCGCGGGCGAAGCCGAGCAGGGCATGTTTGCTGGCGCAGTAGGCGGATTGGTGGAGGTAGCCTTGTGTGCTGGCCGTGCTGCCGATGAAAACGATCCGCCCCGATCGGCGGGCGATCATCCCCGGCAGCACCGCGCGCGTGATGAGGAACGGAGCGGTGACGTTGACGCGGAAGACGCGGTCCCAATCTTCTCGTGAGATTTCGGTGGCCGGTTGTTCGAGGAAGACACCGGCGTTGAGGATGAGGATGTCCGGCGTGCCGACGTGCTCGAGGGCCTGCGCGACGGAATCCGCGTCCGCCAGGTCACAGGCGAGATGTTTGTCCGCCGTTGGTGGCTTTGTTCGGGAGAGCAGTGTCAACGAGACGCCTTCGCGGGCGAGTGCTTGGGCGATCGCGGATCCAATTCCACGACTGGCGCCGGTGACGAGAGCGGTTTTACCGGCGAGGAAACTCACAGGTTCAGGGCGCGTTGCCGGTAATGTTCGTCGGGACGACCGGCGATGCGGGCGACTTCGGCCTCGGTGAAAAACACCGGACCGCCCAGCAACGCGGCATTGACCCAGATTTTGGCGACCTTCTCCGACATGAGCATGGCGGAAAGAACGGCCTGCGGCGTGCCGCCGAGGGTGATGATGCCGTGCGACGCCATGACGACAACGCGCGGTTGGCGTTGGCGGCGCTGGATGAACGCTTCCGTTTCGCGGCGGATCGCTTGGGAGAGCTTCAGGCCCGGATCGGTGTACGGGACGAACACCGACGCGACACCGCAGCAGACCACGTCATCGGGGAAGAGCCGGTGATCGGCGAACTGCCGAGCGCGCGGCGAACAGAGGACTTGATTCACCGTGGTCGCGTGCGTGTGACCGACGAACTGAATGTCGGGCAAAGACAGTAAGTAGGCGTGGAAGACGGCTTCGACCGACGGCTTCTTCGCCTTGGAATCCACCCGGCTCGCGAACAGGGCGTCATCCACATCTTTGTCAGTCAGGTTGGTTTGGTCGAGCAGCGGCAGGAGCTTGTCGAATCGGCATTCGACCACGTCTTGTTCGCGCAGGGTGGCGAGGCAACTGCCGCTGGCTTTGACGAGGAACGTTGCCGCGCTGAGTTTCGCAGAGGTGTTGCCTTCGCCGAGGATGGCGAGGCCGCGGTCTTCGCGACCGAGTTCGTGCGAAAGATCGAGCAACGCGGAAAGCGGGGAGTTCATTTCGTCGGGGCAACGAAGGGAGCAGCGGCGGGGGCTGATGCCTTGAGTTTTTCGATGACGCGGTCGGTGATGTCCACTGCGGCTACATGGTACAGCACAGTCTGGTCGGCGGTGAAGATGACCTGGAAGCCGGCCTCGGTGGCGATTTGTTGGGCGATGGGACGCACCAAATCCCGGTAGCGGGTGACCAGCGCGGCCCGTTGTTCCTGCATGACCTGTTGGGAGCGAGCTTGCGCGGTTTGCAACGTGACGTTGGCTTGGTTGACGGTTTGGATGAGTTTGGTCCGCTGCGCTTCCGTGAGGGGCAGTTTTTCAAGGTCGCGCATGTCTTGGATGGTGTTCAGCAACTTGATTTGCTGAGCATTCAAATTGGCATCGGCGATGACCTCGTTCTTGGCCGTGTCAATGCTGGCCGCGGCACTTTGGGCAACGGTTTGGAGTTGGGTGCGAACTTCTTGTTCGGCTGACTCCAAGGCTGTGCCGATTTGTTTGTGCCACTCCAGATCGGTGGCAATCTTGTCGAGGTCCACAATCGCGACGTCGCCGCCTTTGCCCGGTTTGGCACAGCCGAGACCGAGTGTGAGTAGCGCAATGAGAATCGGGCCGGTAATTTTGTTCATGAAGGGATCTCCTTAGTGCATGGTTTGGCCGCCATCCACATTGATGGCTTGGCCGGTGACGTAGCTGGCGAGGTCGGATGCCAGAAAGACGAGCGCGTTACAGACGTCGTCGTAGGCGCACCCGCGCCGCAGCGGGACTTGATTCACATAGAATTGCCGGACATCGCCCACTTCCTGGGCGCCGGGCACCTTGCCCGCTTTCAGGTACTGGACGAACAGTCCGCGGTCCGGATCCGTCCAAAGCGGCGAATCGAGCAGGTTGCCGGGGCAGATGGCGTTGACGCGGATGCCATGGGGCGCCATTTCGAGCGCGACGCTTTGGACGAGACCGATTCCGCCGAACTTGCTGGCGGCGTAGGCGGAGTTCGCGGCACTGCCTTTCTTGCCGGACTTGGAATTGATCTGGATGATCGAGCCAAACTTCTTCGGTTTCATGACCCGGCAAGCGTGCTTCATGGTGAGGAAGTTTCCGAAAAGATTCACATTCATCACCGCGCGCCACTTCTCGGCGTCGGCCACATCGATCGGCTCGGCGATGAGGATGGCGGCATTCGCGACAACGACGTCCACCCGGCCGTGTTTGGCGACGACGTCATCGAAGAGCGACCGGACATCTGGTTCACTGGTGACATCCACTTTGATCGCGGTGCCTTTGACATCGACCGGGATCGCCGTTGCGCCTTCCGTGGTCAGCCGCTGGCAAATGGCTGCGCCAAGCCCTTGCGCGCCGCCCGTGACGATGGCGATTTTACCGGAGAGAGCCGTGCTCATGCGGAGGAGTACTTCCTGACGAGTTCTTGCTCGGATTTCCCGTCCCACTGCTGGTCGCCGATGATCTCGGTGATGGGGGTGAGCTTCATGCCTTTGGCGACCGGATACACGAGAATCTTGCCGGGCATGGTGTTCTTTTCCACGGCACGGATACCGTCGATGGCCCCGTCGAGTCCGCTGACGGCGGCGACGGAGAGATTGGTGTCGAGTTGCCGGGTGACCACTTTCTTCAACACAACCTTCATGTCTTCCAACGTCGAACCGCTCGTCCCAATAAAGTAGCATTGCTTCTCGATGTACAAGTCGAGATCGACCTCACCGGTCTTGTCGGCAGGGATACCGGCGAAGATGTTGATGATCGCGCGGGGCGCGGCGTCCACCACGGCTTGGGCGCAGAGCGCGGGCACGGGAGCCATGAGCACGATGTAGTCAAATTTCTCGGGGAGTTTGGCTTTGGATGGGTTGTACGTTTTGAATCCGAGATTGTTTTTTGCGGCCACTGGGCCGGCGAGCTTCTCCAGCTTCGCCAGTCGTTCGTCGCTCAAGTCGCCACCATACACGGTGATGCCCGGCACACCTGACACAGGTCGCGGATGACGTGCATCTGACCCATCGGACCGGCGGCGCCGACGATGTTGATTTTGTCGTTCGGGCGAATCTCGCCCGTGGCCGGAATCGAAGCCAGCGCGTGAGCGATGTCATGGCCGGTCGTGCCGACGATGCGGATCGGCCCGTAATGCACTTTGCCGACGGCCGTGACCACTTTGCGGCCAAACTTGCCGCCGCACTGGGCGATGACGAGTAAACCTTTCGGCGCGACAATCCAAAACAGCTTCTCGACCACCGTCGGATCACTGCCGAAATAGATCACGTCGTCGAAGGAACCGCTGGGGATCGCGTCGGGTTTGACGCGGATGGCGTGTGGCGCGTTCACTTTACCTTCGCCCACGATGAGAC
>CAZJCX010000178.1:0-4953 GCA_964544425.1 uncultured Verrucomicrobiota bacterium
TTGTGGGGGTTGCATCTGCTGGCGTTTCCATTTCTCGGCCTGAATGAGTCCGCCGCGGCGGGCGGATATTTGGCGAGCGCGGTGTTGGCGTTTTTCATCGCGATGGGGATGATGGTGCAGGTGCTCGAAGAGGCGCGCGAGAAGAACGAGTCGCTGGTGAACGATTTCCAGAAGGGCTTGGCGCAGCGGCACGCGTTGGAGGAACAGGTGTCGCTCAGCGAGGAGAAATACCGGGCGCTGTTCGAAGCGTCGAGCGACGCGACGTTCCTCGTGGATTTGGAGACGCTGCGGATCGTGGAGGCCAACGTGGCTGCGCAGCAGTTGCTCGGGTTGCAGAGCGGGCCGCTCGACGAGCGGAATTTCGGCGAAATTTGCCCGGCGTTGCAGACGACCGGGAAGAATCTGATGGAGGATAAGAAACGGTTTGATGTGGTGTTCCAGCCGGGCAGCGAGGTGAAGTTGTTCCGGCCGGATGGGGCGCCCGTGCTTTGCGAGGGCGAAACGAAGTTGATCCAGGCGAATCGCCGACCGGTGATGCAGGTGCATCTGCACGAAGTCACCGAGCGGAAGAAGATCGAGCAACAGTTGCGGAAGTACGAGAAGTTGTCCGCGCTCGGCCAACTGATCGCCGGGGTGGCGCACGAGTTGAACAATCCGTTGGCGGTGATCATGGGCTACGCCCAGTTGCTCAACAAACACGCCGAGGTGCCGGCGAAAACCAAGGGTGAACTGCAGAAGATTCTGCACGAAAGCGAACGCGCGGCAAAGATCGTCCGCAATCTGTTGACGTTCTCCCGGCCGCGCGAGCCGGAGATGACCACCGTGCAGCTGCATCAGATCATTTCTCGCGTGGTGGACAACTGCACGCCGGACATCACCTCGAATTCCATCCAGATCGAGCAACGGCTTTCGCAGCAGTTGCCGCGCACGAAGGCCGACCCGAACCAGTTGGAGCAGGTCATCACCAACCTGATCACCAACGCGATTCACGCGCAGCAACGGCAGTCCACGCCGCGGCGCATCGAAATCAGCACCCGCGAATACGGCGCGTACATCCGCATCACGGTCGCCGACAACGGACCGGGCATTCCGGGCGAACTGCTCGCGAAGATTTTCGAGCCTTTCTTCACGACGAAGGAACCGGGGCAGGGCACCGGCCTCGGCTTGGCCATTTCGCGCGCGATCGTCGAGGAGCATCACGGCAAACTCTGGGCGCAAAGCGAGCCCGGCAAAGGCGCCAAGTTCTTCGTCGAATTGCCGATCATTCCCTGCGCGGAAGACCGGCCGGTGACGGATGATTTGACGAATTTCGCGCCGGTCAATCCCGAGGAGGAGACGTTGCAGAACAGCCGCCACCGGATTCTCATCGTGGACGACGAGCCCGGCATCGTCGAGGTCCTCAAAGAAGCGCTCAGCTTCAGCGGCTACACGATTGACACCGCCTGCAACGGCGCGGTCGCGCTGCAACGGATCACGCAGGAGAAATATGACCTCGTCTTGTCCGACCTGCGAATGCCAGACATGGACGGCGAGAAGCTCTTCCACACTGTCCGCCGGCTCAAGCCCGAGTTAGCGGGTCGCATCATCTTCCTGACCGGCGACACCGTCAGCAGCAACGCCCGCACCTTCCTCGAATGGACCGGCAACCGCTGGTTCAGCAAGCCCTTCAACATGGCGGAACTCGAAGAAGTCATCCACAACTACCTCCGCCCCGCCACCCCCTCCGCGATGTTGGTGCAGTAGGGTTGCCTCCTGCTCACCAGCGCCCGGCTTGCAAAAATGTCACTTTGCCAAGCCGGCAGCGGCTGGTAGGATGCGCGCCCACGTGATGACCAAGACCCCGCAACGAGTGCTCGTCTTTTGCTTGTCCGGCCTCGGCGATGCCGTGATGGCCTCCCCGGCGCTGGCGGCGCTCGCGAGTGAGCCGCAGCGGTTCCGGCTGACGTTGTTGACGATGTTTCCCAGCGTGACGGACTATCTGCGGGAGCAGGGGTTCACGGATGATGTGCGGTTTGTGGACTTTATTCGGGGTCCGAAGCGGGAGTCGTATGCGACGCTCTGGCGGTTGCGTCAGGAACACTTCGACGTGAGCGTGCTGCCGTATCCCCACAATCGGCTGGAGTATAACGGCGTGGCGCGTGTGATCGGAGCGAAGTTGCGAATCGGATTCCGGTACCAGAAGCAGCGGACTCGTAACCTGCCGGGTTTGAATCACGTGGTTTTGGATGAAGACCCGACGCTGCACGTCGTGCAGGAGAACTTGCGGTGGGCGGCGCAGTTGACGAATCGGGCGCTGGCGGACATTGCCGACGACATGCTCTTTCGCACGACGGCGGCGACGGAGACCGGCGCGGACCGTTTTGCGCAGGAGAAGGCACTGGCGCAAGCTGCGCCGTTGATCGGAATGCATCCGAGCTGCAATCCGCTCAAGAACCAACAAAACCGGTGTTGGCCGCCGCAGGCGTTCGTGCAGTTGGTGGAAAATCTGTCGCGCCAGTTACCGGGGGCGCGGTTCTTGTTGTTCGAGGGGCCGCAGGACGCGCAACTGGCCCAGATGATCCGCGACGGAGCGCGGTCGGTGGTGGCGGCGCGCATGTTGCCGATTGGCGTGGTCGCGTCGTTGATTCGGCGGTGCCAGCTTTTCATCAGCAATTGTTCCGGGCTGATTCATGTCGCGGCGGCGTGCAACGTGCCGACTGTGGGAATTTATGGCCCCACCAATCCGGCGTGGGATGGCCCGTGGAAAACGCCGAGCATAGTCGTGCACCGTGATCTGCCGTGCCGCCCGTGTTTCTATTATTCGAGCCGGCCGCTTGACTGTCCGGCGGGGCTTGATTATGCCTGTGTCCGCGACCTGCCGGTCGCGCAGGTCCAAGCCGCCGCGCTGCAACTATTGAAACAGAACCACCGCCCACTTCAGCCCGTTTAGGAATCGTCATGCAATACTTCATCACAGGAATTACCGGCTTCGCCGGGCCGCACCTCGCGCGACTGCTCTTGAAAGAGGGTCACACGGTCCACGCGCTCGTGCGCGAAAGCAACGGCCGGGAAATGGACCTGCTCGATTTGCTGGACACGACCGAATTGGATCGGATCCAATTTCATTACGGCGACCTGCTGGAGTTTCAGGCGTTGGCCCGCGTGTTCACGGCGGCGCACTATGATGGCGTGTTTCACCTCGCGGCGCAGAGCCATCCGCCAACGAGCTTCGTGGATCCGGTGGGCACCTTTGCCTCCAACGTGCAGGGCACCGTCAACTTGATCGAGGCGGTGCAACGACATCAGAAAGCCTGCCGATTCATGTTCTGCTCCACGTCCGAGGTGTACGGAGACACCGGTAAGGACGTCGGCGTGCTCAGAGAGATCCAGCCGCTCGCTCCGTCGAATCCCTATGCCGCGAGCAAGGCGGCGATCGATCTGTACCTCCAAGAACGGTGCCGCAACGGTTACATCCAAGGATTTATCACCCGTGCCTTCTCGCATACCGGCCCGCGGCGCGGGAAGAAATTCTCCATCTCGTGGGACGCCTACAATCTCGCGCTGATGGCGACCGGCAAGAAAGCCGACCGGATTCTGCCGGTTGGCAACTTGGAGACGAAACGGATCGTGATTGATGTCCGGGATTGTGTTCGCGCCTATTACCTGCTCATGCAGAACTTCGACAACGGGGCGGTCTATAACGTCTGCGGCCCCATCGAGTCCGTCCAGATGATGCAGAGTTTCACCGACAAGCTGATCGGAATTTCGGGCCTGACCGGCGTGGAAAAGAAAGTCTCCGACAAACTCTACCGGCCGATTGATATTCAGGTGCAGGTGGGCGACACCACGCGACTGCGGGAGAAAACCGGGTGGCAACCGGAGATTCCACTCGACCAGACGCTGCGCGACCTCTTTGACTACTGGGTGCGCAAATTGCGCTGACCGGTGCCACGCTCATGAAACAACGCGCTGCGCTCGCGACCACGCTGCTCGTCGCTCTGGCGTATTGCGCGGTTCTTGGCTGGCAGTGGTTGCCGCTGGATTATTCGGACAAGGAACTGAGCGGGTTCGTGTCGCGGTTGTGGGATATCCGGCAGGCGTTGGCGGCGGGGGAGGGATTGCCGTGGTGGACGCCGTATTACATGAGCGGCTCGAGCTATGGGCTGCATCACTCGCAGGGGTTGTATCTCGTGCCGAGCTTAATCTTCTCCTGTTTCTTCGACCTGCTCGTGAGTGTCAAACTCACCTCGCTCCTCGCGATTTTCTCCGGCAGTCTCGGGATGTTCTTTTGCGCGCGGTATTTCACGAAGAACGAATGGGCGGCCAGTCTTGCGGCCATCGCATTTCTGTTGCATCCGCAGCAGATCATTCGCGCGGCGGGCGCGGAACATCTCGGCATCATCGTGTTCATGCCGTTCGTGCCGCTGACCTGGCTGTGTTTCGCGCGGGCGCTGGATACCGGGAAGTTTCGGGATGCGTTCTGGTGCGCGCTGGCGGTGGCCGGGGGGATGTGGGCGCACAACAAGATGGCGTTTGTGAACATTCTCTTCCTTGCCGGCTATTTTGTGTGGTGGCTCTGGCCGCGCCGCGCGCAGTCGCTCCGGCACGTGGGAACGCCGGCGCTCGTCGGCCTGCTGTCCCTGCTGCTCGGCGCGTTCTTTATCGTGCCGGGGCTGATGGAGGCGAAGCACGTGAAGTTGTTTGCCGGTGACCCGATCGAGGCGTGGCAGAAGAACTATGCCTTCAAGAGCCTGTTCGCGCTCGTGGATCGCGACGGGGCGATGACACGCGACGCGGTCCAAGGCGCGCTCGCGGTCGTCAACGCCCGCGGCGGAGTGAGGTCACAACAGGAGTTGGAACAAGTGCAGCGGGTCGCGGTTTTGCAAATGGATTCGCCGGAGAAGTACGCGGGGCTGGTTCTATTGGCGGTCGTGGCCGTGACAGTGTTGGCCAATCAGCGGCGCGTGAATCGGG
>CAZJCX010000178.1:4980-7093 GCA_964544425.1 uncultured Verrucomicrobiota bacterium
CCGCTTTGCTCGCGAGCGTGATGCTGGCCTACGGTCGCAGCAATGTCTGGAGCGCACACATGCTGACGTGGCCGGCGCTGACAAACCTGCCCGGCATTCCCGGCTCTGCCAAGTCGGCGGTGTGGATGGCGATGCTGGTGCTGGCGGGATTTCTCTTTTTGTTTGTCCGCCGCAAACTCACCACACCCCGCAAACGTTGGGTGGCCGGTGCGGGGTTGGCAGTGTTTTTATTCGCACCGGCTTTTGACATTCTCGCCACGATCCCTTTCTTCAAAGAAATCCGCGCGCCGTACGTGTTCTATGATGTGACGGCGGCGTTTCTGGTGTCGTTGCTGGCCGGGTTTTTGGTGACCGACGTGCTGGTGGGGCGGGCGTCTCGCCTGTCCATTCCGGTGGGCGTCATCGCGTTGTTACTCCTCGTGGATTTCTGGCCGTACCAAAAACCGATGAAAGACAACGGCGTGCCGGCGCGGACGTTGGCGAATCTGCGGGCGGCGTACGGATCGTTGCGGGCGGACTCTGACCCGGTGAAGGTGTATGCGTTGTCGGGCCGGTATTTTCACCTGCTCGGCCCGATGCTGTCCGGCAAGCCGCAAGTGTGGGAAGCGTTCTACAACTGGATGGCGCCGCTGGGCACCGGCTATCTCAACACCCAAGCCGGTGGGCAGCCCGCTATGTTCAATCTGCTCGGTGCCCGGTACATCCTGTTCGACAAAAGCGATCCGAGCATGGCCGGAGCCGGGCAGATTCTCCACACCTACCGGCAAATGTACCCGGTCCACCGCGAGGACGAGGATTTCGTCATCTTCCGCAATCCGCACGCGCGCCCGTACGTCACCGCCTCTGAGTATGGATCCTCGTTCGTGGACGACTTCGCGCAATCCGTCCCCCTCGCGCTGGCACTTTCCGAACAGAACCACGCCCTAATCCAGGCCGACCGGCCGATTGTCGGTGAACTGGCGCGCCAGTACGAAGCCGGTGATACGCCTTTGAGCGCGACGGGCGCCAGCATCCCGTTGCGAGATGTGACCGTGGCGCGACCCCAGCGCGGTGAAATCCGCCTGCGCCTGACCGCTCCGACCAACGGCTGGCTGGTCGTGGCGGAGAGTTTTTATCCGCATTGGACCGCGCGTGTTGACGAGCAGCCCGTGACTCTCTACCGGGCCAACTGCGCCCTCATGGGATTGAGATTGCCACCGGGCTCGCACGAAGTCGCGCTCCGCTACAAACCGCCATCGGCGTATGCGGTGGCGGGGGTGGTGAGTGCAGTGGCGTTGGTGGCCGGATTAGTAATATGCGGGCGGCGACGGATTTCGTGATGGCACGGCGGAAGGCTTTTGTTATGGTGTGCGGCGAATGAGCGGGGAGAAGAGATCGTTGGTGACCGGCGCGGCCGGGTTTATCGGGTCGCACGTGGTGGATGAATTGATCGCGCGCGGTCATCGCGTCGTGGCGGTGGACGATTTGTCCGGCGGATTTCGGGACAATGTGGATCCGGCGGCGGAGTTTGTGACCGGGTCGGTGTTGGACACCGGGTTGATCAAACAACTTTTCGAGAAACACCGGTTTGATTACGTCTTCCACCTGGCGGCGTACGCCGCGGAGGGGTTGAGCCATTTCATCCGGCGATTCAACTACGAGAACAACCTGATCGGCAGCGTCAACCTAATCAACGCGGCGGTGAATTATGAGGTGAAATGCTTCGTGTTCACGTCGTCCATTGCGGTGTACGGCAAAAACCAGTTGCCGATGACCGAGGAACTGACGCCGCAGCCCGAGGATCCGTACGGGATTTCCAAGTACGCCGTCGAACTTGACCTGCGGGCGGCGCACGAGATGTTCGGGTTAAACTACATCATTTTCCGGCCACACAACGTCTATGGCGAGCGGCAAAACATTGGCGACCGCTATCGAAATGTCGTCGGCATCTACATGAACAACATTCTGCAGGGCAAACCGCTGCCGGTGTTTGGCGATGGCGAGCAGACGCGCGCGTTCAGCTACATTGGCGACGTGGCGCCGATCATCGCGCAATCCGTCGCGGTGCCGGGCGCGCAGAACGAGGTGTTCAACGTCGGCGCGGACGAGCCGTACTCAGTGAACCAGTTGGCGC
>CAZJCX010000179.1:0-5814 GCA_964544425.1 uncultured Verrucomicrobiota bacterium
CCGCCACTTCGGCGGCGCTGATGATGCGGTCGATCTTGAGGTAGCTTTCCTTGCTGGGCGCTTCGCCGATGCAGATGGCTTCGTCGGCCAACTGGACGTGCAGGGAATCGACATCCGCTTTCGAGTACACGGCGACTGACCGGATGCCGAGTTCTTTGCAGGCGCGGATGATGCGGACGGCAATTTCGCCGCGATTGGCGATGAGGATTTTGTCGAACATACCGGCGGATGCGAGTTGAAGTGGCCGCCGTCAGTTCGGTTTGACCGCGAACAGCTTCTGGCCAAACTCGACCGGCTTGGCGTTGTCCACGAGGACTTGGGTGATGACGCCTTTCATTTCGGCTTTGATCTCGTTCATGACCTTCATGGCTTCGATGATGCACACCACCGTCTCCTCATCCACCGCCTGGCCGACTTCGATATAGGACGGGGCATCGGGCGCAGCGGAGCGATAGAACGTGCCGACCATCGGGGAAACGATGTGTTTCGCATCGGAGGGAGCGGCCGCGGGTGCCGCGGCAGGTGTGGGGGCCGCCGCCGGAGCGACCGGCACCGCCGAAACGGCCGGGGCGGAGGGCAGCGTCACGACCTGTTGATAGCCTTCCGGCCCGCGTTTGATGCGGATCTTCAGGCCGTCCTGCTCCATGGAGAACTCCGTGAGGTCATTCTCCTTGATCATCGCGATGACAGCTTTGATTTGCTCGATATCCATGCGTTTCCTCTGAAAAGGGAGCGAAGTTGTACCGGCAGCGCCTCCTCGCGTCAAGCGCCGCTACCTATTGGGGGCGGACTCTAACAAACGCCCTCCACCTTGTCGAACGCTTTCCTCCGCTGCGGCGAGACTGTCAACGTAAGTTTTCTTCGTCGGATTCAATTCCACGGCGCGCCGCAATGACTGGAGAGCACCGGCCACATCATTCCCCTCCATCCACAAGACTCGCGCCAATCGCCAATGATGCGACGCCCGGTACGGATCACGCGCAATGGCGCGCCGGTAAAATCCCGTCGCCTCGTCAAACCGACCGAGTTGCGCCGCCAACTCACCGGCTTGGGAGAGATAATGACTGTTCCACGGCGCGAGATTGATCACGCGTTGCGCGATCGCGAGCGCCCCGGTCGGGTTCACCTGTTGGAGCCGGTGCTGTTCACCGTGCCAATGCGCCGCCAACAACGACCGGCCCGTCAACCAAACCGCCCCCGCCACCACCAGCCCGGTCAGCCCCGCCAGCATTATCGGCGACCGGCGCGGCGGCGCGGGTCCCTCCTCTTTCAATCCCTGCAACGTGCCCAACAGAATGAACGCCGGCCACGCCACGCCCGGCACGTACAAATCAAAATCCAACAACCCATGCACCACCCACCCCGTCAACCCCGCCGCTATCGCAGCCGCCGCCGCATCGCCCCGGCGTTGCGTCGCGAGCCGGAACGCATCGCGCAGCCCCACCAGCCACAGCAACGCAAACGCGCCAAACGCCACCACACCGGAATCCGACCACATCTGGAGGAAGTTGTTATGGACGATCTGCGCCTCCTCCGTCGTCCCGGTTTTGTACATCGGATAGAGGGAGCCAAACGTCCCCGGCCCCGTGCCGGTCCACGGATGATCCTGAATGATCCGCGCGGCCCCTTCCCAATAATCAAACCGCGCCACCAAACTGCTCCGCCCCAAATGGATCACCCCACCGGCCACCGCCACCGCAAACAACCCGGCCAACATCGTCACCGCCACCACAGCCGCCCGGCCTTTGCCGCGGCCCGCGCAACACCACAATCCGGCCAACGTCCCGGCCGCAAACGAAATGAACCCGCCCCGCGATCCGGTCAGCACCAACACCGTCACCACCAACCCCCCGCCGAAGACCAGCGCGACCCATTTCACGTTCGGGTCCCACGTCCGGCTCCGCACCCACACCCACGCCAACAACGGCCCGACGGCCAACGTCAACAACCCGGCCAGCGCATTTGGATACACCAGCGTCCCGAATACCCGCTCGCTCGTCAGCCGCGCCGCCAGATCCGGCGGCAAATCACCGGCCGCGAAATTCTCCGCCGCATACCGCCGCGTCTCCTCCAACCCGCCGAACCACTGTTGCAGGCCGAAGAAACTGATCAACAGGGTCGCCAACGCCAACCCGCCAAAAATCCGCGCCGCCGTCGCCCCGTCGCGCACGTACCTCGCCGCCGCGTAAAACAAAATCACGCACGCCGCGAAATGCAGCACCGTATCGGCGGAAACCTGCGGATTGATCGTGCCCGGCAACGCGACCACCTGCGTCGCCAGCCAGACCACCGGCAACCACAGCAACCAATCCGTCCGATTCCCGCGCCGTTCCCGGTCGGCACCGCCCCACAGCAACGCCGCGAAACAAAACAACACGCCCCACTCATTCGACCACGTCAGAAAGAGCCACTCCACCGCATCGTGCGGCGGTTCCACGACCGCCTGCAATACCACCGGCGTACCCCACTTCAGCGGCGCCAGAAACGCCACCGCCGTCAGACAAAAAATCGTCCATCGCCCTTTCGTCATTGCGTGATCTTTAGGAGTCCGACTTCCAACGCCAGCGCCTCGGCGATGTTGCGCTGCAACGCTTCGCGCATCCCTTCGACGGCATCCACGTTGGCGTGCGCCTGCTCGGCCGTCAGGTTACCCGCGACCTGCGCGGTGGCCGCCGCGGATTCCGGCAACGCCAGCACCTCCCGCCCGGCCTGCTCCGACTGCAACAACACGTCGCCGAACCACGCGTACACTTCCTCCAACACCTGCTCGCGCGCCGCCCGGTACTCGCCCTCCACCCGCGCCTCGAACTGTTCCTCAACTTTCTCGCGCGCTTTCGGCTCCAAGTCCGCCTCCAACTCGTGCCGCATGTCCTGCTCCACGCCCTGCCGGGTCTCCGCGCGAATCTTCCCCAGCAACGTCGTCAGCTCCGATAACAACCGGTACGTCCCCGTGATCCGCGTCGGCCCGCGCGCCGAAAAATTCGCCAGCAACGCCACCACCGCCGCCCGGAACGGCGACGCGGTCCCTTCCGTGCGCCCAAACGAAATCCGCAGACACCGCGACAGAATCGTCGGCAACAACCGCTGCGGCTCCGCGGTCAGCAACACGATCACCGTTTGCGCCGGCGGTTCTTCGAGCGTTTTCAGAAAAGCGTTGGCCGCGGCTTCGTTCAAACACTCCGCGTCCACCACGATGCCCACCTTCACCCCGCCCATGTTCGAGCGGAGATTGACCGATTGCATGAACTCCCGGACCTGCTCGATCTTGATCGCCCGGCTTTTCGATTCGGGGCGCAACCAGTACACGTCTGGATGCCGGTGCTGCGCCACCCGCCGGCACGAATCGCACGCGCCGCACGCATCCGCCTCCGCCGCCCGGCAATTCAACGCCTGCGCCAACGTCCGCGCCAGCGCCTCCTTGCCGGCCCCGCGCGGTCCGTAGAACAAATACGCATGCGCCAATCGCCCCCGGCGCAGCCCGCGCTGCAACTGGCCGGCAATCTGCGCTTGCTGGGGATGGTCTCCGAAGCTCATGCGACACACGCGCGAACCAAGTTCCACACGGACGCCTCCACTTCCGCCAACGGGCCGGCCCCCGCCACCACTTTCACCCGGGCAGGCTCGCGTTGAGCCAGTTCCAAATAGCCCTGCCGGACGCGGTCGTAAAAATCCAATGACTGATTCTCCATGCGGTCAAACAACTCCCGGCCGCGGGCGCGTTCGAGGCCGATGCGCGGATCCAAATCAATCACCACCGTCAAATCCGGTCGGCACAGGCCCACGGCCAGTCCATTGACCGTGGCGACAACGTGCGAGTCGAGTTGGCGGCCGACGCCCTGATAGACGGTCGTGGAATCAAAAAAACGGTCGCACAACACCACCGTCCCGGCCGCCCGCGCGGGCTGGATGACCTCGCGGACGAGTTGCGCGCGGCTGGCGGCGAACAGCAGCAACTCCGTCTCCGGCACCATCGCCGCCGATTGTTTGCTGTACTGGAGGACGTGCCGGATTTGTTCACCAATGTCCGTCCCACCCGGCTCCCGGCAGACCAAAACTGAACGTCCCGCCGTCCGCAACCGGACCGCCACCCGCTCAATCAGCGTGGATTTGCCGCTGCCCTCGCCGCCTTCGAATGTGATGAATGTGCCCCGGCCCGCCATGTGCGCCGCGATAGTAGTCGCCCCCGCCCGGCGGGGTCAAGGCCACCGTGCGCTTGGCATTGGCTTTGCTTAAATGAGAACCAATATGGAATCCACCCTCGAACAGCCGGTCGCTCCATCCGCCGTCAAGGTGCGCGAGCACGTGATGGTGATTGATGACGACGAGGATTTTTGCAAGATCGCCAAACAGATGCTGGAACCGAGCGGCTACGAAGTCACCACGGTCAACAACCCCGTCAAGGCGCTGGAGCAATACACCCGCGACAAGGACAAGATTGACCTGGTGATCCTCGACTACTACATGCCCGGCCTCGACGGCGGCAAGACGTTCGAGTGGCTCCGCAAACTCAACAGCAAGGTCAAGGTCATCCTCTGCTCCGGCTCCGATGAATTGCGCCTGCGCCAATTGATGGTCCAGTACGCCCTCGACGGCTACATCCACAAACCATTCCGCATCCAGGAAGCGATCTACACCATCCAGCGCGTCCTCGCGATCAAACGGTAATTTCCCACCCAAAGTTCTCCTCCGGTAGGGCCGGCGCAAGCCGGCCCGATTTTTTTGTGCCGCGTGGTGGCGGGTGGGCCGCGGGCGGGGGCGATTACCGGGTGGCGTTCACGCCGTATCGGGTTGTCACCACGTATTCCACCTGTTGTTGCTCGCGCGGGTTGAGCGGGCGGATGAACTTGACCTTGCCGGCATCCACTTTCTCGTACTGGCCGGTGGCTTCCAATGACCAGTCACCGGCGAAGTTGCGGCGGATGTCGGCGACGATGGCGATGTCCTTGGAGTTTTGGACTTCGATCTGCCATGTCTCGCGGATGGTCCAGCCGACCACCCCGCCCCACTGGTCGAAGCGGATGTCGAGCTTCTCCCAGTTCAACAGTTTCGGTTCGACGCGGACTTCCTGGTCGTTGCCGAGATTCATTTCGATTTGTTCCCCGATGGGAATGTATTTCACATTGGTGCGTCCGACGTAGGAATAGAGCCGGTCATCCGTGACGAAGCGAAAGGCGTTCACGAGACCGTCCGGCAACGGTTCGTCGCCGAGCTTGCTGGGCTTGTCGTTCTTGAACCGGTAGAAGCGGACGACCTGCTCGCCCCATTGTTCGCGCTCGAATTTGTAGTAGCTGACAATCGGCACATCGGCGGCGCGGATCGAGGGCAGTCGTTTCGACCAGCCGGTCGGGATCGTGTCCCGGCCTTCGACGGTGTAGAGAAAATATTCGCTGACGCCTTCCTTGATGATCTGCCGTGGCGCAGCCGCCGCGGCGTCGGTGCACTTGGCCATTTCCATGCGGGCCCGGGCTCCTCCGATGGAGCGGCTCTCTTCGTTGAACGCGACCGTCGTCGGCATGGGGCGACCGGCGCGGGCGAGGTTGGCGATGTCTTCGACCAACCGGATGACGCCGACGACGAGGCGCACTTCGGCATTTTCGTAATCCTCGCCGCTGTTGTTGGTGATGCGGACGTGACCGGCCAAGCCCATGGTCTTTTCGTTCCGGGCGGCCTCGGCGACGTAATCGGCGCTCCACGTGATGCCGCTGGTGAAGTACCGGATCTCCACCTGCACCTCCCCGGCCACTTCACTCTGGATGCGCCATTCGAGCGTGTTGGCGACGCGCGGCGGGAAACTTACGTCGAGAATCTCGACCC
>CAZJCX010000179.1:5824-6981 GCA_964544425.1 uncultured Verrucomicrobiota bacterium
AATGGGTGAGCGGACGGAGTTCGAGCGAGGTGGGATCAATGAGCGTGTTGGCCCACGAGAACTCCAACTTGTTGATTCCCTTTTTGAAGGTGAGGTGCCGGGTCTCCTTCACCATCGTCAAGTCCGCCGAGTTGTAAATGGTGAGTTGCACGGTGTCGCGGTTCGGCAGCGTGGTGACGTTGAGGCGCGCGAACGCAGTCGCGCAGCTGGTCAGGGCGAGAATTAAGACGAGGCGTTTCATCTTAGTAGCTCCTCGGTTCGTTGTCGGATTGGACGTTGAGGCGGTTGAGGGCGAATGCCACGGTCTGCTTCGATTCCTTCGGCAGTGTCAGCCGGTACTCAATGGTGAAGGCGTCCTTCTTCACGTATGCCACAGAGCTTTTCACCATCTTCCAGTAGCCGGGGATGTGCTGGACGACGACGAGCGTGACCGGCTCCTTCTTGAAGTTCTCGATCTCCAGCTTGTACTCCTCGTCCGTGTCCCAGAGGACGGTCTGGTTGCCGGAGTTGCGGCGGATGTTGGTTTTGTCGTCCCGGACTTTGCGCTGGGTGACCTTCACGTCGCGGCTCTGGCCGATGTTGAGTTTCAATTCCCGGTCCACCGGCGTGAGCGCGACCCAGTCTTCACCGGTAAACGTCACGTTCTCGCCAGTCTGGATGAACAACCGCGCCTTGCCGGGTGCCAGCGTGTGGAGCTTGTTCTGGATGACGTAGGAGAGCGGGATGCCGACGGTCTGGTTTTGATATTCCGGGTCCCACGGCTGGACGGCGGCGTCCCACGTGAGCACTTTCTGGATCGGCACGCTGTCGAATTTCTCGGAGAGCAACTCCAGCACTTCGCCGTGGGCGATGCTGCGCGTGAAATCCGCGCCGTAACCGAGCCGGATTTCCGCATCGGTCAAATCCTCACCGGACTCATTGCGCAGCCGCAGGTAATTTCGCAACGCCAACGACGTTTCGTCCGGCGTCGCGGTCGCCTTGTACACGATGTCGCGGGTGATACCGGTGAGCAGGTAAGAAATCCGGATCCGCTCCTCGACGGGCGCCGGGGCGCTGATTTCCCAGATGAGCGCTTCTTCGTTTGGCGGATAACTCGTGTTGAGCACCTGCACGCGGTCCGGCTGTTTCAGCAACCGCACCTGAATGGAGGCCGCATC
>CAZJCX010000180.1:0-3792 GCA_964544425.1 uncultured Verrucomicrobiota bacterium
AGATCCGCGGCAGACGGGCGCGCAGCAGTTGCACCGCCTGTTCGCAGGCGGCGCCATAGGCAAAATAAAACTGCGTGTTGAGTTTCACCTCGCGCGGCGCTTCGGCCGCGAGCGTTTCCGCGTCCCGGTAGGCGGCGACCGCGTCGGCGTACTGCTTATCATCGGCCAACATCATGCCGGTCAGGTACGGGATTCGGAAATCTGTGGGCGACCGATCCCGCCAGCGGGTGAGCGTTTCGCGGGCGGCGCTGAAATTCTTTTGCGCCATCTGCAACATCGTAATCTGGAGATAGACTTCCGGTTGGTTGGGATTGATGACGAGTGATTGCTGGAAATTGTCCAACGCCTTTTCGGTGTCGTCCAGTTCCTCGTATAACGCCGCGAGTTGGTTGTACAACTCCGGTCGCAGCGGCTCGCGTTTGATGACCTCTTCCAATTCCGCCGCTGCATCCGCCTTCTCGTCGGCGCGCAGCAGCAACGTGAACAGTTTCAACCTCACCGGCATCTCGTCGGGGCGTCGCCCCACCTCCGCGCGATACAACTCAATGGCCCGGGGCAGATCACCCTGTTCCTCGTACACGCTCGCCAATCGCAACGCGATGTCGCTCTCCTCCGGTGCGAGTGCTTGGGCCTTTTCATAGCTCTGCTGCGCGCGCGTTGTGTCCAACTGGTTCGTCAACGCGGGCAGTTGTTTGGCCGACATCGTATATAAATCGCCGAGCCGCAGCCAGTAGGCGGAGTCGGCGCTTTTTTGCCGGTAACTCTGATCCAGGAGTTTGACCAGCTCCGTCGCGTTGGTCTGGAGCAGGTAGATTTCGGTGAGCAGGTGAATGCCGTTGATGTGTTGTGGGTCAAGTTTGATGGCGCGTTGGAGCGATTCGACCGCCGCCGGGAGCTGCTCGCGACTCTTCTGGACAACCCCGAGCCAGAACAGTGGTTCTGGCGACTTCGGATTGTTTCGCGCCACGTTTTGCAGCGTGGCTTCGGCTTCGGCAAATTCGCGACGACCGACGAGCGCTTTGCCAATGCCCACCCCCAGATCCACATTTTGCGGATCCATCGCAAAGGCCCGCCGGTAATAGTCCAACGCGGCGTCCATTCCGCGGCGCATCTCGGCCGACACACCGGCGGCGAACAACGCCAACGCTTCCGCGCGGCGGTCTTGCGCGCTGGTCAACGAGCCGGTCGGCTCTGGTTCCGGGGTCTTGGCGGTGGCGGGACGATGCGCGCAGGCGCTGACGAGGGCAAGCCCCACCGTCAGCGCCGCCGCAATTCGTCGCGCTTTGGCCGATGACCCATGCATGATCGGCAACGGTTACCGCTTCTTGTGCCGCATCGCCTTCATCCGTTTGCGGCGTTTGTGTTTGCTGATTTTGGCTTTGCGGCGTTTCTTCAGTGAACCCATGTGCGTTACCTCCTAGTAAATGACTTTGTTCAACGGATACTCGATGATACCCTCGGCCCCGGCGGCCTTCAGTTGCGGAATGATTTCGCGCACGATCCGCTCGTCCGCAATCGTCTCGATGGCCACCCACCCGTCCTGCGCCAAGGGCGCAATTGTCGGGTTGCGCAGCGCGGGCAGTTCTTTGAGCAACGCCTCGAGCTTGGTGCGTGGCACGTTCATCTTCAAACCGACCTTCTCCTCGGCGGCCAACGCCCCGCGCAACAGCAGCGCGAGCGTCTCGACCTTCTTCCGTTTCCAACCATCCTCCCACGCGCCGTGGTTGGCGATCAGTTGCGGGAAACTGGTGCAGAGCGTGTCCACAATCCGGAGATTGTTGGCCCGCAGCGACGAGCCGGTTTCGGTGATGTCCACGATCGCGTCCACCAACTCCGGTGCCTTCACCTCGGTGGCGCCCCAGGAAAACTCCACTTCGGCTTTGACGCCGTGCGTCTCCAACCACCGGCGTGTGTGGCCGACAAGTTCGGTGGCGATGTGTTTGCCTTCGAGATCCCGGACTGATTTGATAGGTGAATCGTTCGGCACGGCCAGCACCCACCGGGCGGGGTTGGTGGTTTGTTTGCTGTACGCGATTTCGCAGACGACCTGCACGTCGCTGTTGTTCTCCGCAATCCAGTCGGCGCCGGTAATCCCTGCGTCCAGATAACCATGCTCGACGTACCGGCTGATCTCCTGCGCGCGGATCAACCGCAATTCCAATTCGGGATCATCGGTGCGCGGCAGATAGCTGCGGCTGGAAGAGGTGACTTTCCAGCCCGCCTTGGCGAGCAGGCTGAGCGTGGATTCTTGCAGGCTGCCTTTCGGCAAACCGAGGCGTACAGTTCGTTTTGTCGGTTCCGTCATTTCACTCCACAATCGTCACGCGGCGACCGTCCACCCGCAGTTTGCCGGTGGCAAACAAACGGACGGCCGCCGGGTACAACTGGTGCTCCACCGTTTGAATACGCGCGTGCAAACTGTCCGGCGTATCGGTCGGTAACACAGGTACGGCACTCTGCGAGATTATCGGCCCAGAATCAACACCTTCATCCACAAAATGTACCGTCGCCCCGGTCACCCGCGCCCCGTACCGCCACGCCTGCTCCCACGCGCGCAGACCGGGAAATGCCGGCAACAACGACGGGTGAATGTTCAAGATGCGCTGCGGGAACGCCCGTAATAGCGGGGTTTTGACAACCCGCATGTAGCCAGCCAGCGCCACCAGTTGCACGCCGGCCTCCGTCAATTGGCGGGCCACCGCGTCCTCCAACTCCGGTTCGAGTTTGGTCTTGAACTGACTGGGACCGATGTGGCGCGCCGGGATGTTGCGCTGCCGGGCGCGCGCGAGAATGAAGGCGTCCGCCACGTCGCTGAGCACCAGCACGACGCGACCCGGAATCTGGCCGCGATCACAGGCGTCGAGAATGGCCGCGCAGTTGCTCCCCCTTCCGGAGCCAAGCACGCCGATGCGAAGTTCCGTCACGCCGCCGTTCTAAACGACCCGTTCCGAAAACACAAGCCGCCCGGCGCGTCACCAAAAGTGTCCGAAGCCGATGCCGTAGTGCCAGCGGTGTTCGTAGTAGCTGCGCCGTCGTTCCTGTTCGACCGCCGCCCGGACTTTGGTGTCGTTCATGAACGTGACCAGCCGATCGCTCACACCCGCCTCCCGCAAGGCGACGATGTCGTCCGCATTGAGCACAAACACGGTGCCGGTGGAGTCAATCCGCCGCATGATCGCTTCGTCGGGTTCGCCGGCGTTGACAAGCGCGATGACATCCGCCTGAGTCAGGGGCGGCAACCGCGCGCGCCGCGCTGATTCACAGCCCAGTGACAGCCCAGCCAACAGCAGGAGGCAGCAGATCGTTTTCATGGCGGTACGTTAGCCGGCACGCTGAATCTTTTCAATCAGCCGCGTGGTGGAGAAGCCCTTCTCAAACGGGACGATCTTGATCCGGGAAGCGACCGCTGTGAGGACGGCGCGCTCTTGCGGGTCGAACTTCTCCGGCCGGTAGTCGCCACCTTTGCAGTAAATGTCCGGTCGGACGGCGCCCAAAAACCGGTGCGCCCGTTTCTCGTGAAAAATTACGACCGCATCCACGCAGGCCAACGCCGCGAGCACGGCGGCGCGTTTCGCCTGCGGCACGAGCGGGCGACCGGGGCCTTTTCCCAACAATCTCACGGAGCGGTCGCTGTTCAGGCCGATGACGAGCAGGTCGCCCAGCTTCTTGGCGCGCTGGAGGTACCGGACATGGCCGTAATGAAGCAGGTCGAAGCACCCGTTAGTGGCGACGATGCGCTGGCCGCGGCGGTGGGCGCGGTCGGCCCAGCGTTTCGCGGCGGGGACGGTGAGG
>CAZJCX010000180.1:3809-4451 GCA_964544425.1 uncultured Verrucomicrobiota bacterium
TGGCTCATTAGTTTTGCGCTTGATTACACTGCGCGGTCTGTAAAGATGCAGCTTGCCGCAGGAAACCGAGGGGGGTCAAGCGCGCAATCACCTGCATGACGGATGAGTTTCGACAAATTGCCACCGGCATTTATTTTACGATGCTGGGGTTGTTGGCGTGTTACGGGTTGCACCGGTACTGGATGATCTACCTGTACTACCGACATCGTCGCGACCTGCCGCGGCCGAAAACGCTGTTCACCGACCTGCCGCGCGTGACCGTCCAGTTGCCGCTGTACAATGAAAAATTCGTCGCCGCCCGGTTGCTCGACGCGGTGGCGCGCTTGGACTACCCCGCCGACCGGCTCGAAATCCAAGTACTCGACGATTCGACCGATGAGACGACCGAGATTTGCGCGGCGAAAGTTGCGGAGTGGCGTGCGCGCGGTTGCCAGATGCGATTCCTCCATCGCTCCCACCGGGTCGGTTTCAAGGCCGGCGCCCTGCAAGAGGGGCTGCAGACGGCGACCGGGGATTTCATCATCATCTTCGACGCCGACTTCGTTCCACCGCCCGACCTGCTCCAGCGGACGATCCACTATTTTACCGACCCGCAGATTGGCATGCTGCAGACCCGGTGGGGCCATCTGAACGACCAGCATT
>CAZJCX010000180.1:4477-6354 GCA_964544425.1 uncultured Verrucomicrobiota bacterium
GACGCGCGTTCAATCCATTTTTCTCGACGGTCATTTTCTCATCGAACAGACCGCGCGGTCACGGTCGGGACGCTTCTTCAATTTCAACGGCACTGCCGGCCTCTGGCGGCGCGCCTGCATTGTGGACGCGGGCGGCTGGTCCGCGGACACGCTTGCGGAGGACCTCGATCTCAGCTACCGGGCGCAACTGCGCGGCTGGAAATTCCTGTTTCTCGCCGACGTCGTCGTTCCGGCGGAATTGCCCGTCGAAATGAACGCCTTCAAGACCCAACAACATCGCTGGGCGAAAGGCTCCATCCAAGCCTGCAAAAAGCTGCTCCCCGCTGTCTGGCGCAGCCCGGTTTCGTGGAAGGTGAAGTTCGAGGCGACCGCGCACCTCACCAGCAACTTCGGCTACCTGATGCTGCTCGTGCTCTGCCTGTTCTGCCGCGCCCCTGCCGCCGCCACCACCGCTCAACTCACCGGCAACGTTCCGTGGGCCAAGATGATGCTCGTGGACTTGCCGCTATTCTGCGCCGCCACCGTCTCCGTGATCGCCTTTTACATCTGCGCCCAACGCGAACTCCACGCCCAATGGTGGAAACGACTGACCTATGTTCCGTTGATGATGGCGGTCGGTGTCGGCCTCTCCGTCAACAACGCCCGTGCCGTTTTGGAAGCGATCTTCAATCACCGCAGCGACTTCGTCCGCACCCCAAAATACGGCGCTGGTCAGCGCGAACGCGGAAGTTACCGGGCATGGCGCGGCTTCGTTCCGGTCGTCGAACTGACGCTTGCCGTCTATTTCGGCCACCACCTCGGCAAAGCCATCTGGCGTGATCAATGGTCGGTTGTTCCGTTCCTCGCGATCATCGCCGTCGGTTTCGCCTACGTGGGGCTTCTCTCCATCGCGCCGCGCCGCGCCGCGAAACCAATTCCAGCCGCCCCGCTCGCGCCAGCCTCAGCGTGAGGAACATCGTCGCCGCGCTTGCCAAACGCAGCCGTCACCTCGGCGGCTGCTCCTGCATCAACTTGTCCACCTTCCCGCCCCATTGCAGGACGGTGGCAAACCCCTTCTCTTTCTCGGCGGCCGCTTTGTCACCGGCTTTCATGTAGTACATCGAGAGACTCGTGTGCGCGAGCATGTCGTTGGGATTGATCTCCACCGCCCGTTTGCCGGCGGCGATGGCCTCCGGAATCTTCCCCGCCCGCAGATACGCCATCCCCAACGCGTGCCACGCATCGAAGTAGTTGGCGTCCAACTCGACCGCCTGCCGGTAGCTCTCAATCGCCTTCTCAAACTCTGCCAGCGAGAAATCCAGCATTCCCTGATCGTACAATTCTTCTTTGGTCATAGCCTCAGCACTGCCTCCACCAAGCCCGGTATCGTGTGTGGTTTAGCTTCAATCGCGACTTTCAGCCCGTTCGCTTCAGCGGCTACGCTCGTTTGGGGGCCGATACTGACAAACTTAACTTTGAGCGACTTCGCGTTTACCAGTTTGCAGAAATTGTTCACGGTGCTGGAACTGGTGAAGGTGACGATGTCGGCGCCTTCCGCGAGCAACCGGGCGCGATGCCCCGTCCGGTCTTCGGTATCCGGCACCGTCTGATAGGCGTCAATGTCGTCCACGATCGCGCCGAGGTTCTCCAAGCCACGCGCGAGCCGTTCATCCGCGAGGTCAGCGCGCGGGAGCAGGAACTTCAGGTTCTCGCAACTGACATCCTTCTTGAACTTCGCGAGCAACGCTTCCGTCGTGAATTCGTCTGGCTGAAGGTCCACCGCCACATGAAACTCCCGCAGCTTCTCCGTCGTCGCCAGGCCGACCGACGCAATCCGCACCGGCCCGAGCGACCGGATATCGGGGAACTTGTTGAAAAATTCCCCGAAGAACGCCGTG
>CAZJCX010000180.1:6369-6944 GCA_964544425.1 uncultured Verrucomicrobiota bacterium
CAGCCAGTCGTACTCGCCCAACCCATCCAACGCCTCGCGCAAGCCGGCCAGCGATCGGGGCGGCTTGATGGCGATGGTGGGGATTTCCAGCACGTCCGCGCCGAGGTCGGTGAGTTGCCGGACCAACTCACTGGCTTGTTCGCGACTGCGCGTCACGACGATCCGTTTCCCGAGCAACGGACGCTGCTCAAACCACTGCAACTTCTCCCGCAACCGGGCGACCTCACCGATGATCGTGACTGCCGGTGGCTGAAAGTTTTCCCGCTCAACCACGTTCGCTATCGTCGCCAGTGTGCCGGTAATGGTTTTTTGGTTCGGTGTCGTGCCCCGATGCACCATCGCGACCGGGGTGTCGGCCGCCAACCCGTGCTGCATCAACTCCCCGGCAATCTTCCCAATCCGCTCCACGCCCATCAGGATCACGCGCGTCCCAAAAAACTTCGCTACGTTTTCCCAATCCACCTGCGTCTCGCCCTTGGTCGGATCCTCGTGACCGGTAATCACCATGAACGCCGTTGCCACCGCCCGGTGCGTCACGGGAATCCCGGCATACGCCGGCGTGGCAATCGAGGAAC
>CAZJCX010000181.1:0-5147 GCA_964544425.1 uncultured Verrucomicrobiota bacterium
CGACGCCTGGTTGTAGCCGCGAGCCTGCTCGCGGCTCCGCGTCGTGCCCGAAGCCCCCGCGAGCAGGCTCGCGGCTACAATCGGCCCCGGATCGTTCGCCTCTTTCCAACCATTTGGCAAATCGGTGCGCCCAACCCCGGTAGGTTTGTTCGGTGCGCCATTGGTAGTGGCGGCTGCGCAATTCCCGGATGAGACGCTGCTCCCACTCGGTCGTTCCCAAGTCGGTCGCGGCGGTCGGGGGAACGTCCGTCATCACGTCGGGTGTTCGCAGTTCAGGGTTCAAGGTTGGCGGCGCAGAGGTTCGGCGCCGGTTTGGCGAGGACGCCGTCTCGCCGACTCGACTCCCCGACCGCGCCGTGGAGACCTGCGGTTGATTGCCACGCGAGGTCGGGAGACCTTCGCGTAACGAGGGCGCGGGCGGTTTCTGCCCTTCCTTGAAAAACCAGTTGAGGGCAGCTTTCCAGGTGGCCAAGAGTGACACCCCGAGCAAGCGTTTGGCGTGGACAGATTCCATAAACGCCCGGGCGGATTCGACGGTGGCTTGCTGGTTCGTTTGCTTGCAGAATTGCAGATACCGGATCAGCGCCAGCCGGTATTGCTGCCGACGGAGCGGCGGCAGCGGCAACTGTTGGAGCGCGGTTGACCACTGCGGAAACCAGACGGCCGGCTTTTCGTGCTGTGAACTGGCCTGCATATCACTTGGCGAACCCCTTACTGAGTAAGGGCTTTGATGGAGCGATATTTGCAGGCCGACGGATTGGCGTCAAGCCAACAGGAAGTCCGACTTCACCATGCAACCTGTTGTGATTACGATTGACCCACGAGCGCACCAGTCATACACTTTCACCGTGAATACGCCTTCGACATCACCGGCATCCGCCGCTGAGTAAGGGCTAATACTAATGTTAAACTTGAGATGACGGAAACTATACCAACCGGGGCACGCGCGACCGCCCGGGTTCTTCTTTTGGACGATCGCGACCGCTTGCTGTTGTTGCAAGCGAACGATAGCTCGGGAGACAAGTGGTGGGTCACCCCCGGCGGGGGACTCATCGACGGTGAGAGTTTCGAGGTGGCAGCCCAGCGAGAGCTTCAAGAGGAAACGGGGCTTCTCTTGTCCATTGGCAGATGGGTGTGGACGCGCCGGCACATCTACACCTGGCAGGGACGACGGCACGATCAGTACGAACGCTTTTTTGTAGCAAGGACAACGGAAGATTGCATAGCGCCGATTAAGGCCGACCGCTACGTTCTCCGACACCGGTGGTGGAGACTCAGTGAGATCGAACAGTCACGAGAGGAATTTGCTCCACGTCGTCTGGCACTTTTTCTCGGGCCGATTTTGCGCGGGGAGTACCCGGAGACAGCTATCGACTGCGGGATTTAGATTCATGGAGTTCAAGTCTAACAATCCGATGCAGCGAACAGGCGCTAGCGCGCCTGTCGCTGATCTTTATCGTTGGGCGACATGAAATATGCATGGCTTATCTACGCGGTAGCGGGAGGCACAGTTACGGCCATTCTGCATTTCGCTGCTCATTTCCCGTGGTTCTTCGCGGCTCTCGCGGCGTTCGTCGGTTGGCCGCTCATCGGCACGTTGGTCACGGCCGATGATGATTTGCCGGGAGGCTGGAGCAATCCGGACGGCACACAGACTCCTGAGTGGCGCACTGCTCCTTTCTGGGGCCGGATTATTTTGGGTCTCGCTATTTCTGGAGCGGTCGGCGCGTTTGATGAGGGCATTATCACCAGCACCGGTATTGCCTTCGGCGCTGCTGCGCTGGTTTGCGCCGGTATCGCTGCGGCACTTCTTCGGTCGGCACGGAGGGCTTAGGACATGCAAGTGCCCAACCATCCGGTCTGAGGTAGACCACAAGTAGATTCTTTTCGGGTTAACCCTCGTCATTCAGGCCACTTTCTCCACAGGTTCGGCGATCAGTTTGAGTAGATTCGAGCCGCGCTTTTGGAGCATCGTGAGGTAATAGACTTCGTTGTAAGGCTCGTGTTGTTGCCAGCAGCGCCACATGATCCGTTGCCATTTGAACGCCAAGGCACGAATGGCCGCCGCGTGGGCTTTACCGGCTTGACGTTGGGTGTCGTAGAAGGCGCGCGCCCAGAGCGAGTGGCGGATGGATTCGTTGGCGTATTCGTGGAAGCTTTGGCGGAGGAACTTCGGGCAGCCCCAGCGCCAATGCACCCAGCAACGGGTCCCGCTGCGCTCGGTCACCGGGGCGATGCCGCTGTATTGTTGGATCGCCAACGCGCTTTCGTACCGGGTGCGGTCACTACCAAAGGCGGCGAGCAGGCGCGGGGCGAAGGTCGGTCCAGCCCCGGGGAAGCTCGCGAAGATCGGGGCGTCGGGATGGGCCGCGCAGAGTTCGGCTTGCCGGGCTTCGTAGCGGGCGACGGCGGCGGCCAAGACCCGCAGTTGTTCGACGAGCATTTGCGCGGGACCGACAATCGCCGGATCGGTCGTCAACGGCGTGGCGGCGGCGATGAGTTTCAGGCGTTCCTCGACCAAGTCGGCGCGGCGGCTGTTGTGGGCGTAATAGAAGCGGCGCACGGTTTCGGTGCGGGCGCGTTGCAACGCAGGGAGGTTCGGCCACTTGGTGAGGAAGTCGAGGGCGAGCGGGCTGTGGACATCCTCGCCGATCAGCTCCAACGCTTGCCGGTAGTAGCTTTTCAGCGTGCTGATCAACCGGCAACTCAGGCGGGTCCGGTGGTTCACCGCTTGTCGGCGCGCTTCGACGAGCGCGGCCAACTCGCGCGTCGTGGCGGTGTCCGGTTGCCACGGACGGAACTCGGCGCGGTGTTTGACCAAGAGCTCGAGCAACAATTCGGCGTCGGTCGGGTCGTCCTTGGCGCGGCTGGTGGCGAACGCTTGGCGGTAGCGGGCGACGGCTTCGGCGTTGAGCGGATACAGGACGATGAAGTCGCACTGCATCAGCAGGTGCATGAGGCCGCTGCGGGTTTTCTCCAAGGCCAACGCGACCGGACGACCGCCGAACCGCGCGCGGAGTTTGGCGAGCCACTCGGTGAGGGCTTCGGGGGTGTTGAGGAGCGTGAGTCGTTCGGGCGTGGTTTGGCCGGGTACGAGCAGGCAGACGTCATGTTTCTGATCGGCCCAATCCAGGCCGAGGAGGGCAGCGTATTCGACAGCAGGTTTCATGGGGTCTCCTTTGGGGTGCGAGAACCCGCTTGGCTCCGGCGCGGCGAAGGCATTATAGTCGAGACGTTGAGCGCGTCGCGATCTCGAGTGTTCGTTGACGGCGCCCGAGCGCACCCGCTCCGCGCGAAACGATGGTTATGATCATTCCGCTGATGTTCAGTGGAGATTCGTCGCGGAGCGGTGCGAGTTCGGTTCACGGTAGTGACATGATACAACGATTGCCAACGGCGGCAGGCGGCTGCGGCAAGTGGTCGTGGGACTCTCCTCGCCGCCTTGCCTGCTACAACACAGTGGAGTACCTATAATCCGCTGGAGGCAACGCGGCTGCGCCGCGTGCCTCAGCTTGAGCGTTCTGCTGAAAGATGATGCCGTGCTTCCATTCACGCCAAGACTGAGGAAGGCGTTCGCTCACGCAGAGGCTCTCGGGGCGAATCCCATGCGGGGGATGAATGACCCGAGACCTCGATTGGGAGCTGTCGCCGAGACATCCCACACGCCTCCGCCGGGAGAGTTGCGCTCCCCTAGCCGGATGGGGTATGGAGAACACGCTTGTGAATCACTATCCGCTTTTTTTTGGCCTTCAGGACCAGCCGGTCACCGTCATCGGGGCCGGCCAAGTTGCCACTCGCAAAATCCGCACCCTCCTTGCTGCCGGGGCCAGTGTCACCGTCATCAGTCCAGAAGCCGCGCGGTCCATCCAACGGTTGCGGAAAGTCCGTTGGCTCGCGCGTCCGTACCGGCAAGGGGATCTGCGCGGGGCGCGGCTTGTCATCGCGGCGACCGATAATTTACGTGTCAACGAGCGTGTTTGCCGGGAGGCGAAGCGGCGCGGGTTACTCGTGAACTGCATCGCACCGCCGGCGGCGGGGAATTTCATCGTGCCGGCGTTGGTGCGGAAGGGTGGGATCACGTTGGCGATTTCGACCGGTGGCGCGAGTCCGGCCTTTGCGAAACGCTTGCGACTCGACCTTGAACGGTTCCTGGGTCGCCGGTATCCTGCACGACTGAAACAAATGACGAAAGAACGGCGCGCCCGGCGGTCGCGCCCGACCACAGACCATGGATGACCGGGCATTTCTTTGGCTCGCGCAGTTGTTTTATGCGGTGAGCGGGGTGTTGACGCTGCGGCGGTTGCGCGGGCGCGGCGATCTTGAATCCATGCACCGAGTCAACTTTGCGCTGATGGCGTTGGGTTTTGTGATGCACACGGCGTTTCTGTATTGGCGCGGGCAGGCCGTGCAGCGGTGTCCGTTGACGAATTTGTTTGAAGCGTCGGCGTTCGTGGCGTGGGCCGCGGTGTTGTTTTTCCTGCTCGTCGGGGTGGCGTACCGGGTTTCCTTCCTGGGAGCGTTCACGGCGCCAATGGCGTTGCTGATTTGTGTGCCGGCGCTGTTGCTGCCGGTGGATGTGCCGCGGACGGAACCGTTGACGCGGAGCGCGTGGGTGGAGTTTCACGCGGCGATCGCCGTGGTGGCGGGGGGGGCATTTGCGTTGGCGTGCGTGGCGGGTGCGATGTATCTCTGGCAGGAACGGCAATTGAAGTCGCGGAAGTTGTCGTCGTCATTTTTGCTGCTGCCCTCGATTGAGAAGTTGGATGTGATTCAATTCCGGTTGTTGGTGATGGGTTTTGTGATGTTGACGACGGGGGTGGTGGGTGGGTTTGTGTCGTACCGGATCGTGGGTCATTGGACGACGCCAAAGATTGTGTGGGCGCTGACGGTGTGGGCGTTGTACGCCGGGTTGCTGGCCGGGCATTGGGGCGGGGTGTGGCGCGGGCGGAGAGTGGCGGTGGTTTCGATGGCGGCGTTTGCCTTCATGCTGGTCGGCTACTGGAGTGTGAATTTGTGGCGATGAACCTCCTGGTGATCGGGTTGAATCATCGAACCGCGCCCGTGGAAGTGCGGGAACGGTTGGCGTTTGCGCCCGGTCAGTTGGGCGCGACGACGTGCGAGTTGATGGGGGCGGCCCAGTTGCAGGA
>CAZJCX010000181.1:5157-6901 GCA_964544425.1 uncultured Verrucomicrobiota bacterium
TCGCGGCCCGAGCTCGAGGAGGTGATGTTCCTCTCCACGTGCAACCGCGTGGAGATTTACGGGCTGGCCGGCAATCTCACCCACGCCAGCGCCGGCGTGCGCCAGTTCTTGCGCGCGCGCGCGCCGGTGGAGGCGCATCTTTACGAACATCACGACCGCGAATGCATCCGGCATCTGCTGGAGGTGGCGAACGGTTTGGATTCAATGGTGCTCGGCGAGACGGAGATTTTGGGACAGGTGAAGACGGCGTACGAAGCAGCGCAGCACGCGGGGGCGACCGGGAAAGCATTGAACCGGTTGTTCCAAAAGACATTCGCGGCGGCCAAACAGATTCGGACCGCGACGGCCATCAATCGCGGTTCCACGTCGGTCGGCAATGTGGCGGTGGATTTGGCGGCGCAGATTTTTGGGGACCTGGCGAGCCGGTCGGTGATGGTGGTGGGGACCGGTGAGATGAGCGAAGCGACCGCCCGGGCGTTGCGGAGTCGCGGAGCCGGTCAGATCATGGTGTGCAGTCGGACGCAGGAACGCGCGGAGACGCTGGCGGGGCAGTTGGCGGGTCTGGCGATTTCGTACGACGATTGGCCGACGCATTTTACCGGGGTGGACATTGTGATCAGCGCGACTGCCGCGCCGCACCCGATCATCACGCGGGAAAAATTGTCGCCGCTCATGAAAGCGCGCAAGCACCGGCCACTGTTCCTGATTGATATCGCCGTGCCGCGCGATGTGGAGCGGGCGTGTGAACAACTCGACGGCGTGTACTTGTACGACATTGACGACTTGCAGCAGATCGCCCAGCAAAACATCGCCGCCCGTGAGCAGGAAATCACCGCGTGTCGTGAGATGATTGCCGGGCACGTGGAGCGATTCATGGGCTGGTTTGAACAGGCGACGGCGCGTCCGGCGGTCGCGCCCTACCGGGTGGTGCAGACGTGAAACCGTTGATCATTGGATCGCGGGGGAGTCCGTTGGCGTTGGCGCAGACGCATTTTATCCGCGACCGGCTGCTCGCCACCCATCCCGGATTGGGTGTGGAAGTGATCATCATCAGGACCAGCGGCGATATTTTTCAAACAATCTCGATGGCAAGCGGCGGCGGGAAAGGACTGTTCACCAAGGAAATTGAAGACCAGTTGCTGGCCGGTGAGATTGATCTGGCGGTGCACAGCATGAAAGACCTGCCCACCACATTGCCGGCGGGGCTTTGCATCGGTTGCGTACCAGCGCGCGAGGATGCCCGGGACGCGTTGGTCTCACACCACTACGAGACGGTGGATGCGCTTCCGCAAGCGGCGCGCGTCGGTACGAGCAGCATCCGTCGCCGGGCGCAACTGCTGGCGCGTCGGCCGGACCTGCGCATCGAGGAGATTCGCGGCAACGTCCAGACACGCCTGAACAAGCTCGCGAGCGAGGGATTGGACGCGACCATCCTCGCCGCCGCCGGTTTGGCGCGGCTGGGATTGAAAGCACCGGCTCATCCGCTCGATTTCGAAATAATGCTGCCGGCAGTGGGGCAGGGGTTGATTGCGGTGGAAACGCGGGAAGATGACGCGCAGACGAGGCAATTGCTCGCGCCCTTGAACGTGCCGTCCGCCCAAGCCTGTGGCGAAGCCGAGCGATCGTTTTTGCGGACGATGGGGGGCGGTTGTCAGGTTCCATTCGCGTCGCATGCCACAATCACGGGCGACAGCTTGCGCTTGGTGGGAGCGCAATTCGATCATGACGGCAAAAATGGACGCCG
>CAZJCX010000182.1:0-6897 GCA_964544425.1 uncultured Verrucomicrobiota bacterium
CTTCCCTGGGCGCGGTTCGCTAACCTCCATCACCAGTCAAAGGAGATTTATGTCAGCGTTACCGCGTCCTCATTCTGCCATCGTCCTCGACGGCCCGGACCGCGCGCCGAGTCGCGCGATGCTGTATCCGGTGGGTTTTCAACCAGCCGATTTCCAGAAACCGCTCGTCGGCATCGCTTCGACGTGGAGCATGGTGACGCCGTGCAACATGCACATTGATCAGCTCGCGCGCGAAGCCGAGCGCGGCGCCAACGAAGCCGGTGGCAAGGCGATCATCTTCAACACGATCACGGTTTCGGACGGCATTTCGATGGGCACCGAGGGCATGAAGTACTCGCTGGTGTCGCGCGAAGTCATCGCGGACTCGGTCGAAGTGGTGGCCGGCGCGGAGGGGTTCGACGGGCTGGTGACGATTGGCGGGTGCGACAAGAACATGCCGGGCTGCCTGATCGCGATGGCGCGGTTGAATCGGCCGAGCGTCTTTGTCTATGGCGGCACGATTTTGCCGGGCTGCATTACCGGCTCACCGCGCAAGCTCGACATCGTGGCGGTGTTCGAGGCGGTCGGTGCGCACGCCGCCGGCAAGATTGACGACGGCCAGTTGCGCCAGATCGAATCGTGCGCGATCCCCGGCCCCGGCAGTTGCGGGGGGATGTACACGGCGAACACGATGGCCAGCGCGATCGAAGCGCTCGGCATGAGCCTGCCGAACAGTTCCGCGCAGAACGCCATTTCGCCGGAGAAACAGGATGATTGCCGGCGGGCAGGCGCGGCGGTGGTGGAGTTGTTGCGGCGCAATCTCCGTCCGCGCGACATCATGACCAGGAAGGCGTTCGAGAACGCCATCGCGGTCGTGATTGCGTTGGGTGGTTCGACGAATGCGGTGTTGCATCTGCTCGCAATGGCGCACGCGACCGGGGTCAAGTTGGCGTTGGACGATTTTACGCGGATCGGGAAACGCGTGCCGGTACTGGCGGATTTGAAGCCGAGCGGCCGATTCCTGATGTCCGAACTGGTCGCCATCGGCGGCATCCGGCCGTTGATGAAGACACTGCTCGACGCCGGGCTGCTGCACGGGGATTGCCGGACGGTGACGGGGCGGACGCTGGCGGAAGATTTGGCCGGGACGGCTCCGTATCCGGCCGGTCAGGAGATCGTGCGGCCGTTGCGTAGCCCGATCAAGCCGACCAGTCACCTCGTCATCCTGCGCGGCAACCTCGCGCCGGAGGGTGGCGTGGCGAAGATTTCCGGGAAAGAGGGTCTGACGTTTACCGGGCGCGCGCGGGTGTTCGATTCCGAGGAAAAAGCGATGCAGGCAATCCTTGCGCGGAAGATTGTGAAGGGCGACGTGGTGGTGATCCGGTACGAAGGCCCGCGCGGCGGTCCCGGAATGCGTGAGATGCTCGGCCCGACTTCGGCGATCATGGGGCAGGGACTGGGCAAGGAAGTGGCGCTGATCACCGATGGCCGGTTTTCGGGCGGCACGCACGGCTTCGTGGTCGGCCACATCACCCCCGAGGCCTACAACGGCGGGGCGCTGGCGGTGGTGAAGAACGGTGACACGATCACGATTGACGCCGAACGGCGGACGTTGACGCTGGAGGTGACCGCGAAAGAACTCGCCGCGCGCCGTAAGAAATGGCGGCAGCCGAAGCCTCGGTACCGGCACGGCGTCCTCGCCAAATACGCCCACACCGTCCAATCCGCCTCGCGGGGCGCCGTGACCGACAAGGAGTTGGAGCCATGAGGCGACCGGTGGTGGGCGTGATCATGGGGAGTGATTCGGATTGGCCGACGTTGCGGCTGGCGGCCGAGGTGTTGACGGAGTTTGGGGTGGCGCATGAGGTGCGGGTGGTCAGCGCGCATCGCACGCCAACGGACATGGCGCGATATGCGCAGTCGGCGGCGCGGCGCGGTCTAAAGGTGATTATTGCGGGCGCGGGCGGGGCGGCGCACTTGCCGGGGATGGTGGCCAGTCACACACCGTTGCCCGTGATCGGGGTGCCTGTGGAAAGCCGCGCGTTGAAGGGGTTGGACTCGCTATTGTCCATTGCGCAGATGCCCGCCGGGGTGCCGGTGGCGACGGTGGCGATTGGCAATGGGAAGAATGCCGGGTTGCTGGCGGTGAGTATTTTGGCGACGCAACAGCCTGCGTGGCAGCGGAAACTGGCGGCGTTCAAGAGGCGGATGGCGCGGGAGTCGCGGGCAAAAAATAAGAGCTTGCAACGCGGCAAAAGTTTTTGAACACTTTTTGCGGCAGGCGCATCTTAAGGTTTGGATGGGTCGCTGGTTCGTTGACAACCCACCGATGGTGGCCTCGCTTCTCCTAGCCTCACCAAGAGCACCATTGAGTCGGCGACCAGCGGCCCGCCCTCTCCCTGTTGGTTGTTTGCTGGCGCGGGAGCAGGCCGGGCGGCTTGCTCCCGCGTCTCATTCAGCACGGTAATCCCGATAATACCCGGTGACTTTGTCCATGTAATGGCGAACGCCCGGATAGGTAATCGCATTGTAAAATTCACCCGTCGTTGTGGCGCGGCCGTTCGGCAGCCAGCGCAGCACGTTGCCGTAGCCGGCGTTGTACTCGGCCAGCGCGAAGGGGATGCGCTCCTCAAACGGCCGGTTTTCCCACCGCCGCAATGCCCGCTGCAAGTACCACGTACCGGCCTCGATGTTGGCGCGCGGATCCCAGAGCAAGTCCCGCCCAAAATCCTTCCGCTTCGTCGCCCGCGCCCAATCCCAGCCCGCGCCTTCCGTCACCTGCATCAGCCCGATCGCGTCGCGTTTGCTGTAGGCAAATGGATCAAATCCGCTCTCCTGCCGCATCACCGCCTTGATCAAGAACTTGTCCGCGCCCTGCCGCGCGGCGACTTCTTCGATGATCTGGTTGAACCGTTGTTCCCGATAGACCCAGCGCAGATAGATAAATGCCGCGGTTCCCAACGCCGCGACCACGACGCCGGTCACCAACCAGTTGCCGATGCGCACCAAGCGCGTTGTCGCTCGCCGACTCATCGGGCGCAGTATAACATTCCGGGCCGCGGAGCAAACCATCGCCAAAGCGGTTGTGAACTTGGCGCTCAACCGCGAGTTTGACTGCCGGATTCCGGCGGAGTTGTCGGTGGTCGGCGTGTCATAGACATCGGATGCAATTACCCGGTAGGGATTGTAACATTGCCGTGGCAGTATCTGTGGCCACGCTTGGCACGCGCGGCATCCACGTTGGCGTGGAGCGCGAACCGGAAAAATCGCCTGTTGAAAACGGGTGAGGTGGCGCGTATAAGTCGGGGGCTTCGATGAAACCAACAGATTTGCGCGGCATTTTGCATTACATCCCGCAGTTTCGGGAGCGGGTGTTTATTCTGGCGTTGGACGGCGCGGTGGTGGCGGATGACAACTTCGGCAATCTGTTGCTCGATGTGGCGGTGCTGCGAAGCCTGAACATTCAGCTCGTGCTGGTGCACGGAGCGGGACAGCAGATCCAGACGCTGGCGGCGCGGTTGCAGGAGCCAATCACCAATTGGGACGGGACCGGGGTGACGGATGCGCCGACGTTGCGGATCGCGATCATGGCCGCCAACGGGGTGACGCACGAGATATTGGAGGGCTTGTCGCTGAACAATATCCGAGGCGCGCACACGAACTGCATCGAGGCAGTGCCGGTCGGGATTCTCAAGGGCGTGGATCACCAGCACACGGGCAAGGTGCTTCAGGTGGACGTGGAGATGCTGCGGACGTTGTTGGCGAAGGGCATCGTGCCGGTGATTCCGCCGTTTGGATTCGACGGCAACGGCAGCACGTACCGGCTCAACTCCGACACGGTGGCCGTGGAAGTGGCGCGGCAGCTCGGCGCGGTGAAACTGCTGTTCCTCGGCACAGCGCACGGGATCGTGCTCGACGACAAGCTCGTGTCGCAACTCTCGGTGCAGGAATTGGAGGCGGCGCTGAAGGGCGCGCCGGAGAAGTTTGATCCAGCGGTGCTCTCCAAAGCGCGGCATGCACTCCAAGCGTCGCAGGGCGGCGTGGAGCGGGTACATATCATCAGCGGCGAAGTGGATGAAGGGTTGTTGGCGGAAGTGTTCTCCAACGAGGGCGTCGGCACGTTGATCTACGCGAATCAATACCAAGGCATCCGGCCTGCGCAACGGAAAGACCTGCGTCACATCATGGCATTGATCCGACCCTCCATTCAGGGCGACCAACTGCTGCGCCGCAACCGCAAGAGCGTCGAGAAAGACCTCGGCGAGTTTTTTGTGTTTGAGATCGACGGCAACATCGTCGGTTGTTGCCAGGTGGATCTTGTGCCGGACTTGAAACGGGCTGAATTGGCGTGCTTGCAGATCAACCCCGCCCACGAACACCGCGGCATCGGCACCAAACTGGCCCAGTATGCCGAGAGCGTCGCCCGCGAGAAGGGCGCGGAAACGATGTATTGTCTCTCGACGCAAGCCTTCACGTTTTTCCAGCACAAGCTCAATTACCGGGAGGGCACGCCCGATGATCTCCCGCCGGCGCGGCGCGAGAAGTACGACCAGAGCGGCCGCAAATCGAAGATTCTCGTCAAGAGCCTGGCCTCCCCGGTCACACCGGCCCCGGCACCGGTCGCGCCCCCCGGCGGTTGAGTGGTGGTCGTGGTGGTTGGGTCAATTGTGAAACCGCGCCTCGTCGAACCACTCGGGCGGCAACGTCGCGGCGAAATCACCGTCGTGAATCTCGATCCGCGACTTCTCCTGCGAGGGGAGTGACTGGCCGGGCGGGACGCGGGCGATCTCGATCCCGCGTGGAATCCAGACATCGCCGACTTTGCGGAAACTCGTCACGGCCAACCGGCGCGCCACGTTGTCGTCGTGATTGATCAGCTCGGCGCGCAACAACGCACCGTAGTCCCGATCAATCGTCAGCTGTGCCCGCTTGAACGGCTCCTCCGTCGTCGCCGTCTCCACCCGGTAACAGTGCCGGCCCCGGTACTTTTCCGCCGTCAGTTTGGAGACCACCGGCCAGTGCAGAAAACCAAGCCCCAGATCGTAGTACACGATGCTCGACCCGCCGAGTGACGCGAGCCGCGCTTCGCCACGCAACTCGCCCGCGCCTTTGAGAAAAAAACGCGGTCCGCCACCAAGCGGTTGCACGACGAGCAACTCGGTCGCGGCGACCCGGTAAATCGTCCGGGTCTCTGCCGGCCGGTTTTGAATCAGGACCTCCAGCGGCGTCGCGCGATCCCGCGTCGTCCACAAGCGCGCCTGCAATCTTAGATCTGCCGCCGGTCGGTTCGCCACCACCCGCGCCAGCAACTCCCGGCCTTCAACAAACGGATCGCTGCTGTCGGCGCAGACCGGCAGGGCCACCGCCACCGCCAAAAAGAATTGTCGCCATCTCATCGTGGCGGGATACTAGGCGCGCTCGGAGGGCGAATCAATGAACTATCACGCGTTGCCGAAGATTGACCTGCATCTGCACCTCGACGGCGCCATCCGCGTCCCGACCATCGCGGCGCTGGGCGATCAACTCGGCATTCGCCTGCCGACCACCGACCCGCACAAGCTGGCACGGTACGTCCAAGTCAGCCGCGACTGTCGGAGTTTGACCGACTTTCTGAAGCGCTTTGAAGTGTTCTACCCGTTGCTGCCGTTCGCCGTCACTCAGGAGCGCATCGCGTACGAACTTTGCGAGGATGCGGCGCGCGACAACGTGATCTATTTCGAGACCCGGTTCGCCCCCGCGCTGGCGGCCAGCGACCGGTTCCCGATGGAAGAAGCCGTGCAGGCGGCGTTGGAGGGCTTGCGGCGCGGGCAACGCGATTTCGGGCTGCGGTGCGGGCTGATTTTGTGCTGTTACCGGTCCATCACGCCGGAGCAAAACATCACCACCGTCAAACTCGCCCAAAAATATCTCGATCGTGGCGTGGTCGGGATTGATCTAGCCGGTGATGAAACGCACCATCCCGCCACGCCGCACGCCGCCGCGTTCGCGCTGGCGCGTCGGTATGGAATTCCGATGACCATCCACGCCGGGGAGGGCGGGCGCGCCGAGAATATCCGTGAAGCCGTCTTCGACCACGGTGCCGCGCGCATTGGTCACGGGGTGGCGCTGGCCCGCGACGGGGACCTGCTCAAGCGCGTCCGCGATCAGGGCACGACATTCGAGATTTGCCTCACGAGCAATTTGCAGACGTGCAGCGTCGAATCCCTCGCGGCGCACCCGTTCCCCCGGTTCCTGAACGAAGGCGTCCGCGTCACACTCAACACCGACGACCCGGCCATCAGCAACATCACATTGACCCACGAATACGAACTCGCCGGTGAAACCTACCGGCTGACCAGACCGCAAATCCGCCAATTGCTGGAAACCGCCGCCCAAGCCGCCTTCGCCCCAGCCGCGGTGAAACTGGAATTGCAGCAGCGCATTGCCGCGCATCTGTAGCCGCGCTGGCCAAGCGCGGCCACAGCCAGTGCGGACTACCCCTTCTTCAACGCGGCGTGGTATTCCTGCAGCGGGGCGACACTGAGACCTTGTTCGCGAAGCGCGCGGATGCCGAGCGCGGCGGCCTTGGCCCCGGCCAGCGTGGTCATGATGGAGATCTTGTTGGCGACGGCGGCGGTGCGGATTTTCACTTCATCCGCGCGCGGCGACTTGCCGGCGGGGGTGTTGATGATGAGTTGCAGCTCACCGTTTTTGATCAGGTCGAGACAGTGCGGGCGCCCCTCCGACAACTTGAACAAGGTGGCGACTTTCAACCCGGCCGCTTCCAGCAGCCGCGCGGTGCCGTCGGTGGCGCACAGCTCGAACCCAAGCGCGACGAGTTCCTTGGCCACCGGCACGATGGCCTTTTTGTCGGAATCGCGAACACTGATGAAGACTTGGCCCTGCCGGGGCAACGCCGGTGAGGCCGCCATCTGCGCT
>CAZJCX010000183.1:0-2463 GCA_964544425.1 uncultured Verrucomicrobiota bacterium
CATCCCGCCGATCGGATCGAGAATCTCCTGCGCGTGCGTCGGGGAAACGGTGGTGATGGCATCGGCGAATGCGATGCCGGCCTTGAGCAGGTTCAACTTTCCATACGACTCGAACTTGTCGGCCGTAAAATGTTCCAGCCCGAGTCCGAGATACGGATACAAGCTGGCGGGAAAAAAACCTTGGTAGCCGATGTTATGGATCGTGAGGACGCTGGCCGTGTTCGACAGCGGTGAGAGGATGCGATCCCACGTTTTCAGAAACGCCGCCACCGGCGACGTGTGCCAATCGTGGACGTGCATCACGTCGGGATGAAACTGCTGGTCTTTCGCCACCTGCATCCCGGCCTTGGAAGCCATCGCGAACCGCCAGCCGTCGTCCTCGTACCCGTAAATCCCGTCGCGGCCGAAATAGGCGTCGTATTCCACGAACCACACCGGCACCTCCTCATCCATGCGCGCCTGATGCACTCCGCACCAGTGTTCCGCGCCCGCGCCCATGTGGACGCACGTGGACGAAAATCGCGCCACCTTGTGCTTCGCCCGATCAATCGACCGGTACAACGGCAGCACAATCCGCGCATCGTGCCCCATTCGCCGCAACGCCTTCGCCAACCCCGCCACGACATCCCCCAACCCGCCCGTCTTCGCATACGGCGCGCATTCCGCCGCCACGAAGAGGATTTTCAAACTCGGGACTGGCGGGACGGATGTGGCGACCGGCCGCGCCGCCTTCGGAAAAAGCTTCGTTACCGCCTTCGGCGCGTCCTCCAAATCCGCCGCGACCCAATCCGCCGGCAACTTCTCGGCCGGGAACGACGTCGTTAGCGCCAAACAGCGGAACCCGCCCGCTTTCGCCGCCGCAATGCCGCTCGGCGCGTCCTCGATCACCAGACACTCGCCCGGCTCCAAGCCGAGTCGTTTGGCCGCGAGCAGAAAAATATCCGGGGCTGGTTTCTTGTGCGCGATCTCGTCGCCATTGACCGTCGCATCGAACTTCGCCGCCGGTAAGCCGATTTCCTGCAAGTTGCCGTCCAACTTCACCCGGTCGGCACTCGTGGCGACGGCCAGCTTCAACTTCTTGCGCCGGCAACTCGCGATGAACTTCTTCACGCCCGGCAATGGTTGAAGTCGGCCTTTGATCAGATCGAGATAGATTTCGTACGTCCGCACCTTGTCGCGTGGCATGGTCAGTTTCACGCCGTACTTGTCCGCCACGCCGCCGAGAAACCGATCCTCGCCCGTGCCCACGAACGGCGCAAAATCCGCGGGCGTCACCTTGAGCTGGTACGCCTCGGCGAACATCCGGCAGGCCGCCTCCGCGATGAACGGCTCGCTCAGGCACAGCACACCATCCATGTCGAAAATGATGCCGCGAATCTCCCCAGCCATGAGCGTCGAGATTACCATCGCGATTTCGCCGCACAAGCCAAAGAACACCCGCACCGCCGTTGGCACAGGTGGCACGAGCGTCCCCGCGAGCGGGGAGGGGGGCCTCGCGCGGAGCAGGCCTCGCGTGGACGCTCGGCCCACCTGTTCGGTGCAGTGGGCGCTACGGCACGATCAGGCGTATGGCACCGGCGGCGGCGAGCAACCAGACCAGCCGGACGAAGGTCTGCTCCGGTATCCGTGGCAGGAGCCACCGGCCGAGCAGCGCGCCGATCGCGACAGCGGGCGCGAGCCAGAGGTTGAATTCGAGCGAGCCGGTGGTGGTCATCCCGTGATGCCAGTAGATCGGAATCTTGCTCACGTTCACGATCAGGAAAAACCACGAGAACGTCCCGATGAACGCGTTCTTGTCGAGGCCGCGCGCGAGGAAATAGATCGTCATGATCGGCCCGGCCACGTTGCCCAGCGTCGTGCCGAATCCGCCGAGGAATCCCATCCCAACGATGAACGCCGGATGATGCGGCACGTCCTGCCAGCCGAGGCGTTGGCGGAGGAAATCGAGCAGCAACAGACTCAACACCAGCCAGCCGAGGATCGGCTTCATCTGCGCGTTGTCCACCCGGCCCAGCAACCACGCCGCAACCAGCATCCCGGCCAGCACCGCCGGGAACAGGTTCCAGAGCTTGTTCCACTGCGCGTGCCGCCGGTAAAACGCCACCGCGAAAATGTCGCCCACGACCAAGAGCGGCGTCAGCGATCCCACCGACTCCTTCGCCGGCAAGATCATCGCCATCAGCGGGACGACCAGAATGCCGGTGCCCGGTACCCCGCATTTGGAAAACCCCACCAGAAACGCGCCGAGCAAGCCCACCAAGATTTGAAACGTGGTCATGATGGGAGCGCGAGGAACAACGCGTGTGTGCCTTTCTTCCCGTGGCCAAGTTCCGCCGCGCGCCGGTAAAGCTCCTCCGCCAATGCAAGACCTCGCAAGTTCAGATTCATCCGCCGGCACTCTTCCAGCGCGATGCCGAGGTCTTTCAGGAAATGCTCCACATAAAAACCGGGCTCGAAGTTACC
>CAZJCX010000183.1:2480-5634 GCA_964544425.1 uncultured Verrucomicrobiota bacterium
CCGGCCAAGATGCGTGGCGCGAGATTCTCCAGCGTCCAACACCCCGCCGCACCCGGTCGGATCGAACGCAGCATCGTCTCCAAGTCCAGCCCGGCCGCCTTGCCATAGATCAACGCCTCGCACACCCCGATCATCGTCCCGGCAATCACAATCTGATTCGCGAGCTTCGTGTGTTGCCCCGCCCCGGCCGCGCCTTGATAGACGATCGTCTTGCCGAGGCATTCCAGCAACGGCAACACCCGCTCAAACGCCGCCCGGTCGCCGCCGACCATGATCGAGAGCGTCGCGTTCCGCGCGCCCACATCGCCGCCCGACACCGGTGCATCCAACGCCATCACCTTCGCCGCAATCTCCTGCGCCAACGCCGGTGAGGTCGTGGTCATATCCACGCAGAGCTTCCCATCACTCCACCCCGCCACCACTCCGTTCTGACCGAAGTACACCTCCCGGACATCCTGCGGAAACCCGACCATCGTGAAAGTGATGTCACTCTGCTCCGCCACCGCCCGCGGCGACTCCGCCCAAACCGCGCCCCGGTCGAGCAGCGGCTGCGCTTTCGTTTTCGTCCGCGAAAACACCACGACCCGGTGCCCCTTCGCCAAAAGATGCCCCGCCATCGCCGCTCCCATCACCCCGGTGCCAATCCAGCCGATGTTTTGCCGTTCGCTCATGCCTCAAGCCAAAGTGGGAGGGGCCTCAGCGCCCGACCTACGCGACACTGAGGTCCCTCCCACCTTCAGTTGCTCATTCCCGCTCCACCTTGAATGTGATGTCCCTTTTCTCATCCCCACCATCGTCACCTCCATCGGGCCCTAGGCTATAGATCAAATATCCGGCTTTGAGTCGCTTATAGCGGAATGGCTGGTCACAAAAAGGATCAAGCGGCACCTGAGAGTTGTGCGCGTTCGTGCAATCTTGTAGGGCTTCGGGCAATTGGCCGTGTTCAGCACGAAATCTCTCCACGCTAATAGCTATCCGCGCCAGTCTCACTTGAGTAGCCGTCGCCACAGCCTTCCTTGCGTATATCTCTGAAAAACTTAGACTCCGAGCAGTGAGTATCAAAGCAGGCCGCTTCGATCCTATCTCCCAGAAAAGTTTTTCGTACTGATCACGCCGTTCAGCCCAAGGACTACCACACCCATCTATAAGTTTGGCTGCGACCCGCAGATAGTGCAATTGATCCCGATCATACAACCCCGATGACTTGTATAATCCAAACAGGGATGGGGACTCCATAAGTTCTGCTCCCTCACCCGCTAAGATCAATCGGAACTCCATCCGTGGCATACGGGCGTAGTGGAGGAAGTACTCATGAATGGCGCTTCGGTCGCCCGCAAGTGTTCGCGCGCAGTCGATAACACGATCAGAATCTGCCAATACTTCTTGGATGGACGCATAATCTGCTTCCTGAAATGGCCGCTCCTGCAGAATTCGTAACAAAGTCGTGATGCTCGTATCCAGCGAACCGTTCCGAGCTAACTGAAATGAGGACAGCGGCGCATCTCGCAACGAGTTTGCCAGCCGAAGCGCATCGACAATCGCGCCTGCCGACCGCGAGCTATCACCCTGTCTGGCGCACCACCATGCTTGGAATGCGAGCAGCCGAGTTGCTTGCCCCACTTTGGGTAGATAGGGGGCTGGTTTTGTAATTTCGTCCGGTAAACGGTAGCGACACCGTTTCAACCCTCCGCCCTTTTTGAGCAACTGGAAAATCTTTTCATTACCAACGAGGTAAGTCTGAAAAACACCTTCGGTCTCCCCTGAAAGATCACCTGATGGAATTGGGGCCTCTACAATTGGAATGACAGGCTTTCCCCGGTCTCGCCGCGTGATCAGATCAAATGCTTGGACGTATAAATTTGCTGCGTTCTCTGTGGCGGGCACATCTGGATACCATTCATTCAAATCCGAGAACGTTACCGGCTCTCCTTTCGCGCGCACGGAGTCTAGTTCTCGACTGATGAGTACACGTAGCGTCACACGCCAACCAATGAAGGCGAGCACGATAACCAGCATGAGGATGAGCGCGACGCGAGGCCAGCGGCGGCGAACGGGTTCGGACATGTGCTGAGTTTTGGCTGGTGACGGTTGGAACTTCAAGCTTTAGGTGGGAGGGGACTCAGTGCCCCGGCCGTCGCGACGCTGAGGTCGCTCCCACATTCAGTTTGAATTCAGGGAACAACCCTAACGGCGTCCCTTGCCGACTTTGTACGTCGCAGTGCCGAGGCGGCTGAGGAGGCGCACGGGGAGGAAGAAGGCTTGTTGGACGTTGGAATAGACGTTGGTGCCCATGTAGCGGAGCGCGGCGCGGGTGGTGGCGGCTTTGGCGTCGCGGAAGCCCAGCAGCCAGCCGAGCGCGAGCAGTCGGAAGATACCGGACAAGCCGAACAGGACGCGGTGATAGGTCCATTCGATGCCGAAAAATTCCGGCCGCGTCGTCTGCCACGTCTGCGCCACTGCACCGCCGAACAACCCGCTCAACGCCCCGGCCAGCGCCACGGTCATGCTGCCGACGGCGACGTAGCCGCTGGCTTGGGCGCGCGAGGTTTCGGATTCGCGGAGACTGAGCATCACGTTGAAGTTGGCCAACTCGATGCCCGGCCACATCAAGTTGGCCAGCACCACTCCGGCATACCACCAGCCGACGCTTGCCGGCGTCATGAACACCCACCACCAACTGCCCCCCACCAACACCAGCCCCGCCACCAACAGCACCGGCTTGCGGCCCACGCGGTCAATCACCCGCCCCCAAAACGGCGTCGCCACCGCCAGCGCGACCAACGGCCAGACGACCAGCAGCGCATTTGCGCCCACGTTGTCGAGGCGCAACTCCTCAAACGCGTACAGCCAGTAGAATTGCGCCAGAAACCCGGTGCCGAACGTCAGCGTCGCCGTGAAACCGAGGAACCGCCGGAAATTTCCATCCGTCAACGGCCCGCGCAACAGCTCCCACACGCTGATGGATTCATCCGGCGCGTGTTTGACCGCCGCCCGCACTGGGAGGAAGAACAAAAAATCCGCCATCCCCGCCACCGCCGCCACGGCGAGTGCTGCCGTGATGGTTGGCAGCAACGCTTCCGCGCCGGCCGCCGTCGCCCGGTCGAGCACGAAACCGGTCAGCAAGGTCGTGCCCAACCCGACCCACTGGCCGAGT
>CAZJCX010000183.1:5709-6798 GCA_964544425.1 uncultured Verrucomicrobiota bacterium
GGGACGATCATCTGCCCGGCCACCCACGACACGGCCATCGTCGCGAGAAACCCCGGCCACCGCCAGTGGGCCGGCAACACCCACGGCAGCAGCGCGATCACCACCCACAACGCGCGGTGGATGATGCCGAGTGAGATGAACCATTTTTTCCGGTGACCGTACCGCTCCAAAAACAGGCTGGCCGGCAATTGAAAGAGCGACCCGGCGAACGGCAACGCCGCCAGCAAGCCGTATCCGTACGGCGGCAGGTCAACCAGCTTGGCGTACCGGGTCAACACCGCGCCGGTCGTGATGTAGAGCCAGACCGCGCCGCACACCCACGCCAGTTTCACCAGCGCGAGCGATCGGCGCAACGACGCGTTTGCCGGAGCCGGACTCACGCGGCGGTTTTACAGGCGGGAAGCCGGTAGCGCAACTCCGCTGCTGCCGGGACGGCGGCACAATTTGCGATGTCGGTTGTAGCCACGCTTGGCAAGCGCGGCCACAGCCAGCGCGGCTACAGAAGAGCAGCCGCGCGATGGCGCTTTGCGTTCGCCCGCCGGCTGCTATACTCCCGCGCCATGCTCGACAAATTGGAACGCCGCTTCGGCCATTGGGCCATTCCGAATCTGACGTTGATCATGACGTGCGCGCTCGGCGTGACGTTTGGGATGCAACTGCTTTGGCCGGGAACGCAGTGGCACCTTGTCTTCAGCCGCGCGGCCATCCTCGACGGCGAACTCTGGCGCTTGTTCTCCTTCATCATCCTCGCTCCGCCGTGGCATCCGCTCTTTGCGGCATTCTCACTCTATCTGTTTTACCTCATGGGCAACGCGCTCGAACACGAATGGGGCGAGTTCCGCTTCAACATCTTCATCGGTGTCGGCTACCTCGCGACCCTGCTGGTGGCGTTCTTCGTGCCGGGCGGGCTGGCGACCAATACGTTCCTGCTCGGCTCGGTTTTTCTGGCGTTTGCGTATCTGTTCCCGGATTTTCAGCTCCACATCTTCTTCATCCTGCCGGTGCGGATCAAATGGCTGGCGCTGCTGACGTGGCTGCTGTACGGCTGGACAGTGCTGTCCGGCTCTTGGATGGAACGAGCGCTCGTGC
>CAZJCX010000184.1:0-2311 GCA_964544425.1 uncultured Verrucomicrobiota bacterium
GAGTTGTACGATCACGGTGACCGGCGGTTCGAGTATCCGTTCATCAATTGCACGAACTGCGGCCCGCGGTTCACCATCAGCCGCGATCTGCCGTATGACCGCGCGCGCACGTCCATGGCCGATTTCCCGATGTGCCCGGCCTGCGAGCACGAATTCCACGAGCCGCGCAGCCGGCGGTTTGAGGCGCAGCCCAACGCCTGCCCCGAGTGCGGGCCGCGATTGGTATTGCAGACGGCCGGCGGGACAGGACTGTTGGACAAGCCGATTCTCGCCGCACAACGGCTGTTGCAACGCGGGCGCATCGTGGCGGTGAAAGGACTGGGCGGGTACCACCTCGCCTGTGATGCGTTCAGTAACGAGACCGTCGGTCGGTTGCGGACGCGGAAGAATCGGCCCGGTAAGGCATTGGCGGTGATGTTCCGCGACTTGGTGGTTTTGAAACAGCATTGCGAGGTCAGTGAGGCGGAAGAGGCTGAATTGCTGAGCGCGGCGCGCCCGATCGTGGTGTTGCGCCGCCGGTCAGTCAGCAAACTCTTGCGCAATATTTCCCCGGACACCGACACCATCGGCGCGTTTTTGCCCTACACGCCCATTCACCATTTGTTGATCGAGGCGTTTGACGCGCTCGTGATGACCAGCGCCAACCTCACAGATGAACCTATTGTCAGTCGTGCAACGGAACTCGACCGGGGGTCCGGCGGGATCGCGGACGCGGCGTTGATTCACAACCGCGAGATCATCCACAAGTGCGATGACTCGGTGATTCGCGTCGTGAATGGCCAGCGTCAATTTCTGCGCCGCGCACGCGGCTACGTGCCGGGCGCGATTCGGATTGCGGACACCAGCCCGGCCATCCTCGCGGTCGGCGCCGAGTTGAAGAATACCTTCTGCCTCGTTCGGGCGGGACAGGCGTATCTCTCGCAGCACATCGGCGATTTGAAGGACTACCAGGCGTGGGAGTATTACCGGACGGAAATTGCGGAGTGGCAACGGTTGGTCCGCGGTGAGCCGGCCATCGTCGCGCACGATTTGCATCCCGAATATCTCGCCACGAAGTACGCGGAGAAGTTGATGGGGGTGAAGCGGGTCGGCGTCCAACATCATCACGCCCACATTGTCAGTGTGATGGCCGAGCATGGCCTCCAGGAGCCGGTGATCGGCGTGGCGCTCGACGGCACCGGCTACGGCACCGACGGCACGATCTGGGGCGGGGAATTCATGGTGGCCGACCGGGAAGATTTCGAGCGGGTGGCGCACTTCAAACAATACCCGCTGCCGGGCGGCGACAAGGCCGTCGAGGAACCGTGGCGGATGGCGGCGAGCGTGCTGTTTGCGGAGCGGTTGCCGGTCAAGCATCGCCGCGCGGCGGTCGTGGAGCAGATGATCGAAGCCGATTTCCACTCGCCGCTCACGTCGAGCGCGGGCCGGTTGTTCGACGCGGTGGGGGCGATTCTCGGATTGGGCAACGTGGCGGAGTACGAGGCGCAGGTGGCGATCCGGTTGGAAGCGGCGGCGCATCCGGCGATCACGGACAGTTACTCGCTGGAGATTGCCACTCGGTTCGCGCCGTGGGTGGTGAATTTCGGGCCGACGATCCGGGAGCTTGTGGCGGAAAGGAATGACGGGGTGCCGACGGGAGTGATCGCGGCGAAATTCCACAACACGGTTGCGGTGGCGGTGTTGCAAGTCTGCCGGTACATCCGCGGCCAGCGCAACCTGAACGTCGTCGCGCTCTCGGGCGGCGTGTTCCAGAACGAATTACTTTTCAAGCGCACGGTCGAGTTATTGCAGTCCCGGCATTTCAAGGTGTTCACCAACACGACGGTGCCGGTCAACGACGGCGGCTTGGCGCTGGGCCAGGCGGCAGTTGCGGCGGCGCGGCAGGGGAGGCGGCCATGTGTCTAGCGGTGCCGGCGCGGATTGTGGAATTGGAACGGATGCGGGCGACGATCTCGGTGGACGGGGCGTTGCGAGATGTGGACGTGTCATTGATCGAGGATGCCCGGCTCGGCGACTACGTGTTGGTTCATGCCGGGTTTGCGATTCACAAATGGGACCGGGCTGAGGTGGCGGAGTTGGAGGCGATCCGGGCGGACACGAGCTTTCAGGAGGTGCCGATGTGAAGACATTGACGAGTGCGGTGGCGACGCTGGCCAAACAAGTCGGGCGGGACGTCCGGTTCATGGAAGTGTGCGGGACGCATACGATGGTGGCGTTTCGGACGGGGCTGAGGCAATTGCTGCCGGCCAACGTTCATCTGATTTCGGGCCCGGGCTGTCCGGTTTGTGTGACAGATACCAATTACATTGAT
>CAZJCX010000184.1:2334-4793 GCA_964544425.1 uncultured Verrucomicrobiota bacterium
GGTCATCGTGGCGACGTTCGGTGATTTGTTGCGTGTGCCCGGCAGCGAGTCGTCCCTGGAGCGTGAGCGTGCGGCGGGCGCGAACGTTCGCATCGTGTACTCGGCCAGCGATGCCGTGGTGCTGGCGAAAGAATGTCCGTCGCGGAACGTCGTGTTTCTCGGGGTCGGTTTTGAAACGACTGCGCCCACGGTGGCCTGGAACATCTGGCACGCCGCGAACGAGGGCGTGAACAATTTTTCCGTGCTGTGCGCCCACAAGACGATGCCGCGCGCGATGGAAGCGTTGCTGCGCGATCACGAGGTCAAGCTTGACGGGTTTCTCTGTCCCGGCCACGTCAGCGTGATCACCGGGGCGGAGATGTACGAGTTCATTGCGCGGGACTATCACATTCCGTGCGTGGTGGCCGGGTTTGAACCGTGGGACCTGATGAAATGCCTCACGATGTTGCTGCAACAGGTGGCTGACGGTGTGGCGAAGGTCGAAATCGAATACAGCCGGTCGGTCACGGCACAAGGCAACCGGGCCGCCCAACACATGCTGACCGAGGTGTTCGAGGAATGTGACACAAGCTGGCGCGGCATCGGGACGATCCCCGGCAGCGGACTGGCGATTCGGTCCCGATATGCGGCCCATGATGCGGTCCGCGCGTTGGGCGTCACGTTCCGCAAGGCGAAAGTGAATCCCGCGTGTCAGTGCGGCGATGTCTTGCGCGGGGTGTTGACGCCACCGCAGTGCAAGCTGTTTGGCAAAGCCTGCACGCCGGTCGCGCCGTTCGGCCCGTGCATGGTGTCGAGCGAGGGCAGTTGCGCAGCGCATTACCGGTACGAACGGAAGGTGGCGGCGTGAGACATGACCGCATTTTACTGGCGCACGGCGGCGGCGGGGCGCTGACGCGGGAGTTGATCGAGGAGGTGATCGCGCCGGTGTTCGATAATCCGGTGTTGCGCCCGCTCGACGACAGCGCGGTGGTGCCGGTCGGCGGCCAGCGCATGGCGTTCACGACGGACAGTTACGTGGTGAAACCGTGCTTTTTTCCGGGCGGCGACATTGGCCGGCTGGCGGTGTGCGGGACGGTGAACGATTTGGCGATGCAGGGCGCGCGGCCGTTGTGGTTGAGCGTGGGACTGATTTTGGAGGAAGGGCTGCCGGTGGCGGAGTTGCGGAAGATCATCGCGTCCATGAAAGCCGCCGCCGAGGAAGCCGGGGTGGTGGTGGCGACGGGGGACACGAAAGTCGTCGAGCGCGGGACGTGCGATCAGTTGTTCATCAACACGGCCGGCATCGGACTGTGCCAGACGACGCAGCCGGTCGGTGCGGCGCGGGCTCGCGCGGGTGACGTGGTGATCATCAATGGCGAGATCGGCAATCACGGCGTGGCAGTGTTGAGCCGACGCGAGGGGATTGCGTTTACGACGAGCGTGGTCAGCGATTGCGCGCCGTTGTGGTCGTTGGTGGAAGCCGTGATCGCCACCGGGGCGGAGTTGCACGCGCTGCGCGACCCGACGCGGGGTGGCGTGGCGGCGGCGGTGTGCGACATCGCACGGGCGTCGGGCGTGGGAATCCGGTTGCACGAGAGCGCGCTGCCGATTCATCGCGAAGTGCAGGGTGCGTGTGATTTGTTGGGATTGGATCCGTTGACGATTGCGAACGAAGGCAAGGTGCTCGTGGTTTGCCCGCAAGCCGACGCCGGCCGGGTCGTGGCGGCGCTGGGGCGCGCGGCGCGGGTCATCGGGGAAGTGACAGAGAAACCCAAAGGGATGGCGTTACTGCGCACGAAAATCGGCGGCGAGCGGGTGATTGACCTGCCGACCGGCGAGGATTTGCCGAGGATCTGCTGAATAAGGAACTGACATGACGAAACGAAACTTCATCACGATGGATGGGAACGAGGCGGTGGCGTATGTGGCCTACCGGGTCAACGAGGTGATCGCGATTTACCCGATCACGCCGTCGTCGCCGATGGGCGAGTGGGCGGATCAATGGGCTTCCGAAGATTGCGTGAACATCTGGGGCACGCGGCCGGCCGTCATGGAAATGCAGAGTGAAGGCGGCGCGGCGGGTGCCGTTCACGGCGCGTTGCAGACCGGCTCGCTGACCACCACGTTCACCGCGTCGCAAGGTCTCCTGCTGATGATTCCCAACATGTACAAGATCGCCGGCGAACTGACTCCGGCCGTCTTCCACATCGCGGCCCGGTCGCTCGCGGCGCAGGGGTTGTCGATTTTTGGCGATCATCAGGACGTGATGGCGGCCCGGCAAACCGGCTGGGCGATGCTTTGCTCGAACAGCGTCCAGGAAGCGATGGACTTCGCGCTGATTTCACAGGCGGCGACGTTGGAATCGCGGATTCCGTTCCTGCACTTTTTCGATGGCTTCCGTACGTCGCATGAAGTCGCGAAGATCGAGCTGCTGACCGAGGACGATTTGCGCGCGATGATTGATGATGACCTCGTGCTGG
>CAZJCX010000184.1:4817-6420 GCA_964544425.1 uncultured Verrucomicrobiota bacterium
GTCTTGCGCGGCACAGCGCAGAACCCGGACGTCTATTTCCAAGCCCGCGAAACGGTGAATCCGTTCTACCGGAAGTGCCCGGACATCGTGCAGGCGCAGATGGACAAGTTCGCGAAGATCGTCGGCCGACAATACCGGCTTTTCGAGTACCACGGGGCGCCGGATGCCGAGCATGTGATGGTGATGATGGGCTCGGGCTGCGAAGCGGCGCACGAAGCGGTGGATAACTTGAAAGGCAAGATTGGCCTGCTCAAGGTGCGACTCTACCGGCCGTTCGATGCGAAGCGGTTCGTGTCCGCGATCCCCGCGTCGGCGAAGTTCGTGACGGTGCTCGACCGGACGAAGGAACCGGGTTGCGCCGGTGAGCCGCTGTATCAGGATGTGATCACCGCGCTGGCCGAGGAAGGCCGGTCGGTCAAAGTCCTCGGCGGCCGGTATGGCTTGTCCTCAAAGGAATTCACACCGGCAATGGTCAAGGCGGTCTGCGAGAACAAGACGAAGAACCACTTCACCATCGGCATCCATGATGATGTGACTCACACGAGCCTTGCGTACGACGAGAAATACTCGACCGAGCCGGCGAAGGTGGTGCGGGCGGTGTTTTACGGGTTGGGATCGGACGGCACCGTTGGCGCCAACAAGAACTCGATCAAGATCATCGGTGAGAACACCAACAACTTTGCGCAGGGGTACTTTGTCTATGACTCGAAGAAGTCCGGCTCGATGACGGTGTCGCACCTGCGGTTCGGTCCCGAGCAGATTCGTTCGACGTACCTTGTGACGCAGGCGAACTTCGTGGCCTGTCACCAGCCGATCTTCCTCGAACGCTATGACATGTTGAAAGACGCGGTGCCGGGCGGGGTGTTCCTGCTCAACTCGCCGCACAGCGCCACTGAGGTTTGGAAACATCTGCCGCGCGTGACCCAGCGGCAGTTGATCGAGAAGAAACTCAAGTTCTACACCATTGACGCGGTCAAAGTGGCGCGCGAGAGCGGGATGGGGGGGCGCATCAACACCGTGATGCAGGTCTGCTTCTTCGCCATCTCCGGCGTGTTGCCGAAAGCCGAGGCGATTGAGGCGATCAAGTATTCGATCAAGAAAACCTACGGCAAAAAGGGCGACGAAATCGTCCAGATGAACCTCAAAGCCGTGGACAACACGCTGGCGTACCTGCACGAGGTGACCATCCCGGCAACCGTGGATGCGGCGGCGGATTTGTTGCCGCCGGTCTCCGCCAAGGCACCGGACTTCGTCCGCAACGTGCTGGGCGAGATCATCGCGGCGCGCGGCGATTCGTTGCCGGTCAGCCGGCTGCCGTGCGATGGGACGTTCCCGACCAACACGGCCCGGTGGGAGAAACGCAACATCGCGCTCGATATTCCTGTGTGGGACCCGCAGACCTGTATCCAATGCGCGAAGTGCGCGTTGGTCTGTCCGCATGGAACAATTCGGACGAAGGTGTACGAGCCGGCAGCGTTGGCGAACGCCCCGGCCACCTTCAAGTCTTGTGACTCGCGGGACCGGGACTGGAAGGCGCAGGGATTGAAGTTCACGATTCAAGTCGCGGCGGAGGATTGCACGGGCTGCGGGTTGTGCGTGGATG
>CAZJCX010000184.1:6430-6683 GCA_964544425.1 uncultured Verrucomicrobiota bacterium
AAGAACAAGACGCAGACCCGGTTGAAGGCGATCAACATGGCACCGCAAGCGCCCGTGCGCGACGCCGAGCGGGAAAACTGGGACTTCTTCCTGAACATCCCCGAGATGGACCGGCGGAAGCTGAAAGTCGGCAGCATCCCGCAACAACAGATGCAGCAGCCGTTGTTCGAGTTCAGCGGTGCGTGCGCGGGCTGCGGCGAGACGCCGTATCTGAAACTGGTCAGTCAGTTGTTCGGCGACCGCGTGATTGTGG
>CAZJCX010000185.1:0-2611 GCA_964544425.1 uncultured Verrucomicrobiota bacterium
ATTCACCAGAAACTGTCCCGCAACACTGGCGGCAGCGACATGGAAGAGGCGTGCGAGGAAGACGAGGAACTCGTCGAGAAATGCATCGAAGTCATCCGCCAGACCAACCGTGCCAGCGTTTCGCTGCTTCAACGCCGGTTGAGCATCGGCTACACCCGCGCCGCCCGAATCATGGATCTGCTCGAAGAACGCGGGATCGTCGGCCCCTCCCGAGGCGCCGAGCCCCGCGAAATTCTCGTGGACCTCAGCGCCAATGTCGGCTCCGAGTCGTAATGGATTGCCGTTGTGGCCGCGCTTGGCAAGCGCGGCTACAGCCGGATGAGCCTTTTTCCTTGAGCCAGCGGGGTTAGCCGGTAGTATCGCGCGCGGGCATGGAATCCATTGGCGAAATTTTGCGTGAGGCGCGTCACCGCAAGCAGGTGACGTTGGAGGACGTGTCGCGCGTCACGAAGATCAAGGTTGAGATTCTCGAGCAACTCGAAGCGGATGAGTTTGACCGGCTGGTCTCGCCCACGTACACGAAAGGGTTTCTCAAGCTCTACGGCGAACATCTCGGTTTGGACAGTCAGGCGCTGATCGCCGCGTATCTCCGCAACCAAGGCGGGTTGCAGCGCAAGGGGCTGCACATCGAGACCGCCGTGTCGGCGCGACGCGCACGGCCGGAACTGAAATTGACGGTCGGCAGTGTCGTGGCGGTGGTGGCGGGGCTGACGGTGGTGGTGCTGGTGCTGCTGGCGGTGAAATGGTGGGGGACCCGTGAGCCGAAACCGGAGCTGGTGGCTACCGAGGCCGCTCCCGCAGTCGTCGCGGCGCCGGTGGTGCCGCAGGCGGATTTCGAGGCGTTGTATCAGCCGAAACCGGTACCGCCGGCGTTGTTGGAAGTGCCGCAATGAAGGTCGGGCTGATCAGTCTCGGCTGCGCCAAGAATCTGGTGGACAGCGAGGTGATGATCGGAGCGCTCCAACGAGAGGGACTGGCGCTCACGGAAAACGCGCAAGAGGCCGATGTGTTGATCGTGAACACCTGCGGGTTCATCGAGGCGTCCAAGCAGGAGTCCATCAACACCATTCTCAAGGCGAGCGCGCTCAAGACCACCGGCAACTGCAAGGCGCTGATCATGGCCGGGTGTCTTACGCAGCGGTATCCCAAGGATCTCCGCGCGGAGTTGCCGGAAGTGGACGCGATCATCGGCCTGAACGAAGTGCCGCGCATCGGGGAGATTGTCCGGGAGTTACTGACGAAGCAGTCACCGGGGTTGTACTGGAGCGGTCCGGCGAAGTTCGTGCCGGATTTCACCGCGCCGCGGTTCCGGTTGACGCCGAAACATTTTGCGTATGTGAAGATCGCGGAGGGGTGCAACCATCCGTGCACGTTTTGCAGCATCCCGCGCATCCGCGGCAAGCATCGCAGCCGGTCAGTCGCGGACGTGGTGGCGGAAGTGCGGGCGCTGGTGGCAGGGGGCTGCCGGGAGATCAATCTGATTTCGCAGGACACGACGTTTTACGGGAAGGACATCACCGGGGGACGCGCGTTGTTGACGGAACTGCTGCGGGAAATCCAGCAGGTGCCCGGTGAGTTTTGGGTGCGGTTGCTCTATACGCATCCCTATCATTGGAGCGATGAATTGATCGCGACAATCGCGGCCTGCGACAAGGTGTGCCGATATGTGGACATGCCGTTGCAACACATCCACGACGACGTGTTGAAACGAATGAAACGCGAGACAGACGGCCGGTACATCCGGGAACTGATCGCCAAAATTCGCGCGGGCATACCGGGGATTGCGTTGCGGACGACGTTCATCGTCGGATTTCCGGGCGAGACGGAGGCCCAGTTTGCGGAACTGCTCGAATTCATCGAGACGGCCCGGTTTGAACGGGTCGGCGTCTTCACCTACTCGCAGGAGGATCACACCCCGGCCGGTAATCTGACGGACCAATTGCCCGCGCGCGTAAAGAAGCAGCGGTACCAGCGGGCAATGACGGTCCAGCAGCAAGTCTCGCGGTCGGTCTTGCAGGGCTACGTCGGCCGCTCGCTGCCGGTCCTGGTCGAAGAAGTCAACGGCGCTGGCTGGACCGGGCGGGCGCACATGGATGCGCCGGAGATTGACGGGAAAGTGATCGGGCGCGGCGCGGCGCGCGTCGGCGAATTTGTGTCGGCGAAAATTACGGGCGCGCGCGAGTATGATTTGGTGGCGGCTACTTTGATTCCTTGAGCACCACGAAGGTGGAGGCGCCGTCGCGTTTGACGTAGAGCAGGGTGCCTTTGTCGGCGTCGGCCTTGGCCAGCGCGGCTTTGAATTGCTCGGCGGTGGCGACAGGTTCGCGGTTGACTTCGGTGATGACATCGCCGCGTTGCAACCCTTTCTCGGCGGCGAGACTTTCCGCGGCGACGTCGCTGATGAGGACGCCGGCAGTCTCGGTGAGATTCAGTTTCTCCGCCAGATCCTTGGTCAAGGTCTGCACGGTGAGACCCCACACTGCTTCGGGTTCCGCCGCATCGTGCGGGGTGCGTTGCGCCGCGAATTGTGTCTCGTCGGGCAACTTCCCGGTGCTGAGCGAAATCTTGAGCGGCTGGCCGTCGCGGTACACGCTGAGGCTGACGGATTCGC
>CAZJCX010000185.1:2665-4045 GCA_964544425.1 uncultured Verrucomicrobiota bacterium
CTCTTGACCGGCACGCCGTCCACGGCGGTGATGACGTCGGCCGGCTTGAGGTCGCTCTTGGCGGCCGGAGTGTCGGGGTAAATCGCGCGGATGACGACGCCGTCTTTCACGTCTTTGAGCGCGTCGGCGAGGTCCTTGTTATCCGCCAGCGATTCGATGCGGACACCCAGCCACGGGCGGATGATCCTGCCGTCGCGGATGAGTTTGTCGGCGGTGTCGCGCGCCAGGTTGCTGGGGATGGCGAACCCGATGCCGCGATTGATGCCGCGGATGAGGGTGTTGATGCCGATGACGCGGCCTTCGATGTCGCAGAGCGGGCCGCCGGAGTTGCCGGGGTTGATGGAAGCGTCGGTTTGGATGTAGTCAATGGTGGCGACCGTGCGGCCATCCATCGGCGGCCGGGCCTTGGCGCTGACGAAGCCGACAGTGAAGCTGTACTCAAGTTGGTACGGCGCGCCGATGGCGATGGCCCATTGGCCGACTTTGACGTTTTCGCTGTCGCCGAAATTAGCGGCCGGTAAATCAGCCGCTTCGACCTTGAGGACGGCGATGTCGGTGCGGTCATCGGAGCCGATGAGTTTGGCGGCGAACTCCCGGCCATCTTTGAGGCGGACTTTGATGTCGGATGCGCCGTTGACGACGTGGTTGTTGGTGAGGATGTAGCCATCCTTGCGGAGGATGACACCGGAACCTTGGCTGTCGGTATCGCGCGGTTCCGGCATGGGGAAACCGTGGTGGCGGAAAAAGAAGCGAAACGGTGAATCCTCCGGCAATTCCTCGGGGTCGGCGGGCAGCGTCTCTTGGGCGGCGGCCTTTTGGGTGGCGGTGATGACGACGACAGATTCGCTGGCCTCCGCGGCGACGCTGACAAAAGCGCTCTCCAACTGCCGCGCCAAGTCGAGCGCGCTGTTTTCGGTTTTGGCGAAAGCGGCGGTGGCAACCAACAACAGAATGAGGAATTTGCTCATGACACGGTACGGTAGCAGCCGTGGGGCGCGTTGACAAACCTTCCGTTTTCGCTAGGCTCGATTGGGATGACAGCCACGTTATCAGCGGCGTCGTTGGCGGAGCGCGTGCGGGAGCTGAAACAACTCCGCAACGCCGTGATCCTCGCCCACAACTATCAAATTCCGGAGATTCAGGATGTGGCCGATTACGTCGGCGACTCGCTCGGCTTGTCGTTCAAAGCCAAGGAGTCAGAGGCCGATGTGATCTTGTTTTGCGGCGTCCATTTCATGGCCGAGACCGCCAAAATCGTGAACCCGTCGAAGACCGTCATCCTGCCGGACCTGGAAGCCGGTTGCTCGCTGGCGGATTCGTGTGACGCCGGGGCGCTCGCGAAATGGAAGGCTGCTCACCCGGACGTTGTCGTCGTGGCCT
>CAZJCX010000185.1:4055-6650 GCA_964544425.1 uncultured Verrucomicrobiota bacterium
CGGCCGGTTCACCGAGGCCGAGCGCACCGGGGTCGCCGCCGTCAAAGCGCTGACCGACATCATCTGCACGTCCGGCAACGCCGTCAAAGTGGTCAACTCAATCCCGCGTGACAAAAAGATTTTGTTCGTGCCCGATCAAAACCTCGGACAATGGGTCATGCAACAGACCGGCCGCGAAATGATCCTCTGGCCGGGCGCGTGCTCGACGCATGTGCTGTTCACCCACAAGGCGATCTTCAACCTCCGGCAGCAACATCCCGACGCGAAGGTCGTCGCCCATCCCGAATGCCTCCCGGCGGTGCGGATGATGGCCGACGAGGTGTGTTCCACGGAAAAGATGGTGCAGTACTGCCGCACCTCACCGGCGCCGGAATTCATCATCGTCACCGAAGCCGGGATGCTGCATCGGCTTCAAAAAGAATGTCCCACGAAACGATTCATCCCCGGCCCGACCGACTCCTGTCACTGCAACGAATGCAGTTTCATGAAGAAGAACACGCTGGAGAAATGCGTCGCCGCACTGGAAAATCTCGCGCCTGAAATCGTGATGGACGAAGACATCCGCCGCCGCGCGCTCGTGCCGATTGAGCGGATGATGGCACTGGGCCGGTAGCCTGAGATCGGCCGCCGAGACGGCGGCCACTACACCGGCATCTGTGTTGCAGCGGCCGCCGTCCCGGCGGCAAAGGCGGTTGCGCGGTTGCTTGCGCTGGCGAGGTGCGTTGCTATAGTCGCAGCAATCTCATGAAAATCATTCTCTCGCTCTTGTTGCTGGCCGGTGTTTGCCGGGCGGCGGATCTCGCGCAATTCACCACGGCAGACGAATTGTGGAAGCACATTGAAAAATTACAGGAGGGTCCGGCCGTTCAGCCGCAGACCCGCGAGGACTTGTTGGGGGTTGTGGCGGCGTTTGCGAAAGAAGTGGACGCGGCGACGAGGGAGTTTGAGAGCCGGTACGCGACCGATGCGCGGCGGTGGGAGAGCCGGTTGATGCGGGTGGAGGTGGGCTTGTTGCAGAGCGAGATGACCGGCCAGCAACCCGATCTCGCGGCGGTGTTGCAGGAGTTGGAAGCGGTCGCGTCGGCCGCCGACGTAGGCGCGTACGCGAAACGCAAAGCCAAAGCGCTGACCCGGCAGGTGCAGCAAATGCAGGCGGCGGCGGCGAAGTTAAAGGAATTGCAGAGCCAGCCGCTCGATTTGAAGTTCACGGCGGTGGATGGCGCGGAGGTGGATCTGGCGAAGCTGCGCGGCAAGGTCGTGCTGGTGGATTTCTGGGCGACATGGTGCGGGCCGTGTGTTCACGAAGCTCCGAATGTCGTCGCCACGTATGAAAAGTACCGGGCGCAAGGATTCGAAATCATCGGCATCTCGCTCGACAAGGACAAAAAGCGGTTGCAGGAGTTTGCCCAGAAAGCCGGCATGACGTGGCCGCAGTATTACGATGGCAAAGTCTGGGAAAACGCCATCAGCACCCGCTACGAAATCCGCGGAATCCCGGCCATGTGGCTCCTCGACAAGAAGGGGTACGTCCGCACGATGGACGCCCGCGGCGGCGAACTCGCCACCCACGTGGAAAAGCTGCTAGCGGAGTAAGGACCAGTTCGGTATCCTGCCGGCATGAACGTCCGCATGTGGGTCCTGTGGATTGTCATGCTGCCCGTGGTTGCACCGGGCGCCATCACCTTCCGGTATTCCGACCCGACTGCCAACACCGTGGCCGTGGCAGGCGAATTCAGCAACTGGCGTCACCTGCCCATGCGGCGTAGCGCTGATGGCACCTGGAATCTCGCGGTTGACTTGGAGCCGGGCTTCTACGGGTACAAGTTCGTCGTCAACGGCAACACGTGGGTGCTCGATCCCGCCACCACCGTCCGCAAGATCGTCGGCGGCATCGAGAACTCGGCCGTCCAAGTCGGCCCCGCCGCGCCGCCCGCCGCCGCGGTGTCCCCGCAGACGCCGATCACGTTCGTCCTGACCAACGCGATGGCGCGCGCGGTGTACGTCGCCGGTGACTTCAACGGCTGGAACCAGACCGCCACACCGCTCACGCGCGATGCCGCCGGCATCTGGCGGACCACTGTCTCCTTGGCCCCGGCCTGTTACCACGCCTACAAGTTCATTGTGGACGGTGACTGGCAACGCGACCCCGGCAATCCGGACATCGTCGAGGACGGATTTGGGAATCTCAACTCGGTCGCGCTCGCGCCCCGGGACGACAAGCCCGACGAGATTTTCCTGCCCAACACGTGGTTTCACGACATCGCCCAGCGCGTCTTTGTTCCCGAAGCCGCCCGTGTGCTCGCGTGGCGGCAGAATGAGGCCGGCGCGCAGATCGCCGTCATCACGTACACGCTGGAGACCACCGCCGCTGGTGGTGCGGCCTGGCGGGTGACGTGGCGCGACGCCGCCGGCAAGGCGCTGCGTGAAGGCGCGGTCCGTTATCCGGAGACAGCGCTGCTAGGCGGGGCCGGGTTTTACCGTGATGTGCTGGCCCAACTTTGTGGCGATGACTGGCGCATCCCGACGGTCGCCTCGCCGACCGGGTTGACCGATGAGTATTGGCGGGGCGACCGTCGGGATGCGCCAGTCATCGCC
>CAZJCX010000186.1:0-3107 GCA_964544425.1 uncultured Verrucomicrobiota bacterium
CAAGGTGTTCACGATGCCCAGCGCCGCGGCGCGCGCTTCGTCCCAGACCGGCCCGCGACCTGTCTCGGATGTCAGGCTGTACGACGCGTCCCAGACAATCGCCACGTCGCGTTGCGCCTCGCCGAGCAACCCCCCGAAGGAGGACGTGCGCAGCACGGGCATCGCAAACGCCAGCGCCAGCAGCGCGAGGATCGCGGTGCGCAGCAGCCAGAGCAGGATGTTTTCGAGGCGCACCCGGCTGGCGGATCGTTTCTGCGCGAGCCGCAGGAACCGCACGGTGCTGAACGGTAGTTGAATCTTGCGGCGTTTTTGGAGCAGATGCAGCAGCAGCGGAATCGCCGCCGCGGCCAGCGCGACCAAGAAGATCGGGTTGAGGAGCGCCCACATGATGCCGTCAGACCGTGTATTTTTTGCGCTGTTCCAGATACTCGCGGACGAACCGGTCGAGCGGCTGGCTGGTGTCGGCGACCCGGTAGTCTATGTTCAGCTCGTTGCACGCTTCCCGGTAGCGGTCGAGAAATTCGCCGAAGACCTGCCGGTACTCGCGGCGCACCGCCCGCGGGTCCGTCAGCACCCGCTCGCCGGTTTCCAGATCCACAAACTCCGCGCCGTGCCGGAAGGGAAACTCGATCTCCGCCGGGTCGAGTGTCTGAAAGATGATCACGTCGTGATGTTGCTTGCGGAAATGCGCGAGCGCCTTGATGACGGCCGCCGGCTCGTCGAGCAGATCGGAGAAGAGCACGATCAACGCGCGGCGGCGGATGTTGTCGGCGATGCTGTGCAAGGTCTGCGCGGTGTTGGTCCCGGCGGTCGGCACCTGCTGGCCGAGAAACTTCAGCGCGTTGTTGAGGTGGGCGAGGGAATTTTTCGCGCCCATCACGCCGTCCATGTTCTCGGAGTACAGATACAGCCCGACGGAGTCCTTGGCTTTGACCACCACGTACCCGATGGCCGCCGCGAGCCGGCAGGCGTACTCGTACTTGGTGCGGGTGTGCGACGTGTATTTCATCGAGGCGCTGCGGTCCACCACGAGATACACCCGCAGGTTCGTCTCGTCCTCGTAGCGGCGGACGTAATATCGGTCCGTCCGGCCCAGCACTTTCCAGTCAATGTGCTTCGGATCATCCCCGGCAATGTAGGCCCGGTGCTCCGCGAACTCGCTCGACGCGCCTTTCAACGGACTTCGATGCCGCCCGGCCAGCGTCCCCTCCACCACATACCGGGACTGCAACACGAGTCGTCCCAACCGCTGCAATTCCTGCGGCGTCAGAAAACTGGCAATCCCCTCCGGCATGACCGCAGATTGGCGTTTCCCAGAGCGGGAAGCAAGCGTGAGGCGAGAACCAGCCGCCGAGACGGCGGCAAAGTTCGCACCGCCATATAATCACCCCTGTAGCGGCGGTCATAGACCGCTGCTACAACCTACGCCTTCTTGGGGCAGCAGTGGAGGATGTCGTACGGTTTGACGTCCTGCGCGCGGGGGCCGCTGACGATGTAAATGGTGTCGGTGAGCCGCTCGATGCTGCGATGGTAATCCCACCGCAACAACGCCGTGTGCTGGACGACGAAGCGGGGATCATCGTCCCGGAAGCAGGAGACGCAGCCGGGGTCCGGCAGGCCGACGAGGAATTCGTTCGTGCTGAGGTTGTGGGCGGTGGTCTCGTAGAAATCCTCGAACAAGATGAATGAGCCGCTGAATGGATGATCCACGTAGCTGATCGCCTGCGTCTCGCCATCCTTGTCGCGCAACCCGCGCGGGGCGACCGGCGGAATCGAGTACAGGTTGTCCATCAAGTCGTCCATGATTTCCTTCAACGACTTGACACCCCAGTTTTTGAGCCGCTCGGTGTTGACGCCGTACGTGAACACCCGGCCTTGTACGACCGCGCCGATGGCCAACCCCGGCCAGTGCGCAACGCGGTGCGCGGGCTGATGCCGACCGGGCGTGGCGCGGAGCATCTTCGGGAAGAGCAGCGGGCGGATCGCCTTGTAATTGGTCAGGTCCGGCACGTCGTCGCCGCAGTAGTCGAGCCGGTTGATGTGCGTTTCGATCAACTCATCCATCCGCTCCGGTTCGAGCAGGTAATGGTTGTAGAGATGCTCGAGCAAAATGGACTGGCCGTCCTCGAGGATCAGCGTGAGATTTTCCGGGGGTCGCACGCCGAGCATCGGCCGTTTGTGTTTCAGCAACGTGTAGTAATAAAGCGTGAAGCTGGTCGCATCGAGGTGCGGCGTGTCGTTGAGCTGGAGCGAGCCGATGATTTCCGCCAACTCATCGTCGTCCGTCCCCTGGTCGTCGCTGCGGCAGCGGTAGAGGCAGCGCACTTGAATCGCGCCCCGACTGATCACCCACGCCCGCGTGTGACCGAAGTCGGCCGCATTCTCATCGCCCGGCGCTTCCCGCCGCGTGAACGTCGCGTGCGCGACGGCGCAGCCGTTGGTCTGCGCGAGGTGGACGCTGGGCTCGGTCAATTCGGGGTGGTTCCGCACTTCGCACCCGACGAGTGCGCGGATGGTCTTTTCCGGCAACGCGTCCGCCTCGTGCGGTTGATCAAACTGGTGGGCTTCGATCTTGAGGTAACCGCCGGTGGTCAGGCTGGCGAGGCTGACGTGCGGCGAGCCTTCATGCGTCAATGGCAGCCACCCTTCCGGGTATTGCACGGTGAATTTGTTTTCCGGGTCGCGGTACTCGCGCATGGGAAGCGTTTAAGCAGTCGCCTTGCCAGCAGGGCAGGGGGCTGCTAGGCTCCGCGTTCATGAGCACAGTCATCCGCGGCAAGGCTTTCGTGGTGCGCGACAATATTGACACCGACCAGATCATCCCGGCCCAGTATCTCAATCTCGTCCCCACCATCCCCGAGGAGTACGACAAACTTGGCAGCTATGCGCTGGCCGGCTTGCCCGCCAGCCAGTACGCCACGCGCTTCGTGCCCGCCGGCCAGATGAAAACCCCGTACGCGATTGTCATCGCGGGTCGCAATTTTGGCTGTGGCAGTTCCCGCGAACACGCCCCCATCGCCCTCGGCGCCGCCGGTTGCCAAGCCGTCGTCGCCGAAAGTTTCGCCCGCATCTTCTTCCGCAACTGCGTCGCCACCGGCGAACTGTAC
>CAZJCX010000186.1:3117-5763 GCA_964544425.1 uncultured Verrucomicrobiota bacterium
TGCCACCACCCGCATTTGCGAATCGGTGAAGACCGGGGACGAAGTTGAACTCGACCTCGACAAAAATACCCTCACCCTCGTCGCCGCCGGCAAGGTGATCTCCACCAAGTCGTTGGGCGATGCGCGGCCCGTGATTGATGCCGGCGGGATCGTCGATTTCGCCCGGCAATCCGGGATGATCAAAGCGCGGGGCGACCACTCCGCGGCCACTGAACGGCTCGCGGCAAGGGAACCGGCCGCAGACTGACTTCCGGCAGCAATCGCCGAACATCACGCGGCACAACCTCACCGGAGGTCGCGGTCAACGCATTCGCCGCGCCGCACGCGATCCCCAGTTTCACCGCCTCCGGTAATTCCTGTCCGCGTTGCAACCCGACCACAATGCCGGCCGTCGTCGCGTCGCCGCTGCCGATGGGATTGACCGGCTTGATCTTCGGCGGCGTGTACAACCACATCCCGCCCGGCGTCACTAGCCGCGCGCCGCGAGCGCCGTCCGTCACCAACACATTCTGCGCGCCGCGCTGCATCAACTCCCGCGCCCCGCCCGTGCCGAGCGTGGCCTTCAATTCGTGAACATTGAGTTTCACGAGGTACGGACGAAATCGTAGCGCGCGCAGCAGCGGCTCCCGTTGGGAATCAATGATGACCGGACACGGACTGGCCGCGATCAGCTTCGCGTACACATCCGCCGGCGCCCCCGGCATCAGCGCGCCGCTGATGGCGACGTGGCTGGCGCACCTCACGAGCCGGTTGAAATCCCGGTACAACGCGCGCCACTCACCGGGTTTCGGCAATGGCGCTTCCTCGACCAACTCGGTGATGTCGCCGGTGGCCTCGTCGCGGATGGTGACACACACCCGGCGCGGCGCAGCGTTCCCAAATCCCACCAACTCCACGTGCCCGCCCAACGTCTCAATCACGCGGGCGACATTGACGCCTTTCCCGGAGATCGTGCGGATGACGGAGCGGCACCGGTTCACCTCGCCCACTTGCAGCCGGGCGACGACCCGCGTGTCTTGAACCGTGGGGGTGAGGCCGACGCAGAGGGCGATTTTTTCAACTTGTTCGCGCATGACGAGTTGCTATCTTGCGCGTCGTTGACCTCAATTTGAAGCAGATTTCATAAGGCGACGACTTCCGAAATCCCCAAGCTCTCACAACAGGTGGAGCAGCTTTTGGCGAGCACCTCAAACTCAGCCAAGCTCGAAAGACGAGATTGACAGTTTACGGAGTTGACCTCGGCGACAGGCGCGCTCGTTATCGCGCCGCGTGTTGTGGATCATAGTGGAACCGACAATCTATGGGGCCGACCCGCCAAAAAGGCCCCACGCGATCACGAATGAAAGCCATACCCATAATATCGACAACAGGACGGCACCGCCTGCCGTCAACAACCCCTTTGCGACTCGTCGTTCCGTCAGCATTGGCCGCTTCCATACTTCAAGGAAGAAAATAAGAAAGGCCACTCCTAACGGGGCGCACACCAAAGCCACGTCAGATAGCCCCCCGACCTTTTTGCCAAGCCATCCCCAGCCAACAACTGCACCGACCATTATGATGAATTTCGCAAAACACCGGAAGGCGATTTTCATTCATACACCTCGGCTAATTTCAAAACCTCTGGTGATGGCTCAAGCGTCCCGGCAAGTGCGAGCCTATCAGCAATAAGCTGGTACACCTGAGCACGTCGAACGTCATGGATCGTGATCTGACTTCCCTCGCTGTATTTGGCTTTTAAGCGTTCAAACTCACTTGCCTTCGAAGCAGTTTGCCATCCATCAGATCGCATTAAATTCCGCATGTAGTGTCGGTTAAGCAGCAGTAGATCCAGGCCACGTTGATCGCCGGTTATAACCAAGAAATCAGTTGAATAACGAACAAACTCGCGTGCATTCGGACTAGGGGTTGGATTCTTAGGGTCACATCTCTTGATTCTTGATTTGTGTTTCCAGCCGGCGCAGGGCGGCGGCCAAGTCCGGATCCCGGCGGAGTCGCCCGGCGAACTGGTGGACGGCCCCGCCGACACTTCGATAGTCAATCCCGCCGGCCAAGCGTCCCAGTTCCTGTAATCGCAACCCGCAGTGGCGGCGGGCCAAGTACAGCGCTGCGTCTCGCCCCCAATCGCCGTACCGATCCCGAAACGTTTCCCATCCTTCCCCACGCTCCACTTCCAACGCCCGCACCACTGCTTCCCATGTCGGTCGCGCCCGCAACTGCCGCAGCGCCGGTTGCTCCTGCGCATTCCCTCGCATCATCGGCCGCATCCGCTTCACAAACTGCGGTCCGCCCAACACCGCCTGCGCCTGCAACCGCTCCCACGGTGACTCCGCCAAGCCATCCCGTACCGCTTCCTCCACATACGCCCGATACCGCCGCACCGACTCACCGGCACGCTGGCCGCCCAACAGCGCGAGCACCGGCCTCGCTGCCAACCACTCCGGTGCCGGCTCCAAGCCCCCATACGCCCGATACGAACTCCACCGATACTCCCGCAACCGCCGCAACCGCTCCGCCACCTGCGCCCGGTCGGGCGCGCTCGCCAGGCCCACGCGCTGCCGCGCCTGCGCCGCCTTGTCCAAACCCAACGCCCGCACCCGCACCGGGTTCAAATGCACATACCGGCTGACCTCCGCCACCGCCTATTCG
>CAZJCX010000186.1:5773-6541 GCA_964544425.1 uncultured Verrucomicrobiota bacterium
CCTCCAGCACGACCGAAGCAAACCGGCCCTGAAACAAATGGCCGGCCCGCCGGTGCCGCCGATTAAACCACACTGTGTAACTGACGCCCACCCACTGCATCGCCCGGCTCAGATTGCGTTCCTGCGGCTGCACCAGCAGATGATAATGATTGTCGAGCAACACATACGCGGCGACCGCGACGCGGAACCGCTCGGTGAGTTCGCCGACCAGTTCGAGGAACCGCACCCGGTCAGCGTCCCCGCGAAAGATCGGCCGGCGTTCGTTGCCCCGCGCGGTCAAATGATACCACGCCCCCGGTGCTTCGATCCGCAACGGACGAGCCATACCCCCAGCTTCTACCGCCGCTCCGTCACCGAGTCAATCCAAGAATCAAGAGATGTGACCCCAATGTCCTACTTCTCAAAGGCAACTGCGTTTACAAGGTTTTAATCGGACAGTGGCGAATTTCCACGAACCTTTAGTAGTTCGCGATGCTTCGAGAGAATTTCGTCCACCACTTTAGGATCACCGACTTCTTTTCTCGCGTGCGCCTCTAGCTCGCTCTCGCCTTGAACCGCATCTGCATAAAGGAATGCAACGCGCTCAATCAGTACTCCGTAGTAGCCCGCGAGCAGCAGCGCCGCGTCCGGCTTGCCGGCTTCCGTCAACTCCCGGATCATCGCCAACTTCTGCGCGGCGGTGGCCGACGCGGCGGCGACGAGTTGTTTGGTGGCGGCGATCCGCTGCTGAATCGCCGCCGTCTGCGGATGCGCGGGGAACTGGCCGGT
>CAZJCX010000187.1:0-250 GCA_964544425.1 uncultured Verrucomicrobiota bacterium
AGTAGATGTATTCGACGCCGGGAATTTCCCAGAGCAGTTTCTCCATCGGCTTCGTGACGCGCTCGGACACCTCCTGCGCGGACGCGCCCGGGAAGCTGACGAAGACGTCAATCATCGGCACGATGATTTGCGGTTCTTCTTCGCGGGGCAACCGCACGACCGCCGCCGCGCCGAGCAACACCGCCGCGATCACAACGAGCGGCGTCAGCTTGGAATCAATGAAGTAACGGACGATCCGCCCGGCCAGGCC
>CAZJCX010000187.1:260-495 GCA_964544425.1 uncultured Verrucomicrobiota bacterium
GGATGTGGCTCGTTCACTGGATCCGAATCGGCGACCCGTCGGTCAACTCCCCGGTCGCCTCCGTGATCACGGTTTCATCTGGTTCCAATCCCGCGAGGATTTCGATGGCACCGAGGTATTCCACGCCGGTTTTCACGAGGCGCAGCCGGGCTTTACCGGCCTCGGCCATGTAGAGGTACGTGAGTTGACCGCGTTGGTGGACGATGTCCTTCGTCACGAACAATGCCGGTCGCTC
>CAZJCX010000187.1:557-797 GCA_964544425.1 uncultured Verrucomicrobiota bacterium
CGGCATTGGAGATCAATCTTGATCAGAAAGCTGCGGCTCACCGCGTCGGCGACCGGTTCGGATTCGCCGATGACGCCCACGCATTTTTCGCCGGTCGCTTCGATCACGACGTGGACGTTTTTGCCGACGGCGCCCGCGGCAGCGTAGCGTTCGGGCACGCGCGCTTCGAGCCGGTAGGCATCGGTGCGTTCGACGAGAAACAGCGGTTTGTTGGGCGCGGCGAGATCGCCGATGTCGCAG
>CAZJCX010000187.1:816-5794 GCA_964544425.1 uncultured Verrucomicrobiota bacterium
GGCGACGACACCGTCGAACGGCGCCGTGACGCGGGTGTTGCTCAAGGCCGCTTCCGCGACGCGGAACCGCGCATTGACGGCGTCGAAGTCGGCGCGGGCGACGGCTTCCTGTTCGACAAGGCGTTTGATCCGGTCGAAGTCGGCTTTGGCCCGGTCGTACTCGGCCTGCAATTCACGCGCGTCGAGCCGGGCGAGCAGCTGGCCGTTGGTGACGACATCACCGGCTTTGACGGCGAGGGCCTCGATGTTGGCGAGCACCTGTGCCGAGACGGTTGCGGAGACCACCGGCCGGACGGTGCCGACAACTTCGAAGATGTCCGGTGTGCGTTGTAGGTGGACGGTGACGGTTTTGACCGGGACGACCGGTAATTCCGCGCGTTCCGCGGGAGGTTGGCGGCCGCAGGCGGCCAGCAGCAGCGTGGCGGCGACTATTTGGCGCAGCATGAGCCACCCACACCGGCTTTTTTCAGGATGATCTCCATGAGGCACCATTTGGTGAATGCCGATTGGAGCAGGTTGGCCCCGACGAATGCGGTGAACCAGAGCCAGTTCGGGTGAATCCAGTGGGCCAAGGCGAGGCTCACCAGCACAAACGTCCCGGCGATCATGCGGATGTATCGCTCGATCGTCATACGACACCTTCCTTTCCGGGGTGAAACAACTGCAAATGGAATCAGGCTTTGGGGCCGTGCTTCTCGAGGCTGCGCAGGAAACCCTCGAACAAGCAGAGGTGTTCCTCTTCATCGGCCAGCAGGGTCACGGCGAGGTCTTGGGTGACGTAGTCTTTCCCGTCGCACGCCTTCGCCAATTCCCGGTAGCCGGCAATGGCGGACTTCTCCGCGTCCACCACGCCTTTGACCACAGCCAGAATGTCGGTGGAATCGGCCGGTGGTTGGAGCGTCTTCTGGGTGCGCGCCAAGTCGAGCGAACCTTTCGGCGCGGCACCGAGCACTTTGAGACGGTGGGCGATTTTCTGGGCGTGGCCGAGTTCTTCCGTCAGATCCTCGGCGAGGGATTCTTTGATTTCTTCCGCGCGCAGACCATCGAGCCAAACGGAGTTGGCGAGGTAGTTGGCGACGGTTTCGAGTTCGGCGGCGTAGGCTTTGTGGAGCAGTTCGACAATTTTCTGGTCACTCATGATGGGTCCTCCTGACGGCTACTTTATCGAGAATCGTCCGGTACAACAAGGCTGTAGGTGTGGGATGCGGGGTTTGGGTGAAATGTTTCGGGTGATTGGCATCCGCCATGCGAGTGGTGAAGGGGATGCGTGTGACCTTACGGGAAATCAAGCCGGGCGAGTTTGAGTGGTTGGTGACGATGTATGCGGCGTTTGAGCCAAAGGGCGAGTTTCAGGGGTTGCCGCCGCAGACGCCGGCGCTAATTCGTGACTGGTTGAGTCGGTTGCAGGAACCGGCCGACCGGCATTTTGTGGCAGAAATCGGCGGGCGGGTCCGGGGGCATTGTTTTCTGTGCGTCGGACCCCGTGCCGACGAGGCGGAGTTGGCGATCTTTGTGCATCAATCCGTGCGGGGTCGCGGTGTCGGGCGACAATTGTTGTTGGGGACGCTGAACTGTGGTTGCAAACAGATGCACCTGTCGCGGGTGTGGTTGACGACGCTTGGCTCAAACCCGGTCGCCGCGCATCTGTTCAGCAGCGTTGGTTTTCGACTCAGTCGGCAGGACGAGCCGGCGTGGGAACTCGACATGGAGCGGCCATCGAATTGCGCCCAATGCAAAGGCGAGCGGTGCGCCATTTTCAAAATGGCTTTGCCGGTCACAGTCTCGGTGACGTGACAATCTGTCCGAAAGCCAGTGAGGGGATGACACTTTGTCGGCTCGCGGTGGCCGTGGAAAACCAGCATCCAAAAAAACTCACGGACGCATCCGTCACACAATGAGTCGTTTGTGACGAGGTGGCGAAGGAAAAATGGGGATGGCACGACCACTGCAAAACGAGCGAATCACACGATGAGTGTAACGGCTGAAATCGGTTCCACGTTCCCGAGCGCCCTTGCCGGCGAACCCGCTTCGTTGTTGCGCGTCGAACCCATCTTCCGCCCGAAATCGGTCGCGGTCATCGGTGCGTCGAATCGAGACGGCAGCGTGGGCAGTGCGATCTTCAAGAACATCTTATTGGGTGGCTATCGGGGGACATTGTACCCGGTTAACCCGACTTCGCCCTCGATTGCCGGGGTGCATGCGTACAAGCGCGTGAGCGAGATACCGGACGAGATTGATCTGGCGATGATCATCGTCCCCGCGCCGGGCGTGCCTGCCGTGATGGAGGAGTGCGGCAAGAAGGGCGTGAAGAGCGCGGTGGTGGTTTCGGCGGGCTTCAAGGAAATCGGCCCGGAGGGATTGGCACATGAGCAACGCGTCGTCCACCTCGCCAAAGAGTTCAACATCCCGCTGGTCGGGCCGAATTGCCTCGGCGTGATCAACACCGATGGCGACATTTTACTGAACGCCAGTTTCGCGCGCTGTATGCCCAAGCATGGGAACATCGCCTTCGTCTCGCAGAGCGGGGCGCTGTGCGCGGGGATTCTCGATTACGCGCGCGGCCGCAACATCGGCTTCTCGAAGTTCATCAGCGTCGGCAACAAAGCGGACATCACGGAAACCGATTTACTCCGGTACTTGGCGGCCGACGAAAGCACCGATGTGATTTTGATGTATCTCGAAACGCTGGCTGATGGCCGGGCGTTCATCGAGTTGGCCCGCGAGATTACCGGCGAGATGGAACGGCCCAAGCCGATCCTCGCCATCAAATCGGGCCGCACGTCGCAAGGTGCCGCCGCTGCGCGCAGCCATACCGGCTCGCTCGCCGGCAGTGACGCCGTGTACGACGCCATTTTCGCGCAGGCGGGGATCCTGCGCGTGGACACGGTGGAAGAACTTTTTGACTTCGCGGTCGGGTTCTCACGTCAGCCGTTGCCCACAGGCAACCGCTTCGCCATCGTCACCAATGCGGGTGGACCCGGCATCATGGCCACCGATGCAGCCATCCGGCATGGGCTCGAGCTTGCCAAACTGCGACCCGAGACACTCGAGGCCCTCAAGGCGAAGCTGCCCCCGACCGCGAATTTTTCGAACCCGATTGACGTCATCGGCGACGCCCAGTCGGATCGCTACCAGGCCGCCCTGAAAAATGTTCTCGCCGACCCCGGCGTGGACGGCGTGGTGGTGCTGCTCACGCCGCAGTCCATGACCGACATCGAAGCCATCGCGCACACCGTCGGCGCTGCCGCGGCCGGCCAGCCCAAGACGGTGCTCGCGTCGTTCCTCGGTCACGTGGACATCTCGGCCGGAGTGCAGATCCTGGAGCGCAACGGCATTCCCAATTATCAATTCCCAGAGAATGCTGCCCGGTCGCTCGCGGCCATGTGCAAGTACACGCAATGGGTTCGTCGGCCGCGTACCCGCGAGCGAAAATTTGCCGCGCAGTCCGGGTGCGTGCGAAAGATATTTGACCGGATTCGATCCGAGGGGCGAACGTTCCTGCCGGAAGCAGAGGCGCTGGAAGTGCTCGGCGCCTACGGCTTTCCGCTCCTGAAACACGCTGTCGCCCAAGATGCGGACGCCGCGGCGCGGTTGTTTGCCGAGATCGGCGGCCCGGTCGCCATGAAAATTGTCTCGCCCGATGTCGTTCACAAAGTGGACGTCGGCGGCGTGCTTCTGAACATTTCCACTGCCGAGGCAGCCCGTGCCGGCTTTAAACAAATCACAAACGGGGTGAAACAAAAACTGCCCGGTGCGCGGCTCCTCGGCGTGGAAATCCAAGAAATGGCGGCCGCAGGTACCGAAGTCATCCTCGGCTTGAGTCGCGATCCGGCGTTTGGCCACATCATCATGTTTGGGCTGGGCGGAACGTTCGTCGAAGTGCTCAAAGATGTGAGCTTCCGGCTGGTCCCCATTCGCGAACTCGGCGCGCACAACATGATCAAGTCCATCCGCGCCGCCAAAGTCTTTGAAGGCTTCCGCGGTCAGCCACCGGCCGACATCGAAGCTGTCGCCGAATGTCTCGAACGACTCTCCCAGCTTGCGACCGACTTTCCGGAAATCGCGGAGTTGGATATCAATCCCCTCATCGTCCACGCCCAAGGCAAAGGCGCGCACGTCGCCGACGTCCGCATCGCACTGGCGAGCGGACCAAGCTCGGTCTGACACGGCCACCCGGCCAACGTCGCGCCGACAACCGTGGTGCGAGCGTCTCCGCGATCGGGGCTGACCTCGCGGGGACGCTCGGCCAGCGGGGCAGGACTGGGCAGCGGCTTCGTTTCGAGCTTGTTCTGCATCAGCGGGCAGCGTACAAGTCCCGCCTCAAATTATGTTGAAAGCTGGAATCGTCGGTCTGCCCAATGTCGGAAAATCCACACTGTTCAACGCCCTCACGCGCTCGCGCAAGGCCGAGGCGGCGAATTATCCATTCTGCACGATTGATCCCAACGTGGGCGTCGTCACCGTGCCGGACGCGCGGCTGGAGCCGCTGCGGAAGATCGCCAAGACCAACGTCGTCATCCCGGCGGCGATCGAATTTGTGGATATTGCCGGTCTCGTCAAGGGCGCGGCGACGGGCGAGGGGCTGGGGAACAAGTTTCTATCGCACATCCGGGAAGTGGACGCCATCGTCCAAGTCGTCCGCTGTTTCGAGGATCCGGACATCCATCATGTGGCCGGCAGCATCAATCCCGTTTCCGACATCGAAACCATCACGACAGAATTGGTGCTTGCGGATTTGGAGTCTGTTCAGAGTCGGCTGGCCAAGATCGCCAAGGACGCCAAGCGGGGCGACAAGGAAGCGCTCGCGCAAGAGGTCGTGCTGAAGAAGATCGAACCGCACCTCAACGCCGGTAAACCTGCCATCACGCTCCCGCTCACCACAGAGGAGAAAACCGTTTCACGACTGTTCTGGTTGCTGACGGATAAACCGACGATCTTCGCCTGCAACGTCAAGGAATCCGACCTTGCGACAGCTGGT
>CAZJCX010000187.1:5804-6539 GCA_964544425.1 uncultured Verrucomicrobiota bacterium
AACCCACACGTCCTCAAAGTCCGGGAATACGCCAAGACCCATCTCGCCTGTGAAGCTGTTGTCATCAGCGCGCAGATCGAAAGTGATCTCGTGGATCTGGCGCCGGACGAGGCCCAAGCCTATCTCAAGGAACTTGGCGTGGACGAGTCGGGCGTCGGCGCGCTCATTCGCGCCACCTACCACCTGCTCGGCTTGCGGACGTATTTTACTGCCGGTGAAAAGGAGGTGCGCGCATGGACAATTCATGCCGGTGACACTGCTCCCAAGGCAGCCGGTGTCATCCACTCCGATTTCGAGCGCGGCTTCATCAAGGCCGAAACCGTCGCCTACGACGACCTCATCCGATGCGGCAGCGTCGGCGCCGCCCGCGAGAAGGGGCTCTACCGGATGGAAGGAAAAGAATACATCGTCGAAGACGGCGACGTGCTCCTCTTCAAGTTCAACGTGTAGCCCGCGGCCATCTCATGGAAACGATGCGATCACGTGGGGAGTGGTACGCCCGGAGGGATTCGAACCCCCAACCCTTGGTTCCGAAGACCAATGCTCTATCCAGTTGAGCTACGGGCGCGCGAAAAAATGGTGGTGGAGAGAGATGGATTCGAACCATCGAAGGCGTAAGCCAGCAGATTTACAGTCTGCCCCGTTTGGCCACTTCGGTATCTCTCCGTGACGCGGCGCGCCCGTATGTAGCAAAACCGCCGGCGCGAAACAAACCCGAATCGCGAGCCGTGGTTT
>CAZJCX010000188.1:0-1608 GCA_964544425.1 uncultured Verrucomicrobiota bacterium
CCTTGATCGGGTTCGCGTAGATGATGCGGTCCCAGATGTAATCCTGCCGCTGCTTCTCCGGCAAATCCTTGATCAGCTCATACACCGTGCGGAACTCGGCGATGCTGGCGACGTCGAAGCTGGCGCCGGCCTTGTAGAAGGTCTCCACGATGGCCGGATCGCTGTTGGCCTTCACCGCGTAATACGCCTGCACGCGGGGCAGATACTTCTTGAACATCGCGTAGTTGCGCCGCAACTCCGCGTGATCCACCACAAACAACGGTGTGCCGTGTTGTTTCGCCAGGTTCTTGAGGGCGCTTCGTGTCATCATCTTTGTTTCCTGTAGTCGCACCCTGCAGGGTGCGCGTTGGGTGAACGCAGGCTAAAACCTGCGGCTACTTATCACCTACTGTCCGGTGGAGACGAGGAAGTTCTTGAACTGCCACGGATCCTTGCGGTCGAGATCCGGTTTGTCGTAGCCGTTGAAGGCATCGGCCCGCACCTGCAACGGTGTCCAGTTCGACGCTTTTGAGATCCACCGGCCGAGATATGGCTTGGCGATTTTCAGAATGTACTCGTGCGGCAGATCATCCGGCACGACCACGCCCCGGTCGGGGTTCTCGATCATCCACATCACCGCGGCGATGACCGAGATCGCCACTTGCATCGTCGTCGCGTTTTGGTGCGGCACGAGCCGGCGGCTCTCCTCGATGCTCAAATCGCTGCCCGTCCACCACGAACTATAGGGGTGCCCCATTAGCAACGCGCCGAGAATGTCCGATCCGCTCGTGACCTCGTCGTTCAAGATGCGCGCCTTCGGCTGCAACTGATAGTTGTACCCGCGCAACTCGTTCAACGATGCAATCGCCACGTCGGCCGGGCAGTACGCGTAATGCACCGTAGGCCGGTAGACCGCGCGACCGTTTTTCCACACCGTGAGCCGGTCGGAGATCGTGAACGCTTCACCATGCCGGACCACCATGCCTTGAATGCAATAGTCCGGCACCCACGACACCACCCACGTGTTGATGCCCATCCGCGCGAGACAGATTTGGTTGCGCGGGCCGTCCTTGTGCTGGAACGCCAGCGCCGGCAATTCCTTCTCGTGCGTGCCCCAGCCCATCTCGGCGGTGGTGGTGCCCTCCTCGCGGAACCCTTCCACACTCCACGTGTTCACGAACTCGTTCACCTGCTTTGGCACGTTCGTGATCTGGGTGTCGCGCTCGCTGCAATGAATCACCTTCACGCCCAACTGCCACGCCAACTCGTTGAACTTCTGGTCGCGCGCCAGTTGTTGCACCGTCTCCGCCTTGCGCCCCGTAAACTTCTTGTCCGCCAGCGACCGTTTCGCGATGTCGAGCAATCCCTGCTTTACGAAATGCGAAATCAACCCGGGATTCGCCCCGTGCTCCAACACCGCCGTCGCCCCGGGTGTCTTCCACTTCGCGATCATCCGCCGCAGATTCATGTGCCGCCAGTACAACGTCATCTTCTGCGGCGGCGCGCCCCGGGAGTTCTCGTACGGATCCCACAATTCCACCGACGTGTTGATGTACAGCACGCCGTGGTCGTGACACCACTGGAGCAATGCGGCGCAATCAATGTTCCACGCCAGATCAATCAACACAT
>CAZJCX010000188.1:1708-1914 GCA_964544425.1 uncultured Verrucomicrobiota bacterium
TCCTCGAAATCGAGCACCGTCACATTTTTCAACGGCAACCGGATGTGCTTCGCCAAAATCGGCAACGCGCATTGCGCCACCGCGCCATACCCGACAAATACAATTCGCTTGTTGAACGAAATCATTTCATCTCCTTGGGAAAAATTCGCCGCTGCATATAGGCGAAAACCGCCGCGCGTGACAAGTGCGAAGTGCGCGCGCCCCGC
>CAZJCX010000188.1:1948-6492 GCA_964544425.1 uncultured Verrucomicrobiota bacterium
GGGCCGGGCATTCCCGCTCGCGGTGACGCTCGCGCCACCGGGGCGTCGCGCTTGTCAGCGCCCGACCGGCTCACTAGACTGTCGGCATGGCGGTGGCGTTGTCAGCGCAGGAGGTGCTCGCGTCGCATTTTGGTTTTCGGGAATTTCTCGAAGGCCAGGAAGGCGTCGTGCAGGCCATTCTCGCGGGCGACGATGTCTGCGTCATCATGCCGACCGGCGGCGGCAAATCGCTCTGCTACCAACTGCCGGCGCTGATGCTTGACGGCATCACGGTGGTGGTCTCGCCGCTGATCGCGCTGATGAAAGACCAAGTGGACGCGCTCGCCGAGCGCCAGATCCCGGCCACGTTCATCAACTCCTCGCTCGGCGAGAAGGAAATGGACGACCGGATCGCGCGGATGGTGCGCGGGGAATACCGGCTCGTGTACATCGCCCCCGAACGTTTCAAGAGCGAACGCTTCGTTCGCGCGCTCGCGCCGCTTTCGATTGCGCTCTTCGCGGTGGACGAGGCGCATTGCATCTCGCAGTGGGGTCACGATTTCCGACCCGACTACATCCGGTTGAAGTGGGCGCTCAAAGATTTGGGTCAGCCGCAAGTCGCGGCGTTGACCGCGACCGCAACACCCGAAGTCCGGGCCGACATCATCGAACAGTTGGCCTTGGGAAAGTTTGGCCGGAAAGAACCCCGCGTGTTCGTGTCCGGCTTCGCCCGCCACAACCTCACGCTCGGCGTCGCGCATGTGAAAAGCAAGGCCGACAAGCTGGCGCGGATTGAGAAACTGGTCTCCGCGGGCAAGACCGGCATCATCTACTGCGCGACCCGCAAGAACGTCGAGAAAGTCGCCGCGGATCTCGGGAAGGGCGTGGTCGCCTATCACGGCGCGATGACCCCGGACCAGCGCGAGCGGGCGCAGGAGAAGTTCATGTCGGGCAAATGCGATGTCGCGGTCGCGACGAACGCCTTCGGCATGGGCATTGATCGGGCCGACCTGCGTTTCGTCATCCACTTCGACATCCCCGGCAGCATCGAGGCGTACTATCAGGAAGCCGGTCGGGCGGGACGCGACGGCGAGCCGTCCCGGTGCGAGATCCTCTACAACTACGCCGATGTGCGGACGCAGGAATTCTTCATCGACGGCGCGAACCCGACGCGGGAGGTGATTGCCGGGTTGTACCACGCGTTGCGGCGGGTCTGCGGGAAGGAGGGCATCGAACTGCCGATCAGCGAGATCGCCGAGCTGGTGCCGAGCGTGAAGAACGAGATGGCGGTCGGCAGCGCGTTGTACCAACTCGAGCGCGCGGGGTTCATCACCCGGGAATACCGGCACGGGTCGCGCACCTACACGACGCGGTTGGTGGAGCCGGTCAAGGCGTTTGCCGACCTGCAGATCGATTATGAGCGGCTGGAGAAGAAACGCGAACGCGACCTGGCCAAGCTCGGCAAGATGATCCAGTACGCCGAACATCACGGCTGCCGGCACCATTACATCCTCCAATACTTCGGCGACGCCGAGACCGGCGAAGGCTGCACCGTCTGCGACAATTGCCTGTCCAAAGCCACCGGCCCCGCCCGATTCCCGACCGACGACGAGACGGTGATCATCCAGAAAGCCCTCAGTTGCGTCGCCCGCGTGGATGGCCGGTACGGCCGCGGCCGGATCGTGCAAACCCTCGTCGGTTCCCGCTCCAAAGACGTGCTCGATGTCGGCCTCGACCGGCTCAGCACCTACGGCATGCTCCGCGACCTCGGCGCCGATTACGTCTGGGGCCTGCTCAACACCCTCATCCGCACCGGCTGCGTCGCCGTCAGCAGCGGCCAGTACCCGACGCTCTCGCTCACCGAACTCGGCGGCGAAGTGATGCGAAAACAAAAGAAGATTCCACTGGCGCTGCCGACGGCGACCAAAACCCCGGCCAAGTCGGCTCGCGCCCCGAAGCTCGCTCCCACAAAGGCGCAAGCAGTCGGCGATTACGACGTGGCGCTGTTCGAGGCGCTGACGAGCCGGCCCTGCTCGAGCATGTGGTAGTAGCGCAGGCACTGCCGTTCGAGGCGCTGAAACAATGGCGGCGCGAGAAGGCCGTCCGGTCGGGCGGCGTGCCGGCTTACATCATTTATCCGGACCGGACGTTGGAAGAATTGGCGCGCGTCAAACCCGCGTCCGAAGCCGACCTGCTCGAAGTCAAAGGCATCGGCCCAGCCAAAGCCCGGATGTTCGGGGCGGAGACGCTGGCCGTGATCGCCCGCCACGGCTAGCGCCACCCGACCGGTTTCCCCCGGCAGCGCGCGACCGGCCGACGACAACGACCGGTGCAACCGCGAATCACGCGGATGAGGGGAGAATGGGAACAGGGCGACCGGGAAGGACGGAGAGCGGAGGGAACAGAGAGCTTCTATTTAACCACAACACAGAGCCAGTGGCTGACGCAGCACACGTTCGATCGCGGGGGCCATGCTGGCCATTTCCTCGCTCACGGCGCGAGGAGGCCGCAGGCGCGGAGCCGGGCGAGCAGGGAGTTGATGGCGGCGCGGGCTTGGGTGTCGATGGTTGTCCCGCCGGTGGCGTCGGGCACGGCGGCTTGCCGGGCGGAGAAATTCAACACCACCGTACTCCCGTCCGCCGCGAACAACCGGCGGCCCTCGACTTCCATCACCTTGAGCGGTTCGCTGTCATTGATCACCGACGTGGCGCCGATGAGTTGGATGCTGCCCACCGTCAGCGCCGACGTGGCAACCCCAAACTGCAACTGCGTGCTCGACGCAAACGCCCCGCCTTGATTGTACTGGACGTGTCCGCTGACGCCTGCCGGCGTGGCCGCGAGCGTCCCGCCGGCCAGCGTCAACCCGCTGCCGACATTGATCTCCTGCGGGCTACCGGCCGCGCCGACCGACCGGCCGAGCACCCGGTTATCGGTGACGTTCTGCAGCTTGCTCAACGGCAGCGTCCCGTCCGCAATCCGGGCCGGGGGGAGCAAGCCGCTGGAAAGGTTGCCGGCATTGGTCGCGTCCACATCCGGCACGTTGCCGAGGCCGACCTGCGCCTTGGTGACGGCATGGGGATTGGCGGTATCAGCGGCATGTTGATCAATCTCCGTCTTGAGACCATTGAACTGGTCGCGCAGTTCGGCGGAGGTGATGAGGGAATTCGGCAATGGTTTGGTGGGATCGAAGGGCATGATTTGTCGTGGGTTGAAGGTTGTTGGTTCAGGGATCGTAATTGGTGACTGGCGGCTGGTGACGGGTGCGGGAAGGACGCGAGCGCGCCGGGCCTCGCGCCCTCCCGGCTGGCCGCGTCACGGCACGGTCTTCCACGCGACGTCGCTCCACGCGCCTTCGTTGTTGGAACCGACGGCGCGGACGCGCACCCAGGCTTTCGTGCCGGACACGAGCGTGTCGTTGAGCCGCGCGCGGGCCTTGGTGGTGTTGGTCTTGTCGTGCCAGTTGGCCGGGGGCGAACTGGTATCGGTCGAGACTTGGACCTGATAGAACCGCGCGCCGCGCACGGGATCCCATTGCGCGATCAGCTCGCCCTCATGATCGCTGGGAGCGAGCCGGAGGTTGAGCGCTTGGGTGACGGTGACCGGGCTGGCCTCGTTGCTGGCCTGCATGCCGGCATCGTGAATCAGGTTGATGTCGCCCTGCGCGACTTCGTGGACCTGCCCGGCCAACGTCCGCAACGCATCTTCCACGCTGGCCCGGTCGGCATCCTTGGCGTCCACCAGCGCCTGCTGGGCGATCTTGCCATCGGCGGCGGCCTGCAACGACGCCGTGCACAAGGTCGCGGCGAGCCAGCAGGAAAAGTGTAGGCCGTGATCGCGGTGCCGAGCGCGGTGACCGACGCGGCGGAATTGGGGAACTCCGCCGCATTGGTGGTCATCTGGTTTTTGACGACGGTGGCCGCTTCCAGCAGCTCCGTGTCACCCTGCTGTTTCAACTCCAACTTGGGCTTGATCATATGCGATCTCCTTTCGGCAGTCGCCCGGGTATCGTACCTCCACCCTGCATCGTAGGTGACACTTGGTTGGTCGTACCGGAGTGACTGCATGGGAACGCCTCGTTGCACCGGGTATGCCACACGGATTTCGCCCGGTGACCGCGCAGAATCGCGCGACAGATTTCATTTCCCGCTTGGCGTCGGTGATTCATCGTTTGGGTAAACGCGTTTACTATGACGACTTGGTCTGTCATCCACTGAGAAGAGCCAATCCCCGAAAGGGAAAAGCAAACTCCCCGAAAGGAAGACGGAAACGCCGAAAGGGAAAAGGCTTTCGACGCACGGAGAAAGCAAATTACCGAACGGGAAAAGGGAATTCCCCGGAGGGAAAAGTGTTTCGACGACCGGGCGAAGCAAATCCCTGAAGGGGAAAAGAAATTCCCACCGGGAAAAGCAAATCCCCGAAAGGGAAAAGCAAATCCCCTGAAGGGAAATCGCAATTCCCTCCAGGAAACACGGAATTCCCGACAGACAAATGAGAGTTCCCAATCGAAAAATCTAAGAGCGTGTTTGGAAAGTCACTTTTTGATTCCGGAAATGGTTGAAATGTGA
>CAZJCX010000189.1:0-6478 GCA_964544425.1 uncultured Verrucomicrobiota bacterium
TTCTGTAAATCCCGACTGAGTTTCTCGATCCGCTTTGCGGAGCTGACCCCGTTGACAGTCCGATGTCAATTCCAGAATAATGAGATCTGACCCCTTTTCCTTTTTTGTTAAATGTTGCGACGTGACCCTGCGAAGCTCACTGCGAAGCTCACCGAAGGCGTCGTAACGTTATACGTGTATTTCGTATAGTTCGTGGTTGTCCCGGTGATGTCCACCAAGTTCGTCCGGTTGCCCACGTCGTCGTAATCGAAGTACTGCGTGCGGTTGCTGTTCATTCTGTCAATTGTCAAGCGTTGACCCCCTCGACCCCCTCGATCCCTCCGATCACTCCGGCAATTTCACGATTACTTGTGGATGCTCATGAGAAAACCGGTATAACCAACTTGCGCTAGCGTCCCAAAACAGATTGTTGCTCCTAGACCCAATACTCTCATACGTTGAAACAAGTACACAAACTCCGAGACCGCCATGGTTCGAAAGGCGGCGATCGTAAATCGCATAATTTGTTCCACGACCTCGTTGATCGGGCCAAAGAACATAGCTGTAGTCACTCATATCGGAAGCGCTTGCTTCACGTCGCGAATTGTACAATCTACTTGGGCACAAAAGTAACTCCCTTGGATTGGACACGATGTGACTATTGAGCAGAAGCTGCAAACTCTCGGGCAACGCTCCGTTATACTGATCTGAATAAAGTGAAATGGAAAATCCAATCGCTCGTAGCTGTGAGAGACAATCGCCTTTCAAGGCTTGTCTTCTGAGAGCTTTCGTCCCGAAGCCCCCAAGGATGCCAATTATAGCAACTAAGACAATACAAACATATAATGTCTTTGACGATTTGGGTAAGCGCATCTTCAAAATTCTCCATTAAAATCCTGAACATTCCCAGTGATCGCCAAACCACGGACAGTTAAACGTATGGATAAAATGACAGTCTCCTGCGGGCACAATGTCATACTTGTTCTTCCACTTGCACGTGGCCATGTCGCAATATAGGTATGCTATTTTGAAGCCAGTCTTGATTACAAATGCTCCTGCAGCCCCACCGCCCGCGCTGTAAGGATTGTAGGTTCCTGAATGCGTAGAGCCGGCTTGCCAATTGCATGTCGCGGTGCCCAACCAACACGTTGTCCAGAAGGGTTGCGGCGCTGTGTAGCACCCCCCGCCAACATTACTGATCGGTCCCGCACTGAATGTTATGTTATAGCCGCTCGCTGTTGCCGATAACGTCGCGGTGAGCTTTGGAGTCCCTGAAGCACTACATGTGCATGGATCTCCCGCTGAAACCAGCCCGTAAGGGTCAAAGAGTATATTGGGGTTATTGCGCACATACACATAGGTGTTTACACCATCTTGAAATTGAAATGCATCCTCGCTGGTAAATCGACCAATAGACGGATCCAGTACCCTCGCGCGATAGAAAGCCAAACCTATAGAATCACCGAGTGATTCGCGGCTGGTGTAAGTGCGACGATTGACCACTGTACTCCCTGCTTCCGTGCGAAGTGTTCCAAATGATTCGTATGTGTAGGCTTTAACCGTCGTCTGTAACGAATCCGTCATGGCAACGATATTGCCAAGTGTCGCGTTGTGATAAGTGTGTCGTGCGACTATTGAGTTGCCGAGATACGCTATTCGCTCAATGGGTTGATCGATTCCCAACCCATTCACATAGGCGTGGACGACTTGGTTGCTGGCGTTGAGATCAAGCACGACGTTCGGGCCGTCATAGACGAATTTCGTGGTCAAGCAGCCGCTTCCGGCTTGCGATGTCCGATTGCCGTCGCCGTCGAAGTCGTAGTTAAAGGAGGTCGAGTTCGTGTCGGTCAGAGATGTCATCTGCGAACGGAAAGAATACGAGTATCCGCGCGCCTGGGTGCCAACAACCTGATTGGTGAGTCTGCCGGCGGCGTCATACGTGTAGAGGTTGGTGAGCACGGCCGAGGACGAGGACGACGACGAGAACGAGGACGCGAGCCGGTTGGCCGCGGCGATGGTGGATCGCGTGGTGTTAGTGACGGTGCCGGTGATCTCGATGAGGTTGGTGCGGTTGCCGACCGGGTCATAGAAGAACTGCTGGCTGCTGCTGCCGGGATAGGTCGCGGCGGTGAGCCAGTTGTTGGAGTTGTAGCTGTAGGCGTTGACGCCTTCGAGCGTGGTCATGTTCGTGCGGTTGCCGCTGCTGTCGTAGCCGTAGAGGAACGAGGCGATGGTGGTGGTGTCGGTTTTCTTGTGAACGCGGCTGAGCAACTGGTGGGCGTTGTCGAAGCCGTTGGTGACGGTCGTGCCGTTGGGCAGCGCCTGCGCGATGAGCCGGGAGGCGGCATCGTACGTGAAGGTCATGGATTTGCCGTTGGCGGTCATGTTCGTGACGCGGTTCCGGTTATCATAGAAATACGACTGGTTCAACACAGAGATCACAGAGGACACAGAGAAGTTGGTGCGGTTGCCGGTGGCGTCGTAGCCGTACGTGAGAGTGTGGCCGGTGGGATCAGATTTTGTTAACAGGAGGTCACGGAGATCGAATGAGTAGGATGTCGTCTCCGTTGCCACTCCGTTGACTCTTGTGACCATACCGGTTCTTCGTCCGCCGAGATCGTAGAGGTATTGGTAGGTGAGGGTGCCGGAGCCGGTGGTGGTGATGCGCTGCATCGGGTCGTACGTCCAGAACGTCGAGATGGCGACCCCGTCCACGCGGTTGGTGCGATTGCCGAGGGCATCGTATCCGTAGTCCACACGCTGGTTGTTGTCCGCCGCACCGTCGTGCCCTGACTGCTGGCGACGGAATTCTGAGTTCTGGTGATCCGGTCCGTCCCCGCATAATCAATCACGTCGTCCTGATCCAGATCAATCGCGGTCGTTTCGAGTTCCCCGCGTCCGTTGTAGGCGAACAGCGTCACGATCCCGTCCGGGTCGCGTTGTTTCCACAGTTGTCCCTTGTTGTTGAAATACGACTGGCTGTACGCGCCATCCGCAAAGACCGTCTTGTACTGCCGGCCGACCATGTCGGTGTACGTCTTCGTCCACTCTGAGGTCTCGGTGCCCTCTGTGGTCAACTTCGTCTCCTTGGTGTAGGGCCGGTACACTCCGCCATCCTGCTCCACGCCATACTCGTAGCGCATCCCATGCACCGCCGTGCCGGTCAGGTTGGTCAACTGGCCGTCCTGGAAATACGTCTCGATCTGCGTCGTGCCATCGGGGTTGGTGGTTGTCCGCACCAGACCGCCGCTGGCGTTGCGCGTCTCGCTGTATGTCGTGGCGTAGTTCAGCGCGTTGGTTGTGGACAGTGTGCGCCCGGCCTTGTCATAGACATTCGCGGCTTGCAGGATGCCATTGCGATACGCCCGCACCATTCGACCCGCGCCGTCGTAGCTGTTGGACACGGTGATGCCGGCCCGCGTGGTCGTCAGGACGCGTCGCAGGGCGTCATACGCGTAGTCCGTGGTGATCCCCTCCTGGTCAGTCGTGGACGCGACGCCGCAACAGGAGTAGCTGGTGGTGTTCGTGCCGGCCAAGGACACCGCGGTCAGCGGCCGGCTCAAGAAGTCGTTCGTCACCGTGACGGACTGCCCGATGAGCAAGCCGCTCGCGATGTCATAGGTGGTGTTCGTCAATGACCCGCCGGCCAGGTTGACCACGGTAATCGTCCGCGTCCCGTTCGTGACGCTGCTTTCATCGGCAGTCGCTTCCCCGACGGCGTTCGTGGTTGTCTTGGTCTTGCCGTCCGCTGAAAGCGCGTATGAAATCAACGTCAGCGTTCCGTCCGGTTGTTTGACCGACTTTGTTTCCCCTTCAAATGCGCCGCTCGTGTGCCATTTCGTAACCGTCACCAGATTGTCCGCCGCCGTCCACGCCGCCCCCGGCGTCTGGCACACGATGTTGCTGCGGCCACCCGCGAAGTCGGCTTCGTAAGACCGCCCAATCTCCTGACCGAGCAGATATTCGATGACCGTCTTGTGGGGCGCGGTGGCGCTGTAACTGTTCGTCGTCACCCGGCAAACGGATTCCGCCGCGTTGGTCGCCGCGTTCCCGAATTGGGTGACCGTCTTGGTGACCCGCGCTTTCGCATCGTACTCGAATCGTTGCCAATGGCCGCTCGGTTCGATGGCGAACTGGACCTGCCGGTAGTTGTTGGTGTTGTCGAGCAGCGTCTCGTAGTAAATCCACGTGTTCGTTTGCGGCATCGCCCCGGCAGGATCAACAATCCGCTCGATGAGATTCGTCTGGCCCCACGCGAAAGCCTTGTACTTCTCGATCTGCTTGAACACCACCGTGCCGTCGGCGTTCTTCACCTCGTTGGTCTGGCTGCGCAGGCTGCCGGACGTGACGATGGCCTGGGTTTCCTTGCGCGCGCCACTGCCGGTTTCCAATTCCCACGTTTGGGTTCCCGCCGTCCACGTGTAATCACTCTGGCGATTGCCCAAGTCGCCGGCCTCGGTGATCCGCAGACGGTGGAAGGTGTTCGTCGCGGCATCCGGGTTCTCGACCGTGATCGTGGTGAAGGCCGCACCCGTGACCGGATACAGCCCGCCCACCTTCGTCGTGCCGAAATTCCCCTCGCCGTAGAACCGCATCTCGTACTTGAAATCGTTGATCACCACCACATCCGTCAGCCCTTGATCCGTGCGGAGCTGGCGCACCTTACCGCTCTGGTCAATCCGCTCCACGTCCGCTGCCAGCTCGGGTCGCAGCCCCTCCGGCTTCGCCATGTCCAAACGCGGCTCCTGGCCCTCGATGCGAACCTGCCCCGAAGCGTCACCGTGTTGCCCAGTACCCAACCCAACGCTGACTGCCACCCCGCCCCCGCTGCCGCCACCCCCGCCCCGCCCCCCCCCCACCCCCCCCGGCCCGCCCGGGCCCGCCGCCCCCCCGCCCGGCGCGCCCTCGTCCCACACTTCCCAAGTAATGCTGACATTCGACCAGCCGACATCCTCCCCGCACGCTGGATCGTCGGCCGCAAAAACATCCACGCGCAACTGATTGCCGACAATCGTAACATTGGCCTCAGGAATCACCGTTGCGGAGTTGATTTGAGTGGCTTGCGAAAGCGCCCCGGCGCAACCGGCCACTTCCGGCGTGCAACCCACTCCTGAGTTCGCCGACACTCCACCAACCGAGCCGGTGTCATCAAAGGTTGCGCTGTTGATCGTCACCCGATAATTACCCGGAGTCGGCGTTGTTGAAAACGTGCCGCTGTAAAAATACCCCGACTTTGTGCCCGACACCCCATTACTGCAGGAACCCCTGTTTTCCGAACTGCTCTCGGTCGTCGTCAACGTCTCTGTCGCCGGTGTGCTCGGGACGGCGACGGCGCGGACCGCCCCAAAACAGACAAGCAAGATGCCGATGGATCCAAACCGATGACGGGTCTTCATGACATTCGCCTCACTCCAAAGGGGTGTAGATCGTTAAGTTCACCATGCCGGTCGAGTCGCTCACGCGACCCTTCGTCGGATCTGCGCCCTGCAAGTACTCCACGAGATTGGAGACGCCATCGCCGTCCAAGTCCGTCCCCGCATCGCTGGCGCTGTTCGGATTCAAACCGTATTGGCTCTCCCACCAGTCCGGCATTCCGTCGCCATCCGCGTCGAACGCGCAGTCCATGATCAGCATTGCGGGCCGGCTGATCGCAGCCGGCGGACAAAGTCCCCCGACGACAACCTCGTAGCAGGCGACATCGGTGACTTGCGCCGATGCAATCGTGAAACGGTTGCTGCTGGGCGCGCCGCCGTCGTCGCCGGTTTGCCAGTCGTCGTCATAGACGAAGTGGTAGGCATCGTCCGTGCGGGTCCCGCTGCTGGTCGTCCATTGCAGCTTGTTGAAATACGCGTCGTGGGCGGTGAGCGTGCCGGCGTTGCTGTTGAACAGCCGCAATCGTTCGATGCCGGTCCCCGCCGTGCCGGCCAGCGTGCCGGTGAGGTTGGTGCTCACCCCGTTGACCTTGCGGGTCAGCGTCACGGAATACGTGTCCGTGCCGGTCAACGTCAGCGCGACGGTCACGCCTTCGCCGGTGAACGCGAGGCCGGTGTTCCGCGTGCCGCTGTTGTCGGCAATCGTGTAATTGCTGTCGCCGCCGGTGAAATAGAGTTGGAACCGGTTCGTCCCGACGCTCGATTGCAGCGCCAAACCGACCGTGCCGCCGCTCTGGACGGTGCCGTTGTCCAGCTCCACTTGGAACACGCTGCCGGTCGAGAGCGAATTGCCGAAAGGCCGGATCGCTTCGGCCAGTCCGCCGCCGCTGGCGTAGAGTCCCCACGCCCAATCGTTCGGCGTGCGCGGTGTGTTGATGTCGCCATCGGTGTTGCTGTCGCCGCTCGCGTTGCCGGTCGAGGACGCCACGAAGAACCCGTGCGTGCCGCTGCCGCCCAATTGCCACGCCGTCGGCCCGGCCATCGGCTGGGCTTCGTTGTCGAAATCATCCCAGCCATCCGCATAGACCGCCGCCGCCGCCGTGGCGACGCAGTAGCCGAGGTCGAGG
>CAZJCX010000190.1:0-6382 GCA_964544425.1 uncultured Verrucomicrobiota bacterium
CCGTGCGCGTGGCCGGCGCGAACTCAATCGTTCGCAACATGGCCGCCGCGAGCCGGTGGGCATTGGTCTCGCCTTGATTGAACAAGTCCTGCGCGACATTGAGCGCTTTGAAAATCACGGTGGCTTGCGCACGTTCCAGACCGTCGAGATATTGGTTGCGACTGCTCAACGCCAGCCCGTCGGCATCGCGCACCGTCGGCACCGGGAGTATCTCCACCGGGAAGTTCAAGTCGCGGACCAGGCGTTGGACGACGCGGAGTTGTTGGAAATCTTTTTGACCGAACACCGCGACATCCGGTTGGCAGATGTGAAACAGTTTTGCCACGACGGTGCAAACGCCGCGGAAGAAATGCGGTCGGCGTTCCCCCTCCAGCCGCCGCGCCAGCAACGATTCCTCCACCCACACCGAGGCGTCGGACAAGTACATCTCGTCATCGGCGGGTGCGAAGACCACGTCCACTTCCTCGCGCTGGCAAATGACGGCGTCCGCGTCGAGATCGCGCGGGTACTTTTTGAAATCCTCAGTCGGCGCAAACTGGGCCGGGTTGACGTAGATGCTGACGGCGACGGCCGCCCCTTTCGCGCGGGCCGCGCGGATCAACGCGACGTGCCCCTCGTGCAGAGATCCCATCGTCGGCACCAACGCGATGCGTCGCCCCGCTTGCTTCACCGCTGTCGCCGCCGTCTGCATTTCCGACACCGACCGGATGATGTTCATGCCGAAAATCTAAACCGCATGAGCGTTATCGTCACGTCCAAACCGCGTATCCGCCGGGACGGCGCCCATCCTTCGCCGTGCAGGTGCGGCCACCGGATTGACTTGGACGCGCGCGATATGTCATCGTGCCTGCATGAGCGAGTCTTTCATCCAACAATTGTTTGCGCAGCGGATCGGCGGCGCGGATTACGGCAAGAGCACCGCGATTTACAAGTTTGAGAAGATCAAACGAGCCAAACGCGCGGCCATGGCGGCACACCCGAACGTGGAGTTGATCGATATGGGTGTGGGCGAGCCGGATGAGATGGCGTTTCCCTTGAGCGTCCGCGCCTTGCAGGAAGAGGCCGCCAAACCTGAGAACCGGGGCTATGCCGACAACGGCGGGATGGAATACCGGCGAGCGGCGGCGAACTGGCTGGAAAAAGTCTGCGGCGTGACCGGCCTTGATCCCGAGACGGAAATCATTCACAGCCTCGGCAGCAAAGCAGCACTTTCGATCCTGCCCGCAGCGCTGATCAATCCCGGTGACGTGGCGATTATGACCGTGCCCGGCTATCCCGTATTCGGCACGCACACGAAGTGGTACGGCGGCGAGGTGTACAATTTGAAACTCACCGCCGAAAACCAGTTCCTACCGGACTTGGATTCGATTCCGAAAGACGTCTTGAAGCGAGCGAAGGTGCTCGTGCTGAATTATCCGAACAACCCGACCGGCGCAAGCGCCACCCGGGAGTTTTACCGGTCCGCTGTGGATTTCGCGCTGCGGCACAAACTGGTCATCATCTCAGACGCCGCGTATGCCGCCTTGGTATTCGACGGCAAACCGCTCTCGATCCTGAGCATCCCCGGCGCAAAAGAATGCGCGGTCGAACTCCATTCGATGAGCAAGGGATTCAACATGACCGGCTGGCGGTTGGGCTTTGTGGTCGGCAACCCCCTGCTCGTCAAAGCGTATGGCGACTGCAAAGACAACACCGACAGCGGCCAATTTCTCGCCATCCAAAAAGCGTGTGCCGCCACACTCGACCACCCGGAAATCACCCACAAAATCGCCCAGAAATATTCACGGCGAATGGATCTCCTGGTCGCGTGCCTGCGGAAATTTGGGCTGGATGCCGACAAACCGAAAGGCTCGTTCTTCCTCTACGTCCGCGCGCCAAAAGCCGCCGTCTCACCCGAAGGTCACCGCGCCACATTTCGGACGGCGGAAGATGCGTCGCAGTGGTTGATCATGGAGAAGCTGATCTCGACCGTCCCGTGGGACGAGGCTGGACCGTATCTGCGATTCTCGGTCACGTTCCTAGCCAAGGGTGAATCGGATGAGCGACGCGTGATAGGCGACATCGAGCGACGACTCAACGGCGTGAAATTCGAATTCTGACCGGATGAGCGACGCAAACGTCAATGCATGGATTGCGGAGTTTCAACGCCGTCTCCCGACCTTTGAAACCCGCCGTCGTCACACCCCCCCGGAGATCAAACAGGATTTCTTCACCAAGTTTTTTACCGAGCAGATTTTATTCGGCGACAAAGCGACGCTGGACGGTCTGTTGCAGGGCCTGCTGACGGACCAGGAACACGCGCAACTCGACATCGACCGGGAATTCACTCAAGCGTGGCGCATTTTTGTGGACCTATGCTGGGTGAAGAAGCAGGCACAACGCGCGTTGTGGGTGCTGGCGGGGATCGTCGCGATGTTTGGCCTCATCATCGGCTTCCTGCTGCTGTTGCCATTGCTGGTTGGCCCCGACCGTTAGCGAAACGTCTGGTCGTCGCCGGGAAATTGACCGCTCGCGACATCCCGCTTGTACGCAGCGAACGCCTGACGCATTTCCTCGGCAAGGTTCGCATAGCGTTTCACATGTTTCGGTGTAAACCATGTGAACATACCCAGCATGTCGTTGCTGACCAAAATCTGCCCATCGCAAGCTGCGCCCGCGCCAATCCCGATCGTCGGCACCGGCACGGCCCGCGTGATCTGCCCGGCTACTTCAGCCACAGTCCCTTCCACGACCAATGCAAATACACCGGCCGCCGTCAATGCCTGCGCATCGCGCAACAACTGTTCCGCCGATTGCGCACTGCGACCCTGAATCCGGTAGCCGCCGGTTTCCAAAATCGATTGGGGGAGCAAACCGATATGCCCCAGGACCGGTATCCCTGTCGCAACCAGCGCCCGCACTTGCGGAACCACCGGCTCGCCGCCCTCCAATTTCACCGCCTCGGCTCCTGCTTGAATCAGCCGGCCCGCATTTTCAATCGCTGCTTCCGGGGTGGCGTAACTTAAAAACGGCAGATCCGCCACCACGAGCGCCTGCGGTTTTGCCCGCGCAACCGCGCGCGTGTGATGCGCCATCTCGTCCATCGTCACTGGCAGCGTGTTCTCGTAGCCTAGAACAGCCATTCCCAAAGAGTCTCCGACCAAGATCAGTTGCACCCCGACTTCGTCCATGATTTTGGCCGTGAAATAGTCGTAGGCCGTCAGCGCGGCGATCTTCTCGCCGTGCTGTTTCATCAACCGGAAATCGTGGATGGTCGTCTTCACCAGTCGTGCTGCTGAAAGGTAACCGCCCCGTCCCCGCTCGGCAACTCCCGGAGCAGTTGGCGGACATTCCGGCCGGTGCCCTTGATGATCAAATCCGGTGCCAGCGTGGATAGCGGCAGCAACACAAACCGTCGCGTGGCTAACCGCGGATGCGGAATGACCAGATTCTTTTCCAGCACTTCCTTCTCGCCGAAGTACAAGATATCAATGTCAATCTCCCGCGCCGCGTTTACCGGCAGCGAGCGGTCGCGACCATGCGCCACCTCGTAGGCTTGGGTTTTCTTCAACAGCGTCCGCGGCGCCCCGCTGAACTCGATCTCCAAAACCGTGTTCAAAAACTTTGGCGAGTTTGGCGGACAGCCGACCGGTTCCGTCTCGTACACCGGTGATTGTCGGTGCCAGCGTTCCGGCGACAAACTTATCAGGTAATTTCGCGCCCGCTGCAGATTCAGCAGCCGGTCACCCAGATTCGATCCCAGTCCCAGCCCGACTTTCACCGCAGCCCCAACACCTGCTGCATGTCGTACAGGCCGGGCGACTGACGCGCGACCCACTTGGCCGCTCGCAACGCGCCGCGAGCGAAAATGTCCCGACTGCTGGCCCGGTGCGTCAGTTCCAGCCGCTCCCCCGGCATACCAAAGGTGACGGTATGGTCGCCGACCACGTCGCCGACACGCAGCGCGTGAGCCGGTGGCTCCTCGCCACGGCACGCTTTCACGATCGACTGCAACTGCTTTGCCGTGCCGCTTGGCGCGTCCTTCTTGGCCGTGTGATGTGTCTCGATGATTTCCACGTTCCAATCGCGTCCGGTAATTTCCGCCACTTTCTGCGTGAGCCAAAAAAGAGTATTTACGCCGGTGCTGTAATTCCCCGTCCACACCACTGGAATCCCCGCCACCACCTGCTGGATTTCTTGTCGAAGCGGTTCCCCGTGGCCGGTCGTGCCGATGACCAGAGCCTTCTTGTGCTGCGCGCAAAGACGCGCCGTTCCCAGCGTGGCGCCGGGCAGCGCAAACTCCACGACCACATCGCCGCGCGGAAGCCAACCGCTTAAATCATCGCCCACATCCACCCCGCCAACCAACTCCAGTTCTGGATCCGTCCGCGCACACGCCACCAACGCCTGCCCCATCCGGCCTTTCACTCCGCTGATGATGATGCGAACTGGATTCATTTCAGTAATCCTGACGACTGCATCGTGGCGCGCAACTTTGCTTTGCTGGCGTCGCTGATGGGAACCATGGGCAGCCGGTATTTCTCCTCAAGTTGCCCGAGCAACGCGAGCGCGGCTTTGACCGGCCCGGGATTGGTCTCGATGAAGAGATCCTTGAACAACGGGTACAGTTTCCCGTGAATCCGGCCCGCGCGCTCAAAGTCACCCTTCAGCGCGGCATGAACCAAGTCCGTCACCTCGCGGGGCATCACATTCGAGGCGACGCTGATGACGCCTTGCGCGCCGATCGCCATCATCGGCAACGTCAACGCGTCATCGCCGGAGAGGATTGAGAAGTCTCGGTCCACGAGCAACCGCAACTGGCTGACTCGATCCACATTGCCGGTTGCCTCTTTGAGACCAACCACGTGTCGCGGGCAATCCCGCCGCAACCGGGCGATGGTCTCGTTGGAAATGTCCACCCCACACCGACCGGGGATGTTGTAGAGAATCATCGGCAGATCCACTGCTTCCGCAATCGCGCGAAAATGTGCGTAGAGCCCAGCCTGCGTCGGCTTGTTGTAATATGGCGCCACCTGCAGAGAAGCATCCGCCCCCGCCTGCTTCGCAAACCGCGTCATGAAAATCGCTTCCTCAGTGGAGTTCGAGCCCGTGCCGGCAATCACAGGGCAGCGTTTCGCAGCGAATTTCACCGTCAGCTCGATGACATGGTTATGTTCTTCATGGGACAACGTGGGCGACTCGCCAGTGGTTCCACACGGCACCAGCCCATCCACACAACCCTTGATCTGCGCCTCAACCAACTCGCGCAAACGCACCTCGTCCACATCGCCACTGGCCGTGAACGGCGTCACGATCGCGGTAAATGCACCGGTAAACATAGCAGGCTGATGATAAAGGTCGGAAAGTGCTTTGCAAGCCTCCACACTGTTTCGCAATTCAAGCGCTTGACTTCTAGGATATTAATGCTTTATTAGCGACAGTAGGATAGCTTCATGAAAACGCGACGAACCAGCGCGGGGTTCACTCTTATCGAACTGCTGGTCGTCATCGCGATCATCGCCATGCTGGCAGCACTGCTTCTTCCCTCCCTCAACAAGGCTCGAGAAAAGGCCCGTCGCATCGGCTGCGCGAACAATTTGCGGCAAGTCACGCTCGGCATGTTGACCTATGCCGACGATTTCAACGGGTGGTTCCCAACCGGCTTTCCTGCGTGTGCCCCATCGGGCAGCAACTACGACCCACCCTGTCTTGTTTCTGAAGTCGGCTCGATTCAAGAGTTCTCTCAATTCGCCCGCTTGCTCGTAAAGCGCGGTTACATCCCCAGCACCCGCGTTTTCATCTGTCCCAGCGATCGGGAGGACGGTTTGACACAGCCGGTTGCAGCCGCGTCCGCGTGGGATCAGATTGTGTGGCATAACCTCAGTTACTTCTACGTTTCCAAAATGAATTTAAGATTCGGACGCAATACGTATCTGCTGATGGCCGACGAGACGTGGCAGAATGAATCGCTCGGCGTCACGCCCGACGCCGACCCGATTGACAATCACGGCACTGAGGGACGGAATGCTGCGTTCACCGATGGTCACGTTCAGTGGGTCAACAGCTCCACCGTGAATCATCTCTGGAGCGAGATCATTACCGATTACACCGACGTCGGCTGTCTCGTTCAGACGATTGACTGACTCAACCGCTGAAACTCCCGATTCAGCGCCTCGTCGCTGCGGCTGCAAAGCACCGATCGAGCGATGAGGCGGTACACTTCGGTGCGGGTGATTTTGATTCGCTGGCGCGGATCAAGCGGATTGCCCGCACGGAGGCGCGCGATGGTTTTCTGGCCGATCCAAATCGGCCACACGCACGCCAACCGGAGTCGGCGTTGTGACTGCGGGATCAGAAGAGTGTAATCCCAACCCGCGCGCAGATGGTCAACCGCGGTCGTGAG
>CAZJCX010000191.1:0-4561 GCA_964544425.1 uncultured Verrucomicrobiota bacterium
GGCGGACGCCCCTTGCCGGACGGCGGCGGGCCGCGGCGTTCGGATGACCGGGGCCGGTCGGAGCGCCGGTCACGATCCCGGTCGCGATGCGCGGGCCGGGTGTCACCGGGATGTTTCTCGAAATTCTTGCCGGGCGCTTTGACCCATTCCGGGGTCAGCTCCAGCTCCGCCAGCGGCAGCGCGGCCGCGTTGTCAGACTCAGTATTCATGATGCACTCGCGTGGAAAACTATATCACGGAACTACGGCTTGGATACAAATGGATTACCGGCGATGTAAAACCGCAACAGCCTGCTCGCCCAACTCCCCGCGTAGGCCACGCCGACGCGGGGGCGCTTCACGACCGCAATCTTCTCCCGGTCGCCGGACTTAGCAATATAAAAATCGTCGCTCAACAGATCGTAACCGTTTTGTCGCCGATCCACCGCCAGCGCGCGACACAGCAGGCCCGGCCCGCTCGTCTTTCCGGCCAGATTGGCCACCGGCTCCAAAGCGCGTATCAACACTGCCGCCGCACACCCGGTCGGCTCGGTGACCACATTCAGACAATGATACATCCCGTAGATGAAATAAACGTACGCGTAACCGGGCGGACCGAACATCACCGCGTTGCGCGCCGTTTTTCCGCGCGCCGAATGCGCCGCGCGATCGTGCGCGCCGAGATACGCTTCCGTCTCGACGATCCGGCCGATCCGCGCCACGCCGGCCACCACCCGCACCAACCGGCACCCCAACAAGTCGCGCGCGACGGTGGCGGTGTCGCGTTTATAAAATGCACGCGGTAGCTTGGTCACCGGGAACGACCCGGCCGCAGGAACGGTTGGAGCACCTCCAAGAGCGCATCCTGCCCTGCCGCCAACGTCACCGGCGTTTGTCCCGTCCGGTCGGCCACATTAAGGTTGGCACCGCGCGCCAACAACAACGTCATGACGTCGCGGTTGCCGGCCAGCACGGCCAGATGCAACGGCGTCTGCCGCGCTTCATTGAGTGCATTGACCAGCGCGCCGTTCGCGAGGAGCAACTGCGCCACGTCGCGGTTGCCACCGAACGCCGCGTAGTGCAACGGCGTGCTCCCGCCCACGCCGGCGGAGTTCACCGCGTGCGGATTTTGCTTCAACAACTCGCTCACGCGCCCGACATCGCTGCTCTTGGCCGCCAAATGTATGGCCGGACCTTCCCCCAACAACGCCGCGACTTTCTGCGCGCGCGCCTGCGCTTGCGGATCCACCCATCGCCCGTTGGCGAAGACCAGGCCCTTCTCCAAATTTTCTTTCTCCGCCGGCGTCACCCACGTGCCGTCATGTTCCACCAATCCCTTCGCCACCTGCACGCGCCGGAACTGTTCCTCTTTCGTGATCCATTCCCCACCGTCCTCCACCAAACCCTTCGCGATTTGTTCACGCCGGACTTTTTCGGCGGGTGTCACCCATTCTCCGTTGTATGCGACCAACCCCTTCGCTTCCTGCTCCCGCTGGACTTTCGCTTCGGGAGTGATCCATTCACCCCCAAACTCAACCAATCCCTTGGCAGTTTGTTCGGCCGCCAATTTCTCCGCAGGCGTCACCCATTTCCCCTCGTGCTCCACCAATCCCTTGGCCACCTGCTCGCGCCGGAACTGTTCCTCTTTCGTGATCCACTCGCCCTCCACTTCGATCAATCCTTTGGCGACTTGCGCTCGGCGGAACTGTTCCTCCTTCGTGATCCATTCCCCACCGTCCTCGATGAGACCTTTCGCCAACTGTTCCGCGCGGTAGAGCTCTTCTTTCGTCATCCATTTCCCCTCGTGCTCCACCAACCCCTTGGCCACCTGCTCGCGCCGGAACTGTTCCTTTTTCGTGATCCACTCGCCATTCACCAGCATGAGGCCTTTGGCGGTTTGATCGGCGGCAAATTTCTCTTCTTTGGTCAACCACCGGCCTTCGTGCTCAATCAATCCTTTGGCCAACTGCTCCTGCCGGAATTTTTCTTCGGGTGTGACCCAACCGCCCCGGTATTCCACCAGACCTCTGGCGAGTTGTCCGAGCCGGTAGATTTCTTCCGGACTAATTTCAGGAGTGACCGGCGGAGGAGGCGGAGACGAAGGCGGGGCCGGTGGGGGATCTGCCGGGACGGTGGCCGCCACACCAGCAGGCTCGAGGTTCGCGAGGCGGATGTAGGCCGCTTTGCCCTGCCATGTGCCGTAGCCCAGATTGTTTTCGACCCGGTCCACGACAAATGGCGTGCCGCGTTCGACGAACTCGCTGCCGGTGACCTTGCCATCCTGAACGAAAAATACCGGTGCGAAATCCTGTTTCACCTGATACGTCACCGGCGCCGCCACCGCCACCGACCACGAAATCACGCCCAACAAAAAAGTGCGAACCTCCATACCGTTACCATAGCCAAACCCGCCGCGCCGCCGCAAGAGAAGTCTTGTCGCCCCACGCCATTCCCGGCATCTTCCCCTCATGAGCGGCTACACGGTCTCGCCCGACAAGGAAACCCAACTCCGGCAAAGAATGACGGCGCTTCACGTCACCGAGGGCGACCTGGAGGAGACCTTCGTCCGCTCCGGCGGTCACGGCGGACAGAACGTGAACAAGACTTCCACGTGCGTGATGCTGGTGCATCGGCCCAGCGGCCTGCGGGTCAAATGCCAGGTCACCCGCCATCAGGGGTTGAATCGGTTTCTTGCGCGACGGATGTTGCTGGACAAGATCGAGCGTCAGCAAACCGGCCGCGTCGCCGCTGCGGTCGCCGCCCGCGAAAAAATCCGTCGGCAGAAACGCCGCCGTTCCCGCCGCGCCAAGGACCGCATGCTGGCCGACAAGGCGCATCGCTCGGACAAGAAGGCAGCGCGGCGCGGTGGGCTGGACTGAACGCCCCGTCAATGCTACGCTGCGCGTCGGGTGCCATGCCAAATACTACTTCGCACGACGTCGTCTCCGAACCAGAACTCACCTTGCCGCTGCCGGAGCCGGACCAGTTCGCGCCGGCGTTCCCGCTGACGGTTGACCAGCTCGACATCAATCCGGGTTTCCTCGCCGACCTCGCGTTGAAAGCCGCGACGTTAAACGCCGACAGCAGCACGGCCTCGGTTGCGGACACGTTGCATCTCGGGTTGATGATCACCGACGGTTTGTTGCAACGGCTGTACGACGAGAAGCTGGTGGATCGCAAAGGCATGATCGGGCTGCACAACCACCGGTACGGCCTGACTGAACGCGGCTGGCAGCGCGTCGCGCAGTTGATGGAGCAATGCAGTTACATCGGCGCCGCGCCCGTGTCGCTCGAGAGCTACAGCGAACTCATCGTCAACCAAGTCCGCAGCCGCCCGCCCGTCACCAAGGAGTTGCTCGACTCGGTGATGCAGGGACTGGTGCTGCCGGAGTCGGTGAAACGGCGGTTGGGCGTGGTCGCCAGTTCGGGGCGCAGTCTATTCCTCAGCGGCCCGCCCGGTAACGGCAAGACCGCGATGGCGCGCGCGCTGGTCAACGCCATCCCCGGCTCCATCTGGATCCCGCACGCGATCGAAGTGGACGGCCAGGTGATCCGCGTGTTCGACAAGCACGATCATCACCCCGTCCACCATCGCGAGTCCGATTTCGACCGGCGCTGGGTGAAAATCAAACCGCCGCTTGTCACTGTCGGCGGCGAACTCACCATCCAAAGCCTCGACCTCACCTTCACCGACTCGCCGCGCTATTATGAAGCGCCGTTCCAGCTCAAAGCCAACGGCGGCGTGCTGGTGGTGGACGACCTCGGCCGGCAGCGCTGTTCCGCGCGCGAGTTGCTCAACCGCTGGATCGTGCCGCTCGAATACCGGACCGATTACCTGACGCTGAGCACCGGTAAAAAGATCCAAGTCCCGTTCGAGCAAATCGTCATCTTCGCCACCAACTTGAAAGATACCGACTTGGTGGACGGCGCGTTCATGCGGCGGATGGGCTACCGGCTGTTCGTGGACCCGCCGGATGCGGCGACGTACCGGGAGATATTCACTCAATATGCGGCGGCTTCGGGGTTGACCGTGCCGGAAGCCGTGCTGGACCACGTTCTGGCCCGCTACCGCACCGAAGGCCGGCAACCGCACGCCTGCGAGCCGCGCGACCTTATCCAGCGCGCCGTGGAGATCTGCAAGTTCGACCGCCAATCTTTCGACCTGACCATCCCCGTCCTGAACGAAGCGTGGGAGGGCTACTTCGGCGGCGCCGGTTTTGCCCCCGCCACAACTTGACGCGGCGTGTTCGATTCGGGTCCGGTTCGAAGTTGGGACTGCGGCGCCCGGTCCGGCGGCTCTGCTTCGGTCTGGGCTGCAAAACGAAACCCGCGGCGGTCGGCAACCGTCGCGGGTGATCGTAAGACGGACTTTGTTAGCTGGCCTGACTGCGCTGCGCCTGTTGCAGCACCAGACCCAACACGCGGCGGAGTTGCTTCTCTTCCGGGGTCAAGTCGGTCGCGTTCGCGAGCCGGTGAAGTTGCTCTTGGGCCAACCGCAACGCCGCCACTCCGTCGGCGAGCCGGTCATTGGCGGAGACGCCGTCGGCGTTCTTTTGGGCAAACGTCACGAGCACCTGTTCTTC
>CAZJCX010000191.1:4602-6366 GCA_964544425.1 uncultured Verrucomicrobiota bacterium
ACTCGCGAATGGCCGGTTGGTTCTCCGTCAGGAACTGATCCACGAGCGCCGCCAGTTGCGGCGTCAACTCCCGGCTGTAGTCCGTGAGGATTTTCTCCAGCTTCTGCTCAATGTCGGTGCGCATGGCCGGCAGCTGTGCCAAGGCGAGATCCGGCGCCTGCGCGATGTACTGCGGCACGTCGCGAATGATCTGCTGCGACAGGGCGTCGCCATTCTCCTGGACGAAGCCGCTCACGTAATGCGTCGTGACCGCCGCCGCCGCCTTCGGCTCCAAGAGCCGGGTGGTCAACGTCACGGTCAGAAAACTCATGTAGGCGATCACGAACAGCACGGACGCCGCCGCGAAAATCCGCGAGCGACGCAGTGAGGCACGCGCCTGGCGCAACTCGGTCTCCACGAAATCCACGGCGACCGGGTCGGTGGGATGTTGGTTTTGGTTGGACATGGTGATGATCTCCTGGGGTGCGGGCTATTTCTGGTCTTCGGCCAGCGCGGTCGCGAAGAATTGTTGATACGCTGTCGGCGATTGCCGGTTGAGTTCCTCATGCAGAATGTTCGCGCAGAACCGCGCCAATTCCCACGCTGGCTCCGTGCCGGCCACCTGCACCGGTTCGGTGTCGCGGATCTGGTTTAGGTCCGCCACGATTTGCGTGATCACGTCCGCGTACGGAGTCGCGACGCGGACCGCGATGTTATCCAATCGTTGTTCGGCTTCCGCCGCCAACAACCTCACAATCGTCCCGACTTTCTCCTCCGTCAGGTCCGGGTACAACGCGCGCACCTGCGCCTCGCGTTGCTGAATGGCCTCGCCCACCGTTGTCCGCAACGCGGCTTCCGCGCGGGCCGGCAGGTTCTTCTGGAACAACTCCAACTCCACGGTCAGCGCTTCGGCCAACTCCGGCGCGCGCTCTTGCAAACGCGCCACCTCGTCCTTCAACCGCGGCGTCAATTCGTGAACCGTGCGCACCGCCAACGTCTTCACTTGCGGCACAACCGCGGTCTGGATCCCGGTCTTCAATTCCGCCACAAACACATCGCGCGTCGGGCCCGGCTCAAACAACCGGTTCGCGGCCGACCGCAGGATCAGCAGAAAGATCACGCTCACCGCTACACTGGCCACCGTCGCCCCAATCCGCCACGCGCGGGCTTGCCGGCGCAGCGCACTCAATTCATCAATTTTCAGTTTCGTATTATCCGTGCTCAAAAGGCACCTCCATTCACCACCGGAGAGACGCAATTCCTCTGCCAACGCCTGTGCGAGCGCCGGTTTCACGCAGAAGGACGAAAACGCACATTTTCGGAAACTTTCTTTGAATGGTTTCCATCTCAAATGCGACTAAGTGAACAAATGGAGGAAACCATGATCAACCGAGCCAAGAAGCTCCTGACGTTGAAAGACCTGATCCAAACGGTCTCCGAGTTCGCCCGCAACGAACACGAAACCGCCCTCGCCGTGGCCGATCTCATCAATCGCGGCGTTGTCCGCTTCGTGCCCCGCACGCAGACCGTCCGCCTCGGCGCGAGCCGACGCCGTTTCTGAAATCCGCACGTTGTGTTACTGTCGGGCGCGTTGATGACGACGACGCCCGACTTTCCGGTGGGACAACTCCGCGCGGCCCTGCGCGGCACCGGTCACCGGCTGATTCTCACGGCCCCGACCGGCTCCGGCAAATCCACCCAAATCCCCCAATTTCTGCTGGATGACGGGTTGTGCCCGACCGGCCAAATCGTCGTCCTCCAACCACGCCGCCTCCCCACGCGCCT
>CAZJCX010000192.1:0-2517 GCA_964544425.1 uncultured Verrucomicrobiota bacterium
CAATGCGTATCGGCTATCGAATATCGTGGACCGCGTGGGCCAATCCGTCACGCTCCGGTACACGTCCAGCGGGTTGCTGACGGGCGTTTCTGACCAAGTGGGTCGACGGCTTACGATCCAGTACAACGCCAGCAACAAGATTCAGGCGGTCATTGATCCACTGCTGCGAACGAATACTTTTGGGTACGATGGCGCCGGTCGCCTCAGCACTGTCACCGACGCCATCGGCCAAAAGGCGACCTATGCCTATGACAACCCAAGTAGTCCAAACGCCGTCACGCAGGTAACTGATCCCAAAAATCAACCACATCGCTACACCTACGACATCCAAGGACGCGCCGGCACCGAGACAAACGCGGTCGGTGGCAAACAACGATACTCCTATGACAGCGTGGACAAGACCGTGGTCCAGACCGACTGGCGCGACTTCCCAGTGACCTATTTCCACAATAGCCGGGGCATCGTCACCGCAAGGGTTGACCAAGCCGGCACGACGGCCTACTCGCATGATCAGTTGGACCGGCTCACAAGCCTACGCGACCGGCTTGGCAACCTGACGCAGTACTTCTACACGCTGGATGGTTGTGCGTGCGATTTTCAGGGGAGCTTGCGGATGGTGATTGATCCGCTGCTGCGCACGAACAGTTGGACTTACGAGACCAACTTCAATTTTGCCGTCACCTTCACCAACGCCAATGGCGCGGCTACCCGCTGGGGCTATGATGCCAATGGCAATCGCACGAACCAGGTGGATGCCCTGTCGGGCGTGACCCGGTACGAGTATAATGGCTTCGGCAATCTCCTGCGGGTGATTGACCCGACGACCCGGACGAATTCGTGGGCCTACGACGGCTATGGCAACCCGACCAACGCCACCGATGGCGCGGGCAATCGGACCGCGTTCACGTATGACGTGGGCGGCCGGTTGCTCAGCCGCGCCGACCCGTTGACGCGCACCGATTCCTACCTTTGGGATGCCCGCGACCGGCTGACGAGCCACATCAACGGCGCGGGGGAGACCAACCGGTGGGGCTACGACGGCAATGGCAACGTTACTGTGTGGACCAACGAACTGAACTTCGTCCGCACCTACGGGTACGACGCGCAAAACCGGCTCACGACGATTAGCTTGGCGGGGGTGCATTCCTGACTCACGCGTATGACGCCGCCGGCAACCTGACCGACATCACGGACGCGCTCAGTCACACCGCCCGGTTTGGGTACGATGCATTGAACCGGCTGACCTCGCTGACGAATGCGTTGAGCAAGACGTGGTTGTTCACGGTGGACGCGGAGGGGCGGCGCACGCGCGTGATTGATCCGAACGCGCGCACCAACAGTTTCGTCTATGACGCGGTCGGACAAGTCACCGCGTGGACCAACGGATTGGGCAATTCGGCGACGTTTGCCTACGACAAGGTGGGCAATCTCACCAGCGCGACCGATCCCCGGAACAACTCGCTCAGCTTCCGGTATGACCCGCTCGACCGGCTGACGAACATCAGCTACGCCAGCCTGCACAACGAGCAGTTCCGCTACGATGCGGCCGGCAACCTGACCAGCTTCGTCAACCGCGCCAGCCAGCAAGTGAAACTCACGTACGACGGCGCGAGCCGGTTGACGCAGAAGGAATACGTCGGGACGAACGACGTGATCGTGTTCCGCTACGACGCCGCCAGCCAACTCACCGGCGTGGTCTGGACCGCCGGCGCCAACGTGACGAACTCCGCCCTGCGCTTTTTCTACGATGGAGCCGGTCGCCTGACCAACGAAATCCAAACTGTAGGCCAAGTGACCCCGCTTGCGGTCGCCTACCAATACCACCCTGATGGTCGCCGCAGTCGGCTGACCTATCCGGACGGCACCTTCATCACCTACGAGTACAACAACAACGGGTGGCTGACGGCAATCAAAGATGGCGGCACCAACAGCATCGTGACGTACGAGTACGATGCGGCGGGGCGACGCACGAAACGGACGTTGGAGAACGCGACGTTCACAGTTTACGACTACGACAACGCCGACCAACTTACCAACATGTGGCATCGCCAGATTGCCGGCACGACCAACACGATCAGCCAATACCAGTACGCCTACGATGCCGCCGGCAACCGCACCAACCTGACGGCGGTAGGGACGGCTGTCTCAGCCGTCCTCTCCGAATCCTACACCTACGACGCCGCTGACCAGTTGACCGGCGTGACCTACGCCACCAACGGCGTGACGGTGCGGCGGGTCACGTACTCCTTCGACGGGGCCGGCAACCGCACGAACGTCACCGAGATCGGCACGGCGACGAACGCGCTGACGTACACGGTCAACGCGCTGAATCAGTACACGCACGTGACGGTGGGGTCGGCGGACACCAAAGCGCATTATCGGCTGGATGAAGGCAGCGGCACGACGACGGCGGACGCCAGCGGCAACGGGAACACCGGTACGCTGGGGGGAGGCCCGGCGTGGATCAGTGCGGTGAATAGCAATGGCTTGGCGTTTGATGGCGTGGATGACGAGGTC
>CAZJCX010000192.1:2527-6348 GCA_964544425.1 uncultured Verrucomicrobiota bacterium
GCACCTGTTGCCGCGTCGTTGGATTTCTCCAACCGGCTGACGGTGGCGACGTGGGTGAAGGCGACCAACAGCGCGGATCGGGGATTGGTGAGCTACCGGGCGCGGGAATACGACAGCGGTTGGCGGGTGTTCTACAGCACCCAGAAGATTCTGTTTCAGTGGGCAACGGCCGGGAGTTTCAAATCTGTCGAGCGGACCGGCAGCTTTCCATCGAACCAGTGGGTGCATGTTACGGCAGTCTTCTCGCAGAACGTGGCGCAAATCTATCTCAATGGAATGCTGACGAACTCCAACACCAGCGCCGGCACGAATCTGACGTTGACGGCGGCCAACCCGCTGACTTTGGGGCGGGTGTATAACGGCAATGCCTATCGGTTGCCTGGCACCTTGGATGACGTGCGGGTGTACAACCGTTTTCTAACGGCGACGGAGATCGGATTGCTGATGCAAAACCGGAGTTATTCGTACGACGCCAAAGGCAACCTCACGAGCGACCGGGTGTGGGGGTATCAATACGACCACGAGAACCGGCTGACGGTGGCGACGAACGGCGCGGTGCGCGCGGATTACCGGTACGATGCCCTCGGTCGGCAGATTGAACGGCGCACCTCCGGCAGTTCCGTCACCACCAACCGCCTCTACTACGCCGGTTGGCAACTCATCGCCGAGTACAACGGCACCGGCGCCCTCCAACGCAAATACGTTTATGGCCCCGGAATTGACGAGCCGGTGCGGATGACCAACCCCCAATCCCCAACCCCCAACCACTACTTCCACGCCGACGGCTTGGGTTCGGTGACCGAGATCACCACCAACGGCGGGTTCAAAGTCGAAAGCTACACGTATGACGTCTATGGAACTCCCACCATCTACAGTTCACAATCCGCCATCCTCGCCGCCAGTGCGGTCGGCAATCGCCTGCTGTTCACCGGGAGAGATCGCGACCCCGACACCACCCTCTACAACTACCGCCACCGGTATTATTCGCCGAGCTTGGGCCGGTTCGTGCAGGTGGATCCGGTCGGTCTGGTCGGTGGGGATGTGCATCATTATCGCTACGTGTTGAACAACCCTGTCAACGCGATTGATCCGACCGGCAAGAATCCGGTGGTCGTTGTGCTTGTGGTGGGGGGGCTATATTTGACAGGGACCGAGACGGCCAATGCTCCCGGTGAAGTGGGGGAAGTGAGTGGCCAGACGGGAGAAGGCATCGGCAACATGGCGATTACTGCTGGCTCTGCCGTTGCTGGAGGCGCTTTGTTTGAGAAGCTCGCTCCATTCGTCAGCCGAGCGGCCGGCAAAGTCGGCACAGTGGGGCGGAACATCTTTCACCGTGCCCCGTGTCCGGGTGCTAGGACGGTAGACAAGTTCAGCCGCACTCCAAAAAGCCTGATGGATGAAACGGTTTTGGATGCAGCCAAGCAAGGCAAAGGACAAAAGATCATCGAAAACTTGGGCGACCCCCAGTTTAGGGGCATGGAGAAATGGAGTTACGGAGAAACGTCGGCCAGTGGCCTGCGATCTGAAGTCCATTATGTGCGAGATCCGAAAACGGGCAAACTTATGGACTTCAAATTCAAGCACCATGTTGAACTTTACAAGTAGCAGGAAAATGTAATGCGCGTCAGTTGTATCAATAACATAGTTACGGCGATCAGCGAGTCGGAAGCGCGGGAACGAGTCCGTCACTCAATGCACTTGGATGGACCACTAACAGACTTGGCGGTTGGCCGGGAGTACGCAGTACAAGCGATTGAGGAACGCGACGGTGGACTTTGGCTGTACTTGCACACTGTTGCAGTTAACGATTACCCGTTTCCATACCCTATCGAGTTGTTTGCGTTCCGAGACAAGTCCCTGCCGGCGAGTTGGGAGATTCATTTGCAGCTAAAGCAGGGAAATGTTGCGATCAAGCGAATCGCTTTTGCCGCATGGGCAAGCGACGACCTTTTTTACGAACGTCTCGTTGAAGGAGATACCGGGGCAGTCTTGTTGTATCGGCGATACATGGTTCGGCCGCTGATCTGAAAGAGTAACCAAGGTGGGGGCACGAGAACGACATAGTGTCAGGTCTGGCCATTGGACAAACGGTTTTGGGGTTAGTTTTTAGCATTTGGCAATGGAGATGAGCAGAAGGCAGGAACAACGAGTGATGCAGGGGCCGCGCGCTGGTAGCAGTTCAGCGGGGGAGGTGCGCCGTGCCGCCAAGGGCCGCAGCTTCTGCTGGCTTGTGCTGCTCGTGGGGTTGGTCATCCCGCTGGCAGGCGCACGTGCGCATGTGCACACCGGGACCGATGCGCCGCATGCATTAAACTGGTTGGCAGGTGTGGATGACCCCGCCGGCTGGCAGATGATCGCGGAGTACAACGGGGCCGGTAGCCTTCAGCGGAAGTACGTGTATGGGCCGGGGATTGACGAGCCGGTCCGGATGACCAGCGGCAGCAACCGGTTCTATTACCATCCCGATGGCCTTGGTAGCGTGACCGAAATTACCGCGACGAACGGAGTCAGGCGCGAGAGCTACACGTATGACGTGTACGGCACGCCGACGTTGTACGGCAGCAATGGTGTCGTCATCGCGACTTCGCAAATCTCCAATCGGCTCTTGTTTACCGGGAGAGACAGAGACCCCGACACCACGCTGTACAACTACCGCTACCGCTACTGTTCGCCAAGTTTGGGGAGGTTTGTGCAGGTGGATCCGCGTCGAACCGCGGATGGCGAGTTGAACTTGTATCGGTACGCATTTAATGATCCGGTCAACTATCTGGATCCCGACGGTCAAGCGGCGGAAACGGTAGTGGATGTTGTGTCCATCGGCTGGAGCGTCGTAGACCTTGTTCGTAATCCTTCGTGGGTCAACGCCGGATATCTGGGATGGGATGTAGCGGCCACCGCCATCCCATTCATACCCGGCTCGTATGTCGCCAAAGGAACGAAGCTCTTGGGTAAGTCAGCGAAATGCGGCGAAGCCGCAAAGAGTGGAAAATACGTCGAGGATTTCGCTACCAAGGCAACGAAGAACTGGAGTGCCGCGTTCAAGAGTCAAGGGGAAGCAAGAGCTTTGGCGCGCACGAAACTCGGGAGCAATCCCATCGAAATAGAACCCGGAAAATGGCGCAGTGCCGATGGAAAGTGGCAGTATCGCGCGAAGCCAGGTGATGTTGCAGACCGACACATTCATCTTGAGGAACTCAATCCTCAAACCGGCGAAGTGATACAAAATGTACACCTGCGGTGGCCAGCGGGAGGAGGCGGATGAAAAAATCACTAAAGCTTTCATTGCGCTTAAAGCTAGTCCGGCACCCGGGACAAACCGTCTTAAACATTGAGTTTGAAACAATAACTCTAGCGGATTGGTGCCTGGGGTTGTGCCTGCTGAAAGAAGGGTTGATTTCTGTCTTGCTCGTTCATGAAGAGGCGGCGAAAGGAAAGATCGAGATCGACCTAGCAGGCCAGACAAAACATCGGGCGAGAACGAAGGCAATTTTTGAATCTGACGCAACGCGAGTAAGCGTGACGTCGAACGACCTAGACTACTTGCTGCACTTCTTCCTGAAGTATTATCGTGATGGTGTCGCTGAGGTGGACCATCTTGACTTGGATGTGGAGTCTCAAACCAACGGCCACGATTCAACCATCACATTCAAAGTTCCAGAATCGCTCCAACCGCTGAGTGCAGGAGAAGCTAAGAAGCGGCTGGGTTTAGGGTGAAAAAAACGGCATGGTGTCAGGTCTGGCCATTGGACAAACGGTTTTGGGGTTAGTTTTTAGCATATGGCAATGGAGATGAGCAGAAGGCAGGAACAACGAGTGATGCA
>CAZJCX010000193.1:0-6318 GCA_964544425.1 uncultured Verrucomicrobiota bacterium
CGCCTTCAGGCGCGGTTTGTGGTTCGGGTTCTGCTCGCTCTTGGCGCGGCGGATGAAATCGGCGTGGGTGACAATGCCGAGTTTGCGTTTGATTCGGCGCCGGTGGGTTTCGACGGTGGAAATGGTGACGCCGAGGTGTTCGGCAATGGCGGCAGTGGTCAAACCGCGGCCGGTGAGGTCAAAGACGGTGCGTTCGCCGGCGCTGAGGTTTTTCTTGAAACAGACCGAGTCGATCGCCACGTCCGGGATGCAGCGGGCGGTGATGTACTGGCGGCCGGTGAGGAGTTGGCGGACAGCAGCGGTGACATGGGCGACCGGCTCGCGTTTGGAGATGTAGCCGAGGGCACCGGCTTGAAGACAGTGGCGGATGTAGCCGGGGTCTTCGCAACTGGAGAACAACGCAACCGCGGTGCGCGGATTGTGCCGACGCACCTCGGCGAGGAAGCGCAGGCCGGCCCCGTTGACGGTGGCAAATTCGGCCAGGACAAGGTCGGGCGTCCGGTGCCGCACGCGGCGTTGGGCGGCGGCAAGGTCGGCAACGGATTCGCAGGCGGCCACGCCCGGGAGTGATTGGAGGCAAGCCGCGAGCAGTTCGCCCACAACAGGCTGGTCATCGACCACAAGAATGCGTTTGCGGGTCCGTCCCATACCGGCGACCTCACTGCGCCCCCCGGCAATGCCGCTCACACGTCAGTAAGTTGGCCTGCGCCACACGGTGAAAAGGAACCCGCTCGCCCACCACCACCGGCATTTCCTCTGCGATAACGTTCAAGTGCTTCTCTCCTTGGCCGGCACCATACCGCAGTCAGCTCGGGAACGTCTGTCAGGCTCCAACCTGAAATGTTTGTCGGGATTTCTCCCGACAAACTTGGTCAAGGGGAATGATCGGTTAGGCGACGGCTTCGGCGACGCGTTGGGCGCTGCGTTTGCGTTGGGTGGCGTCGAGAATCTTTTTGCGGAGGCGGAGATTTTTGGGTGTGGCTTCGACGTATTCGTCGGCGGCGATGTATTCGAGGGCGCGTTCCAAACTCATTTTGAGCGCCGGTTCGAGTTGGATGCCTTTGCCTTCGCCTTGGCTGCGCATGTTGGTGAGGTGCTTGGTCTTCGTAGGGTTGACCGGCATGTCTTCGTTGCGCGGATTTTCGCCGATGATCATCCCGTTATAGACTTCTTCCTGCGGGCCGACGAAGAGGCGGCCACGCTCCTGAATGTTGTTCAGTGCCCACGCGGTCGCGATGCCGGTCTCCATGCTGACCAGCGTGCCGGTCAGGCGCGTGAGGATTTCGCCGACGACTGGGCCGTATTCCTTGAACATGTGGCTCATCACACCTCGCCCGCTGGTGAGGTTGACCATGTCGGTTTCAAACCCGATCAAGCCGCGCGTCGGTATCGTGGCTTCCAGCCCGACGCCGTGGGGATGGTGCTGCATATTATCAATGCGGGCTTTGCGGTTCGCGAGGGATTGGAGGATGTCGCCGAGGCATTCGTTGGGCACTTCCACCCAGAGCGATTCGTACGGCTCGAGGGTCCGGTCGCCTTCCCGCTTCAAGATGACTTCGGGCCGGGAAACGAGGACTTCGTAGCCTTCGCGGCGCATCTGTTCGACGAGCACGGCGATCTGCATTTCGCCCCGGGCGCTGACGAGGAAAATGTTGGGTGCGTCGGTGTCCTGAAACTGCAGTGAGATGTTGGTGCGCACTTCTTTCTGCAGACGCTCACGGATATGCCGCGCGGTCACGAACTTGCCCTCCTTGCCGGCCAAGGGTCCGTCGTTGACGGCGAATTGCATTTGGATCGTGGGCGGATCGAGTTCGGTGAAGGGGATCGGCTCGCGGGTTTCGGTGTCGCAAAGCGTTTCGCCGATCCAGACCTCTTCCAAGCCGGAGATGCCGACGATGTTGCCCGCCTCGCCGACGAGCGACTCACCGGATTTCATGCCGCTGAACTCGAACACTTTGGTCACGATGGCCCGCTTGCGTCGGCCGTCGCGATGGATGCAGACGATGGGATCACCGATCTTGACGGAGCCACCGAGGATCTTGCCGATGGCAATGCGCCCAACGTAATCGCTCCAGTCGAGATTGCTAACGAGCATGTGGAAGTGCGAATCCACGTCCACTTTGGGCGGCGGGATATGCTGCAAGATCGCCTCGAACAACGGCGTCATACCAGCTTTCGGATCGCCAATTGTGCGCACGGCGTAACCATCACGGGCGCTGGCGTAAATGAACGGCGCGTTGAACTGTTCCTCCGTGGCGTTGAGTTCGAGGAACAACTCCAGCACCTTGTCATGGACCTTGTGCGGGTCGGCATTCTCGCGGTCAATCTTGTTGATGACAACGACGACTTTCAACCCGTGGTTCAGCGCCTTGCGCAACACAAACCGTGTCTGCGCCTGCGGGCCATCAAACGCGTCCACCAACAGCAGCACGCCATCCACCATGCCGAGAATGCGTTCCACTTCACCGCCGAAGTCGGCGTGGCCGGGCGTGTCCACGATATTGATGATTGTGTCGCCCCAATGGACGGACGCGTTCTTGGCGCGGATGGTGATGCCTTTCTCGCGCTCCAAGTCCATCGAATCCATCACGCGCTCTTCCTGCGCGATGGCTTGATTGGCGCGAAACGCACCGCCTTCGCGGAGCAACTTGTCCACGAGCGTGGTCTTGCCGTGGTCAACGTGCGCGATGATGCCGATATTTCGATACTTGCCGCTCATGAAAAAAGGAGCCGCAGTGTAGGTGAGAAACCTACAAATGCAAGGCTTTTACCGGTCGCGGACTGACGCGCGCCCGATCAGGGTGCCGGCTCCAGCAGCCCGCCGCCGCTGTCCGTCCCCACCGGCAACCCGCCGCCGCCAGAACCACTGCTGCCACCATGGGCGCCGCCACTCCCGCCAACAGGTGCGCCCGAGCCTGAACCACCGGCTCCGCCCTGACCCGAGTTGTCACCGGCTCCGTTCCCACCGGGGGCATTGCCGAGACCGGCGTCTTCGAGCGCTTCGTTGGCCAGTTGCAGACGCGACGCCGTTTGCTGGCCGACTCCGCGCAGGAGCGTGATGACGAGAATCGCCACCAACGCCAAGACGACGACGGCCTCTACGATGCTTTGTCCGCTGACCCGATACCTGTTTTCCCGCCCAGGCAAACTTGACCCTTTATTCATCCACACTCGCTTCCGGCACCCTCACTGACGTCATTGGTGGAGACGATGGGAGTTGAACCCACGACCTCCGCAATGCCATTGCGGCGCTCTCCCAACTGAGCTACGTCCCCGCACCAACCACCTGCGCATGTTATCGAGCGCGACGCGGTTTGTCAATTTCTGGCTCACTCGCCGGTGGTAACCCGCTCACGGAGCGTTGCAGCCATTCCTCAAACAGCGCTCGCTTCCGCTCCGCGGGGTACACCTCTTGTTGCACCTCGGCTGGCATGGCTCCCAATGTCACTGGCACCTCCCGCGCCGCGCCGTCGCGCACCACCTGCAGGCGCACGACCGTACCGGGTGCGCGGGCGCGAATTCCCTCCGTAAATTTCTGTTGCGGCGCGTCCGCCGCGAGCGGCTGTCCATCCACACCCGTAATCACATCTCCGACCAGCAGACCCGCCTTCTCGGCTGCGCTGGCCTCGGTCAGCCCCACCACCTGAATTTGCATCTTCAGCTCTGGGGCGTCCCCGCCGCGCACCACGAACGCCGACGCCATGCGGATCCCAAGAAAACCCTGTGGCCGGCCAAAGACATGCCGATCCATGACCGTTTCCATCACGGCGCGCAACCGTTCGCGGACCTCGGGATCGCGGGTTGTGGCAAATTCCCGGACTGTGCGCTGCAAGAATTGATCGGGATCACCGGCAGCCAATTCCACCAGTCGTGCCTGCGCCGCTTCCCGGTCGGCAAACTTCTTGGCCCCGAGATTTTCCACCGCGCGGGCCAGATCGTCAGCGAACACACCGGTCGCCAACCAGAGAAAAAGAAGACAACTCCGCATCATGCCGGGAGTCAGGCCGCTTCTTTAGAAGGTTTGCGGCGGATGAGTGGATCGCGTTTGCCTTCGACGACCGCGCGGTTGACCGTGACGTCGGCGATGTCGTCGCGGCTGGGAATGTCGTACATCACATCGAGCATCAGCCGTTCGAGCAACGCGCGCAACGCCCGCGCGCCGGTTCCCTTCCGCAACGCCTCCTGCGCCAGCGCGTGCAACGCATCGTTCGTGAAGTTCAAATCCACGCCTTCCATCGCGAGCAGCTTGCTGTACTGCTTGAGCATCGCATTCTTCGTGTCGGTCAAAATCGCGATCAACTCGCGCTCCGTCAGTTCCGCCAGAACCGACACGACCGGCAACCGACCGCAGAATTCGGGAATCATCCCAAACTGGATGAGATCAGTCGGCTCCACGTGGTGCTCGAGGACCCGCGCCTTGTCCTGGCTGGTGACCGACTTCTCCGCCGCGGCGAAACCGAGCGCGTTGCCGCCGACGCGCCGGTGAACCAGCTTTTCAAGACCGATGAACGCGCCGCCGCAGATGAAGAGGATGTTCTCGGTGTTGACCTGAATGTACTCCTGCTGGGGATGTTTCCGCCCGCCTTGCGGCGGTACATTGCAGACGGTGCCTTCGAGGATTTTCAGCAACGCCTGCTGCACACCCTCACCGGAGACGTCGCGGGTGATGCTCGCCGAGTCGCTCTTGCGGCCGATCTTGTCAATTTCATCAATGTAGATGATACCCAACTCGGCGCGCTTCACGTCATAGTCCGCGCTCTGTAACAGCCGGAGAATGATGTTCTCGACGTCCTCGCCCACGTAACCGGCCTCGGTCAGCGTCGTGGCATCGGCAATCGCAAACGGCACATCCAACACCCGCGCCAGCGTCCGCGCCAACAAGGTCTTGCCGGACCCGGTCGGGCCGATGAGCAGAATGTTGCTTTTCTCGATCTCCACGTCCCGGTGGATGTCGAGTTGGATTTCCTTCTCGCCGCGGCGGGCGCTGCCGCCAGTCCCGGGCAAGATCCGCTTGTAGTGATTGTGTACCGCGACGGCGATGATCTTCTTGGTTCGTTCTTGCCCCACGACGTACTGGTCCAGCGCCGCTTTGATCTCGGCTGGCTTGGGCACGGCGAGCCGCACGCGCGGCTTTTCCGTCGGCGCGCCGAGTTCCTTGTCCAGAATGCTTTTGCAGACGTTGATGCAAGTATCGCAAATATAGACACCCGGCCCGGCAATGAGCTTGCGCACTTCGCCGTGGGTCTTCCCACAGAAGCTGCACATCGTCAGGTTGGTGCTGCGCGCCATAAATCGCTAGGCGGTCTCGGTCTTCTTTTCGGTGTCCCGCCGGGATTTCACCACGTCGTCCACGAGCCCGTAATCGCGGGCTTCGGCGGCGGACATAAAGTTGTCGCGGTCGGTGTCCTTGCCAATCGCCTCGACCGTTTTGCCGGTGTGCAAGGCGAGGATTTCGTTGAGCCGGTCGCGCATCCGCAGGATTTCCTTCGCCTGAATGCTGATGTCGGAAGCCTGGCCCTGCACGCCGCCCCACGGTTGGTGGATCATGATCCGGGCGTTCGGGAGGGCGAACCGTTTGCCTTTCGCGCCCGCGGCCAGCAGCACCGCGCCCATGCTCGCGGCCTGGCCGATGCAATACGTCACCACGTCGCACTTCACGAACTGAATTGTGTCATAAATCGCCAACCCCGCCGTCACGGAGCCGCCCGGAGAGTTGATGTAAAGATTGATGTCTTTCGTGGCGTCTTCGGACTGGAGGAACAGCAACTGCGCGATGATGACGTTGGCGACATTGTCGTCCACCGGCGTGCCGAGGAAGACAATTCTGTCCTTCAACAGGCGCGAATAGATATCGTAACCGCGCTCGCCGCGACCGGTTTGTTCAACAACGTACGGAATCAAGATTTGGGATTTTTCCATGTGGGATTGGCTCACAATTTAGCAGGTCGCTTGCCTAGGCTTTGATTGTCTCGACGGTAGCGTTGGCGACGAGGAAATCAAGTGTCTTGCTGACGCGCACCTGTTCCTCGACCTCGCCGAGCGCGTCCTTCTCCGCCAACTGCGCCTTCAATTTCGCGGGCGTCGTCCGATACCGTTGGGCCATCACCGCAAGCCGTTTTTCCATCTCGTCGGCGGTGACGGTAATCTGCTCCTTCTCCGCGATGGCATCCAAGACGAAGGATGACCGCAGCCGGTCTTGCGCGCTCTTCTGGGCAAAACCGTAAATCTCGTCCTTCTTCTCCTCGAGCTGCTCTTTTGACGCGCCCCGCATGGTGTTCTCCCGCACCACGTCGTACGCGATCCCGCGCGTCTCCTGTG
>CAZJCX010000194.1:0-4367 GCA_964544425.1 uncultured Verrucomicrobiota bacterium
TTGCGGTTGTCGGCGTGGGGCGCGCGGGAATTGCACGCGGTGGATTACCGGTTTCCGTTGGTGGTGAATTGGCTCCCGGATCGGGACGTGCCGGGGTGGTTGCAGGAGGAGCGGCGCGCGCATGGGGCGAAGTTGGTGGTGAACACCCCGCTGTTGCCGGCGCGGTTGTGGGAGCGGTTGGTGGATGCGCCGCAGTTGCGTTGGTCGCAAGTGACGCGCGGTGAGCGGCAGCGGTTGGAGCAGCGGTTGACGCGGATGGAATTGCCGGTGGTCGGGAAGAGTTTGCACAAGGAGGAGTTTGTCACCTGCGGGGGGGTGCGGTTGCGCGAGGTGAATTTCAAGACGATGGAGAGTCGCTGTTGTCCGGGACTGTTCTTCGCCGGTGAGTTGCTGGATGTGGACGGCATTACTGGTGGGTTCAATTTCCAAGCGGCGTGGACGACGGGGTGGGTGGCCGGTCAGGCGCTGGCTGCGAGCTTGCGGTGACCGGCGGCGGGCTGTTACAAGTTACCGGCATGGGAGCACAGTGGAAACAAAAGGGGCGCGAAGAGAGCGCGCTGAAACGCGGTCAACTCTTCGGCAAGTTGGTGAAGGAAATCCAGGTGGCCGCCAAGTTGGGCGGGGCCGACCCGGATTTGAATCCGCGGTTGTTCGCGGCCATCGAAGCCGCCAAGAAACAGTCCGTGCCGCGCGACACCATCGAGCGGGCGGTGAAGAAGGGCGCGGGGCTGACGGGCGAAGTGATCAATTACGAGTCGGTGATGTACGAAGGGTTCGCGCCGCACAAGGTGCCGGTGATTGTGGAATGTCTGACCGACAACCGCAACCGCACCGCGCCGGAGATTCGGAAGCTCTTTCAAGCGGGTCATCTCGGCTCGCCCGGCAGCGTGGTGTGGATGTTCGAGCACGTCGGGGTGGTTGAGGCGCAGCATGCGGACGCGACGTTGGACTTGGAGACGGTCGCCATTGAAGCGGGCGCGCAGAGCGTGACGCCGGTCACCGACGAGATTGCCGCCGGACACCTCGGCGCGCGGTTTCAGTGTGACCGAACCGATCTCGACGGCGTCAGCAAGTATCTCAAGCAGGCCGGTTGGACGGTGACGACGGCGGAGATGAGTTACGTCGCCAAGAATCCCGTGGAGGTGGCCGGTGCGCCGCACGCGGAAGTGACGGCGTTCCTGAATGCGATTGATGAGCACGACGATGTTCATCGGGTTTATGCCGGATTGAAGTAGGCGGCGAATTGTCTTCGCCCGGCGGCCGGGGTTTGCTACGGTCGCGGCGTCGGACAAACGGTCATCCAGATGGCGACACCGATTGCGGATACGAGGCGCACGGAGAGATCGAATGAGCCGGTCGTCGAGGTGGAGAATCTCGTGCGGCGGTTTGGCGATCATGAGGCGTTGGCGCGGGTGTCGCTGACGATTCGGAAAGGGGAATTCTTCTCGCTGCTCGGCCCTTCGGGTTGCGGCAAAACCACGCTGTTGCGGATCATTGGCGGCCTCGACATGGCGGATGAAGGCACGCTGCGCATCGGCGGTGTGGATGCGCGGGAGATCCCGGCGCACAAGCGGCCCGTCAACACGGTGTTTCAATCGTACGCGCTGTTCCCGCATCTGACGGTGCGCGACAATGTGGCGTTTGGGTTGAAGATGAAGCGCGTGGCGGCGGCCGAGTTGGAGCGGCGTGTGGCGGCGGTGATGGACATGGTGGAGATCACGCAATTCGCGGCGCGGAAGCCGACGCAGTTGTCGGGCGGGCAGAAGCAACGGGTGGCGCTGGCGCGGGCGATTGTGAACGAGCCGCAGGTGTTGTTGCTGGATGAGCCGCTGGGCGCGTTGGATTTGAAGCTGCGGAAGCAATTGCAGGTGGAATTGCTGGCGTTGCAACGCCGGTTGGGGATCACGTTCATCTACGTGACGCACGATCAGGAAGAGGCGTTGGTGATGAGCGACCGGATTGCGGTGATGCGGGCCGGTAAGATCGAGCAACTCGGCGACGCGGAGGCCTTGTACGAGCGGCCGGGGACACGGTTCGTCGGGCAGTTTCTCGGTTCGGTGAACTTGATTGATGCGACCGTGACGCGGCGGCCGGGGAATCAGGCGTTCGTGCAGACGGAGGTGGGCGAGTTGCGGGTGGAATTGGGCGGGCAGACGAGTCCGGCGATACAGCGCGACAAGTTCACGCTGGCGATTCGGCCGGAGAAGGTGCATCTGTGCCCGCCGGAAGAGGGGCGCGGTGAGAATCGTTTCGCGGTGCGCGTCGAGGAGCAAATCTATATCGGTTCCGAAACGCACTACATCCTCCGCGCCGGCGGACTGACGCTGACGGTGGAGATGATGAACGTCAAGGTCGGTTCCCAAGGATTCGACATCGGTCAGGCGGCGGCGGTGTATTTGCCGCCGGGCGGGTTGATTGTGCTCGACGATTGAACCATGGCCTCATCCTCCTCCAGTGAGATTCGGTTTGGGGAGCGGCTGACGCGGGCGGGGCAGGTGGGGCGGTCGTTGCTGACGAGCGGGCTGGGGATTGCGTGGGTGACGGTGTTTCTGTTGCTGCCGTTGTTGGCGATTTTGGTGATCAGTTTTTTGACGGTAGGAGAGGAGTCGCCGGCGGAATTGCCGGTGACGGTGGAGAATTACAAGCGCTTCGTCGGGTTTGGGGCGTTTGGATTCGATCCGTTGTACCCGGTGATCATCGTCCGCAGTTTGGTGATGGGGGCGGGAACGGCCGGGTTGTGTGTCTTGGCGGCGTTGCCGTTGGCGTTTTTTGTGGCGGGGTTGCCGGCGCGGCACAAGAACCTGGCGCTGACGTTGGTGATCATTCCGTTTTGGACGAACCTGCTGATTCGGACGTATGCGTGGCAGATTCTGTTCGCGCCCGGTAGTTTGCTGGCGAACATCGGGGCCAGTTGGGGGCTCGTGGAACCGGGGCACGCGCTGTATCCGAGCATGTTGGCGGTGTACGTGGGGATGGTCTGCGATTATCTGCCATTTTTGGTGCTGCCGTTGTACTCGTCGGTGGAGAAGATTGATTGGAGCATCGCGGAGGCGGCGGCGGATTTGGGGGCGGACAAGTGGCGGACGTTCTGGCACGCGATTTTGCCGCAGGTGATGCCGGGGTTGGTGGCGGGGATTATTTTGGTATTCATCCCGGCCACCGGCCAGTTTGTGATTCCCGACCTGTTGGGGGGCGGGAAGGTGGACATGGTGGGTAATTTGATTTCGCGGCAATTTGGCGCGAGCCGCGATTGGCCGTTCGGGTCGGCGGTGGCGATTTTGGGGATGGGGATTGTGCTGGTGGGTTTGTGGGTTTATGCCCGGCAGGCGCGGAAGGGAGGCGGCGAGTCCATTATATGAAGCGGGTCTCGTTGCCATTGTGGGTGGTGGCCGGGTTGCTGTACGTGTTCATGTACGCGCCGATTGTGGTGGTGGTGGTGTACTCGTTCAACGCGTCCAAGTATGGCGGGCCGTGGGCGGGATTCACGACGGAGTGGTACGGGAAATTGCTCGCCGACGGCCTGAAACAGAAGGCGGCGCTGAATACGTTTATGCTGGCGGGGGCGAGCACGGTGGTGGCCACGGTGATTGGGACGATGCTGGGGTACGGACTGAGCCGGTATTGGTTTCCGGGGAAGAAACTGTTTTCGTGGATGATGTACATTCCGGTGGTGATTCCCGATATCGTGATGGCGGTGGCGATGTTGATGTTTTTCGGGTTGGTGCGGGATTGGACTGGGATGTTCGAGTTGGGGATGGGGACGATGATCATCGCGCACATCACGTTTCAGATTCCGTTTGTGGCGATCGTGGTGCGGTCACGATTGGTGGGGATGGACCCGGCCATCGAGGAAGCAGCGCATGATTTGGGCGCGACATCGTGGCAGGTGTTCTGGCACGTGACATTTCCGCAGATGCTGCAGGGTGTGCTGGCGGGGGGGATGTTGGCTTTTACGTTGAGCTTGGATGATTTTGTGGTTAGCTTCTTCACGACCGGACCGGGGGCGACGACGTTGCCGATCCTGATTTACGCATCGGTGAAACGAGGGGTGACGCCGGACATCAATGCGTTGTCCACATTGATTGTGTTGGCGTCGGTGATTGGAACCATTGGCGTGACGCTGTTGCAGCGCCGCCAACAACCAGCAGGAGGATAAGTCATGCTTAAGCAAATCGCAGTGCTCATCGCGGCGGTGCTGCTCGCCGGCTCCGCGTGGGCGCAGAAGAACAAACTCAACCTCTACATCTGGAGCGAGTACATCGATCCAGACGTCGTCACCGAGTTCGAGAAACAGTTCGATTGCAAGGTGACCACGGACTTGTATGAGGACAACGAAAGCATGTTGTCCAAACTCGAGCAAGGCGGCG
>CAZJCX010000194.1:4377-6279 GCA_964544425.1 uncultured Verrucomicrobiota bacterium
CTCGCTCTACGATATTTGTGTGCCGACCGATTACATCGTGCCGGTGCTCATCAAGCGCAAACTCGTCCAGCCTTTGCGCCACGACAACATCCCGAACCTCAAACACGTGGATGCCAAGTTTGCCAGCCCGCCGTTCGATCCCGGCAACAAATACAGCGCGCCGTACCAATGGGGCACCGTCGGCATCTACGTCCGCGAGGAAGAGGGCAAGCCGGTCGAGGAAACGTGGGGCTTGATCTTTGACGCGAAGAAGCAACCGGGCCAGTTCCTGTTGATTGATTCGATGCGCGAATGTTTCAGCGCCGCGCTCCGGTACTTGGGGCACAGTGTCAACACCACCGATCCGGAGATTCTCAAAAAAGCGCGCGACCTGCTGCTCGAAGCCAAGAAACGCTCCCAAGGTTTCGAGGGTGGCGTCGGCGGCAAGAACAAGGTGCTCGCAAAACAGACCGCAATGGCTGTCGTCTATAATGGCGATGCTGTCCGCGGTATGAACGAAGAAGCCGGGGCCGGCACCCGTTACTTCGTCCCGAAAGAAGGCGGCGAGATCTGGCTCGATAACCTGCTGATACCGGCCAAAGCGCCCAACCGCGACATGGCCGAGAAATTCATCAACTACATCCTTGACCCGCAAGTCGGCGCGAAGCTGTCGAACTTCAACCAGTACGCCACACCCAACAAGGCGGCGAAGGAGTTCGTCAAGCCCGATGACCTGAAAAACCCGGCTATTTACCCGCCGCCCGAAATGCTGCCCAAGCTCGAGTTTCTCAAGGACCTCGGTCGCAAGACCCGCCTCTACGACGAGTTGTGGACGCAGGTGAAGTCGAAGTAGCCCGGCACCGTGCAGTCACAAACGGGCGCGCCTGACCGGGTGCGCCCGTTTGATTTTTCACTGATTCACGTGGACGACTTGCGCCGGGGGGAATCCGTTGAAATAGGTGGACGAAGCGGCGCTGTAGGCGCCGATGTTCTGGGTGAAGAGCAGATCGCCGAGTTCCAGGTTGCTCGGCAGATTCTCCGCCATCGAAACCACGTCGAGCGCGTCGCACGTCGGGCCGAACACCGAGCAAATCTCAGTCGGGCCTTTCTTGAATGATTGCAGGTGATACTGCAGATGATCGAAAATCACGCCGGAGAATGTGTGATACACGCCGTCGTCAATGTAGTAGCAGAGTTTGCCGTCGCGCCGTGCCTTGCCGATGATTTTTGAGACCGCCGTCCCGGCGGTGGCGACCATGAACCGACCGGGTTCCGCCAGAATCTGAATGTCTTTCGGAAACAGCCGGTCAATCTCGCGATTGATCAGCCGGGCGAGGTCGCGGAATGGTTTCACCGTCGCGTCGTAGGGAGCCGGGAAGCCGCCGCCGATATCAATCAAGTTCATCTTGCGGTAGCCGCGGTCTTTGGCCTCGCGGAAAATGTTGGCCGCAAGGCTTAACGCGGCGACGTAATTCTCGAAGTTCGTCGTCTGACTGCCGACGTGGAAACTGAGTCCCTCCACGATCAGTCCCGCCCGGTCGGCTTCCAAAATGAGATCCACCGCTTCCCCAGGCGCCGCGCCGAATTTGGAGGACAGTTCGACCATCGCGCCGGTGTTCGGCACCTTCAAGCGCAAGGCCAGCCCGGCGCGCGGGGCGTGCTTTTTGATCTTCTTGATCTCCTCGGAATTGTCGTACGTCACCAGCGGCCGGTATGGATCAAGTTCCTGCAACGTCTCGGTGGCCTTGATGGGATTGGCGTAGATGATCTTGTCCCAAATCCAATCCTGCCGTTCCTTCGCCGGTAGATGTTTGATGTACTCGTGCACCACGCGAAACTCCGGCAGCGACGCCACGTCGAAACTCGCGCCCGCATCGAAGAGAGTCTTCACAATCGCCGGGTCCGGATTGGCCTTCACCGCGT
>CAZJCX010000195.1:0-5358 GCA_964544425.1 uncultured Verrucomicrobiota bacterium
CCAGCGAGTTCTTCATCACCCAAGCCGACCTCTCCGTGACCGACTCCAACCGGCTTTCGCCTCAGGCGCTCGACTTCAACTACACCATCTTCGGCCAGTTGACGCGCGGGTTCGACATCCTCGAACGCATCAGTGGCACCGCCGTCTCGAACGAAGTCCCGCTCACCCCGGTCATCATCCACAGCGCCGCCATCATCTCCAACCGGCAGGACGCCGTCCTCCGCCTCAACACCGCCCGCAACGTCACCGGCACCGTCTTCGTCGCCGTCCGCGCCACCGCCACCAACCGCACCACCGCCACCGGCACCATCACCGTCAACATCGTCAGCAACACCGTCAACGCCCCGGCCTTCATGAGACCGCTCCCGCACACGCTGATCACCACGCAAATCGCGGGCGCCGTGATGGCCCCGTTCACCGTGATTGATATTGATGGCGACCAACCGAGCCTCGCGCTGGAAGACACCGCGACCGGCAATTTCCCCGCGAGCTTCGACGCCTCGATTGACGATCTCAGCCGGCTGTGGGTCTTCCCCAACGCAGGGTTCACCGGCACAGTCGAAATGGTGCTCGGCGCCAAAGACACAACGCACAGCTACGACACCCACACGTTCACCGTCACCGTCCTGCCGGCCCCGGACACGCCAACGCTCCACATCCTCCCCAAAACCGGCCTACTCCACGCCCCGACCAACAACCTCGGCAGCATCTTCAGAGTCAGCGGCCTCTGCATCCTCACGAACCAATCCGACCGCAGCTTCACCAGCAACGATGTCCTCAAAATCAACTTCGGCGGCGGCACCAACACCCTCAACCTCATGCTGCGCCCCGACGACTTGAACCTGAAACTACGCCGCGGCGTCCTCAGCTACCGCACCCCCGTCGGCGCGATCCCCAGGATCAACCTCCAATTCAACAGCCTGCGCGGCACCTTCAGACTTGACCTCTCCCGCTTCAACTTCCCCCAGCCACAAACCAACCCGGTCACCCTCACCATCCAGCTCGGCAACGACTACGGCAGCGATGTCCGGACCTGGACAAATCGCCTCGGCAAGTTCTACCCGCCGCGACCATGAGCCGAATCGGTATCTGCATCGCCGGCCTCAACGGCGCCGTCGCCTCCACGCTCGTGGCCGGGGTCGCGCTCCTACGCCGCCGCCTCACCGCCCCCGTCGCGCTCCTCTCCGAACCGTACCGGCAATCGCACGGTCTACCGGACTGGGACGACCTCATCATCACCGGCTGGGACCCGCGCGGCGAAACGCTCTTCGAATCCGCCATCCGCCACCGCGTCCTCGAACCCCACCGACTGCACCCCATCGCCAAAGAACTCGCGCGGCTCCGCCCGTGGCCCGTCAGCCGCGCGCCGGCGCGCGACATCGAAAAATTCCGCCGCGCCCACCGGCTCGACACCGTCATCGTCCTCAACCTCATCCCCACCGGCGAAAACCGCGCCTCCGCCCAATACGCCCAAGCCGCGCAGGATACCGGCTGCCCGTTCATCAATTTCACCCCCAACGAATGCCGGGAGGACAGGCTCACCGACATCCCCTTCGCCGGCCGCGACGGCAAGACCGGCCAGACCTGGCTGAAATCCGTCCTCGCCCCGGCCTTGCGCGCGCGCGACCTCCGCGTCACCGGCTGGTTCTCCACCAACTTGCTTGGCAACGACGACGGCAAAATCGTCGGCCACCCCGTCAAAGGCCGGCAAAAGATCCGCGACAAATCCAAACTTCTCGCCCCGCTGCTCGGCTACGACCCATTCCACCTCGTCCAAATCAATTACTTCCCGCCGCGCGGCGACACGAAGGAAAGCTGGGACTACATTGATCTGGAAGGCTTCCTCGGCCTGCCCATGCAAATCCGCATCAGCGCCCAATACCGCGACAGCATCCTCGCCGCCCCGATGTGCCTCGACCTCGTCCGCTTCCTCGCCCTCGCCCACCGCCACGGCGCGACCGGCGCGCAATCGTGGCTCAGCCTCTACTTCAAAGCCCCCTACGCCAACCCCACCCACGATTTCGCTCAGCAAGCCCAACTCCTCCACACCCACTTGAAGTCATTGCGCGATTGAACCGTCCCGGCTACCATGCCGGCCATGTTCGCGCCTCACGATCTTTTCGACCTCACGCAGTTTCCTTTTCCGCAACTCTTCGCCGGCTGCCGGTCGGCTTGGGAGACGCTCGGCCAAATCGGCGATTTCACCAAACGCCACCTCCAGCCCGGCAACCACGGCCGCATCACCGGCACGCCGTACATCGCGCCGGACGTTTTCATCGGCGAGGGCACGACCATCGAACACGGCGCGGTCATCAAAGGCCCGACCATCATCGGGAAGAATTGCGAAATCCGCTCCAGCGCCTACGTGCGCGGCAACGTCATCATCGGCGACGGCTGCGTGCTCGGCAACGCAAGCGAATTCAAGAACGCCGTCCTCTTCAACGGCGCGCAGGTTCCCCATTTCAGTTACGTCGGCGACTCCATCCTCGGCCACAAAGCGCATCTCGGCGCCGGCGTGATCCTCTCCAACCTCAAATCCACCAAAGGCAACGTCACCGTGGACGGTCACGATACCGGCTTGCGCAAATTCGGCGCGCTCATCGGCGACAGTGCCGACATCGGTTGCAATTGCGTGCTCACCCCCGGCAGCGTCATCGGCCGCGGCAGCGTGCTCTACCCGAACGTCCTCTGGCGCGGCGTCTGCCCGCCGGACTCCATCGTGAAACTCCGGCAAGCGCACGACGTGGTCGTGAAACGCAAATGATGTGGTGGTTCACAATCTGGCTGGCGCTGACGTGTGCCGCATTCGGTGAAACGGTTTTTCAATTCACCGCCCCTGCCGCGCGCACCGTTTATCTGGCCGGTGATTTCAATGAATGGGCGCGCAACGAGGCCGGTAGGGTAACCGACCCGGCGTTTGCGATGACGGCCGGCACAAATGGCGTGTGGGAGAAATCCGTTGCGCTCGAACCCGGTACTTACCGGTTCAAATACGTCGTGGACGGCGACCGGTGGGTCACGCCGCCCGGCTTCGCGGTGTTGGACGCCGACAGCAACGCGGTGTTCCGCGTCCGCGCCAGCACCGGTGCGCCGACGACGACCAATTTCTTCTGGGGACTCGGCGAGCGGTTCGAGGCGTGGAACCTGGCCGGACGCGAGATCGAAGTCTGGGCGCGCGACATGGCGCAGGGCGGACCGAACTCGTCCTACTTTGCCGTGCCGTTTCTGATTAGTTCGGCCGGTGAGGGTTGGTTTGTGACCGATCCCGGCAAGGTCACGTTTGATCTGCGGGACGGGATGAAGGTGAACTCGACGAACATCGTCCGCTTTACCGGCACGCCGCGCGAGATTTCGCAGCAGTACACGAAGCGGGTGGGCCGACCGGCCCTGCCGCCCGCGTGGGTGTTCCAGCCGTGGTACTCGCGCAATTCCTACCTCTCCGCCTACGACGTGGACCGCGTGCTCGACCGCAGCGAAAAACTCGGCCTCAAACCCGGCGTCATCGTCCTCGAAGCGTGGGCGCGGTCGTTGCAGGATTTCCAATTCGAAACCAACCGGTATCCCAACCCGGCCGGCTGGCTGGCAAAACTGAAAGAGCGTGGCGTCCACGTCGTCCTTTGGGAAACGCCGAGCATCTGGCCGAGCGCGACCACCTACGAGGTCGCCAAGTCAAACGGCTGGCTCGTGCTGAATGAAGACGGCAGCGAGTACGTGACCGACTGGCTGGAGAACGGGCGCAAAATAGATTTCCGCCAGCCCGCCGCCCGGGCGTGGTGGACCGATCTCCACCGGCCGCTCGTTGAAATGGGCGTGGCCGGCTTCAAGACCGACGGCGGCGAACGCCATCCCGATCCCGAGTTTCACAACCAGCTTCCCTATCACTACCAGCGCGCAGCGCTGGCTGCATTCCCGAGCAACGGCATCACCTTCGCCCGGTCGGCCAATGCGTGGTGTGCCGGCAATTCTCTCTTCTGGGCCGGGGATCAGCACGCGGAATGGAAATCGTTGCGGCGCGTGGTGCGGGCGGGGTTGAGCGCGGCATTGAGCGGGTTTCCGTTTTGGGGGCACGACATCGGCGGGTACACGGGCCATCCCTCGCCCGAGTTATACATTCGGTGGATGCAACTGGGGACCTTCAGCCCGATCATGCAATTTCACGGCATCCCGCCGCGCGAGCCGTGGTACTTCGGCGAACGCGCCGTCCGCGTGGCCCGGTGGTGTTTCGCCGTGCGGGAACAGTTGCAGCCGTATCTGCTGAATGCCGCCCGGCAAGCCAGCGCGGACGGTGTGCCGATGTGGCGACCGTTGATTTGGGATTGGCCGGACGATCCGCAGGCGCGGCGGTGCGACGATCAATTCATGCTCGGCGACGATTTGCTGGTGGCACCGGTGCTGGATGAGTTCAACGACCGCGACGTGTACCTGCCGGCGGGCGAATGGCGCGATGCGTGGACGGGAGAGAAAATTGCGGGGCCGACCAATCTCGTGGTGGACGTGCCGTTGGCGAAGGTGCCGGTATTTGTGCGCGCCAGCAGCGCGTTTCGACTGCCCCCTCACCCTGACCCTCTCCCCGGTGGGGAGAGGGAAACGCCGGTAGAATTTCGTCTGCGCAATGAGGAGACGTTCACGATTGATGGCGGCGCAGGCGGCCCGGCTACCTTCTTCGTCGGCAGCGGCGATGGAATCACAGTCTGGCTGAACGGCGAGCAGGTGTTTGAGAAAATCGTCCACCGCTCCGCCGAGCCGGACGAGGATGCGGTGCCGGTCGTGCTCCGGGCCGGGGAGAACACCGTGCGGGTGAAAGTCACCCACCCGCCGGCAGGGATCGGCCCAAACGGCTTCTATTTTCGTTTCCGCTGCAACTCCAACCGGTAGGCGGGCAGTTGGTGTTTCCGCCACGCATCGGGGCTGATCTTCCGGTGCGCCTTGAAAACGCGGCAGAAATCGGGTGCGCCGGAAAATCCGCTGCGCCGCGCAATCTCTTCCAGTTTCAGGTTCGTCTCCGAAAGCAATTCGAGCGCGCGGTTCAACCGGACGCGCGTGAAGGCGCGGTGGACACTTTCCTGCCGGACTTGATGAAAGAGCCGGCGCAGTTGCCGCTCCGAAACATGAATCGCGTGGGCGACGGCGTCATACTTCGGTTGCTCCGTCAAATGCGCCGCGTACCACGTCAACGCCGCCTCCACTTTCCGCAACGCCACCCCGCGCACAGTCTCCGCATCGCCGACCGGCTCGCCGGCCAACGCCATCAACGACAACGTGAGCAGTGCGTGCTCGAAGACCAACAAACTGCGCTCGGTCGGTCGCGCGTGATGCGGCGCGAGCGTTGCGGCGAGTTGCGTGACCGTCCGCACCTCT
>CAZJCX010000195.1:5368-6117 GCA_964544425.1 uncultured Verrucomicrobiota bacterium
AGTGAGCGCGCGTTCCAGCCACCCCCGCGCGCGGACGATCTTGTCGAGCAACGGCGGCACCGCGCCAAAGTGAAAAACCGCGACGTGACAAATCTCGCTCCGCGTCCCGCCCCACCCGTGCGCCGTTTCCGGCGGGAACACCCACAGCCGGTGGCTGTGCAATACCGGCCGCTCGTCCTCCCGAAACGTCACACCGCACCGCCCGCGCACGACCGCGAAGAATTCCCAATTCTCCCGGCAATGCACATTCATCGGGAACGTCCCAAATTGCCGGTGACCGGTGCCGAGGTAACGCAACATGCCCGCGATTTGTCACAAAACGAGAGTTGACGGCGAGAAAAAAAACGGTACAAGCTCAAGTGCTGTGAGGGGGAGAAGCGTCCACTCCTTGTTGGGCGCGATTCTGCGAGAGACGAGGTTGTGTGCGATGAGTTGGTGGCTCCCTTCATGGCAGCGGGCGATTGGGGTGGCAGTGATCGCGGCAGCGATTCTCGGTGGCGTCGCTATCGCACGCCCGTTCGTGCTCGGCTTCTACTTCGAGCGCGAATACTGGTCGGCTGTCGCGGCGCTGGATCAGCGCGGCGGTTCTTCTGTGCGGCTCGATCCTGCCTTCCATAAACTCCCGCCGCAACACGCGCTGCTGGCGGACGGGAAATGGGCGACGACCGGCAACGGCGATTTTCTCCTCAAGCTTCGGCGCGATTATCCCGGTGATGCGGCGCTCTTGGACTACTACCGGGCATGTTGGG
>CAZJCX010000196.1:0-6071 GCA_964544425.1 uncultured Verrucomicrobiota bacterium
CGGCGAGAAAGTGCCGATTCTGTTGATGGGCATGGCGATGAAGTTCGATCCGCGGTTTGATCCCCGGCTGGCCGAGGCGCTGCGGTTTGGCGTGAACTACTACGATGCGGCGGATTGTTACGCAGGCGGCACCAGCGAGTCGTCCCTCGGCAATTTCATCCAGCGCACCGGCAAGCGCAAAGACATCTGGATCACCACCAAGTCGGACGACCACACGCCGGGCGGGATGGTGAAGGTGTTGGAACAGAGTTTCGAGCGGTTGCAGACCGATCACGTCGAGTTGTTCTTCCTCCACGCGCTGGTGGAAAAGAAGTTTCTGAACGACGAGATGCGCGCGGCTGTCGAGAAGTTGAAGAAGGCCGGCAAGATCAAGCATTTCGGATTCTCCTGTCACAACAACACGGTCGCCGAACTGCTCAACACCGCCGCCGGGCTGGGGTGGATTGACGCGATCATGTTCAAGTACAACTTCCGCGAGTACGGCAACAAGGAACTCAACGAGGCGATGGACGCCTGCCACAAAGCCAACATCGGCCTGATCGCGATGAAGACGCAAGGCTCGGCCGCGTCGTTCGAGGAGCAGGTGAAAAAGTTTGAAGGCTCGCAGTTCACGAAACACCAAGCCGTGCTCAAGGCCGTCTGGGCCGATGAGCGGATTGCCGCGGCGGTCTCCCACATGGACACGCTCGACAAATTGAAGGAGAACATCGCCGCCGCGCTGGATCGCAGGGAGCTGACCCAGACCGACCGGCAGGCGCTCCAACAATACGCCGCCGTCACGCAATGCGGTTACTGCGCCGGTTGCGATCACATCTGCGGCGCGGCGCTGCCGCCCGACGTCCGGGTCGGCGATACGTTGCGACTGCTGACGTATCACGACGCCTATCACGACCCGCTGAAAGCCCGGGAATTGTTCGCCAGATTGCCGGCCGCGGCCCGGCGGTTGGACGGCGTGGACTTCGGCCAAGCCGCCGCCCTGTGCCCCAACCACGTGGACATTCCCAAGCTGATGGAGCGCGCGACTCGGGTGCTCGCGTAAGCGACGGGACAGTTGACACTGGCGCGGCGTTTTGACTACTATGCCACCGCTCAGTGAAACAATCCCAGGACGGAGACCACTGCCATGAAAGCTCTTGTTAAGATCGCGCCCATCGTCATCATCGTCGCCTGCGCCGCTTCGCTTTTCTTTGCCTTCCGGCTCAGCGGCCAGAAACAAGGCCTCAAGGACGACCTCGCCAGCAAGACGGCTGACTTGGATCAGACCCGCGCCAAACTGGGCCAGACCCAAACCGAGCTGACGGCCACCACCGGCCAACTCAAACAGACCGAAAACGACCTCGCTGCCGCCAAAGCCAACCTCGAGGCGAAAGACATCGAACTTGGCCAACGCCGCCGCGATATCGAAGACCTCGGCCGGGCCAAGGCAGCCGTGGAGCAGGAAGTTGCCGGGTTGAAGGAGAAAGTGGACCAGTCCGCCAAGGAAATGGCGGCGTTGCAAGAGAAGCTGGGCAGCATTGACGTCGGCAGCATCGAAGAGCTTTCCAAGAAGATTGAAGCGATGACCACCGAGAACAAAGTCCTCGCTGAAAAGGTCGGGGCGTTGACCGGCGAGAAAGATGCGCTCGCCAAGAAACTCGAAGAAGCCACCACCTCGCCGGCCGATCTGCGGGGTCGCGTCGCGCTCGCCAAATCACAGTGGAACTTCCTGATCATGGATATTGGCAAAGGACAGCGCGTCCAGCCCAACTCGGAATTTCTCGTGTACCGCGACACCAGCCTCGTCGCCAAAGCCAAAGTCACCACCGTGTATCCCAACAGCAGCGTTGCGGATTTGCTGCCGGGCTTCACGAAGTCCGCCCCGCGCGAAGGCGACACGGTGGTCTTGAAGAAGATGTAACGCTTGTGCCGCGCGCCCTGCTCATACTGATCGCGGCGGTGATACTCACCGGCTGCGCCAGCACACGCGAGGACGAAGTCAGCACCATCCCGTGGAACCGTCCCCAAAGTTGGGAAGGTAGCGGCGGCCTAGGCGGTTTCCGCACCCCCGGCAGTCCCGGCTACTGATTACCGGCTTTGGATTAACTGCCGGTCCCGTCGCCGCAGGCTTTAGCCTGCGCGGGCTGAAGCCCGCGGCTACACCAATAATTCGGCGATCTGCACGGCGTTCAACGCTGCGCCCTTCAACAGCTGGTCGCCGCTCACGAACAGATCGAGCCCCCGGCCGTCATCCCGCGACACATCCTGCCGGATGCGCCCCACGAGACAGTCGTACATCCCGGACGCATCAATCGGCATCGGGTATTTCTTGTTGGCCGGATCGTCCACGACTTGCACACCGGGCGCCTTTGCGAGAATCGCCCGCGCCTCCGCCGGCGTGATGGGCCGCTCGAACTCAATGTTCACCGCTTCGCTGTGTGCCCGGTAGACCGGCACGCGCACGCAGGTCGCCGCGATTTTCAGAGTCGGGTGATGCATGATCTTGCGCGATTCGTTCACGAACTTCATCTCTTCCTTGGTATAGCCGTTGTCGAGAAACACGTCCACGTGCGGAAACAGGTTGAACGCGATCCGCTGCGGCAACGCATCCGCTCGGATCTCTTTTTCGCCGCGTAACACCTTCGCGCTCTGCTCCTCCAACTCCGCCATCGCTTTCGCGCCCGCGCCGCTCGCGGCCTGATAGGTCGAAACCACGATGCGTTTGACCGGGTTCACCTTGTGCAGCGGATACACCGCCACCAGCATGATGGCGGTCGAGCAGTTGGGGTTGGCGATGACGCCCTTGTGCCGTTTGGCGTCGTCGGGATTGACTTCCGGCACCACCAACGGCACGTCCGGCTCCATCCGAAACGCCGACGAGTTGTCAATCACCACGCACCCCGCCGCCACCGCCGGCCCGGCAAACTCCTTCGACCGGCTGGCCCCCGCGCTGAACAGGGCGAAGTCAATCCCCTGGAAAATGTCTTTCGTGAGCAACTCCACCGTGACGTCGCTCCCTTTGTACTTCAGCTTCTTGCCGACGCTCCGCTCCGAGGCGAACAACCGCAGGCTCTTCACCGGAAAATTCCGCTTTTCCAGCGTCTCAATCATCTCGATGCCGACCGCCCCGGTCGCTCCGACCACCGCCACATTGTAGGTTTTGCTCATGTCGTAACTCCTGAAAGGGCCGCCAAAATGCCGAATCACTCCCTGCCCAGCAAGCGAATTATGCGCAACCCTGCAGCCGCGCTTGGCAAGCGCGGCCACAGCCGACGCCGTTAGACCAACGCTTCGAGCTTGCCGGCTTTCGCCAACTCGTCCTCGACCTCGATGATCTCCTTGATGTTTTGGAGAAACCACGGGTCAATCTTGGAGAGCCGGTAAATCTCTTCAGTCGAGAAACCGGCCCGGTAGGCGTGGCGGATGTAGAAAATCCGCTCGGCGCACGGGGTGATGAGTTTGCGCTCGATGAGATCGCGGTCCACCAACTCCCGGCCGCCACCCCACTTGCCGCCGCCCAGACCGTGCGCGCCAATTTCGAGACCGCGCAACGCTTTCTGGAGCGATTCCTTGAACGTCCGGCCAATCGCCATCACCTCGCCGACGCTTTTCATCTGCGTCGTCAGTGTCGGGTTCGCTTGCGGGAATTTCTCAAACGCGAACCGCGGAATCTTGGTCACCACGTAATCAATCGTCGGCTCGAAACTGGCCGGGGTGGTCTTGGTGATGTCATTGGGGATTTCGTCCAGCGTGTAGCCCACCGCCAGTTTCGCCGCGATCTTCGCGATGGGGAAGCCGGTCGCCTTCGACGCGAGCGCACTCGACCGGCTCACGCGCGGGTTCATCTCGATAATCACCATCCGGCCGTTTTCGGGATTCACACCGAACTGGATGTTCGACCCGCCCGTCTCCACGCCGATCTCGCGGATGCACGCGAAACTCGCGTCGCGCATGATCTGCCATTCCTTGTCGGTCAACGTCTGAATCGGCGCGACCGTGATCGAATCGCCGGTATGCACGCCCATCGGATCGAAATTTTCTATCGAGCAGACGATGACGCAGTTGTCGGCCTTGTCGCGCATCACCTCGGTCTCGTACTCCTTCCAGCCGATCAGCGATTCCTCGACGAGGATCTCCGTGACCGGCGACGCTTCGAGACCTTTCTGCGCCATGTCATCGAACTCTTCCCGGTTGTACGCGATCCCGCCGCCCGTCCCGCCGAGCGTGTACGCGGGACGGATGATCACCGGGAACCGGCCGATCTGCTTCGTGATCTCGCGGGCCTCGTCGAGCGTATGCGCCACGCCGCTCTGCGGCAGGTCGAGGCCGATCTTCTGCATCGCCTCCTTGAACTTCAGCCGATCCTCGCCCTTCTCGATGGCCTCCGCCTTCGCGCCGATCATCTCCACGCCGTGCTTCTGCAACACGCCGCTCCGCCACAACGCCATCGCCGTGTTCAACCCGGTCTGCCCGCCCAACGTCGGCAACAACGCATCCGGCCGCTCGCGCTCGATGATCTTCTCCACCGCCTCCGGCGTGATCGGCTCGATGTACGTCCCATCGGCAAACTCCGGGTCGGTCATGATCGTCGCCGGATTCGAGTTCACCAGTACGACCTGATATCCCTCCTCCCGCAACGCCTTGCACGCCTGCGTCCCCGAATAATCGAACTCGCAAGCCTGCCCGATGACAATCGGGCCGCTGCCGATGATCAAGATCTTGGAAATGTCCGTCCGCTTCGGCATGGGTACCGGGCGCGGACGATATGCGACCCGCCGCCCCCGTTCAACCTCGTTTTTCCGCCGGTGCGAATCGCTTCTTTGGTGGCCGGGCGCACCGCACAAGGGTGCGGCTACGGTCCCGTCGCCGAACAGGCATTGAGACTAAAACCAGACTTTCTTGCCAGTTACGTAGCGGCGGACAAACTCCTCGTCAGATCTGGTCAGGTAAATAATTCCCTCGATCAAGCCGATGAGGCCCATCACGCCGGCCAGCAGACCGAGGGTGAGGACGCTGACGAGGAGCATGATCCAGCCCTGTTTTTTGTAGCCGAGGATGAACTTGTGGACGCCGAGCGCACCGAGCAGGATGCCGCAAATGCCGGCAGGGACTTTCTTCTCGGCAGTCGGTTTTGGACCTGGCGTGCCGATTTGTTTTTCCATCTCACGCCACTGCAAGTGGGTGAAGGTTTGGCCGCCGGGATCACTCATGCTGCCCCTCCTGAGAGTCTCTCCGTTTTGCAGTCATGGCGGCGCTTATAGCAGTCGGCGGGCGATTCGGCAAGCCCGTTGCCGCGGGAACGCGAATCCACCTGCCAGACCGCGCTTTCATTCAACCCGGATTTTGGCAAAATCACCGGCCATGGCGCCGCTGGAACAACTTCTCGACCGCCTGCGCAGCTCGCTGGCGGCCGGCACTTTCGTCAAACTGACCCTCGGCGCGTATCGCGGCGCGGACGATTCGCTGCGCAACGTCTTCATCCGTCCGGTCACGCTCGCCGAGGGCGACCGGCTCCAGTTCGTCTACCGGCACGCCACCCGCGATGTGACGAAGAATCTGGCGGCCGACGATGCCCGCGCGGCCATCGCCCGGCTGTTGGCTGGTGACTTTGCCAGCGCGCACCTGTTCACCACGGCGTTTTCGGCCGACTGGAAACGCGGGGCCAAGAAGCTCAAGCTCGGTCGGCCGCAGCACACCCAGCCGGCCTGCCCGGCGCACGACCGGGTGAAACACCGGCTCATCCACCCGCAAGCGGCGTGGCTCCACGCCCTCCGCGCCACGCCCGACAAGCTGCGCCAGATCGACAAGTTCGCCGAAATCCTCACCGGCCTCGTCCCGCGCCGCGACAAGCTGCGGCTCGTGGACATGGGCTGCGGCAAAGGCTATCTCACCTTCGCCGCGTACGAATTGCTCGGCGGCGACGTGCGGGGGATCGACGCGCGGGCCGAGTTGGTGGCGCAATCCAATCGCATCGCGCAAGCCAATCACTTCACCGGCTTGCGGTTTGAGACCGGGACGATTGCGGAAACAGCGCTCGACGCGGTCGACGTCCTCATCGCCCTCCACGCCTGCGACACGGCGACGGACGACGCCCT
>CAZJCX010000197.1:0-1020 GCA_964544425.1 uncultured Verrucomicrobiota bacterium
TGGCGCGCGATCTGACCGCGTTGGAAACCGGCAAGCCCGCCGCCGCGCAGCAACTCCAGCAGCGGCTCGGCAACATCCAGCGCGAGATCGAACGCTGCAAGGAAATCGCCAAACGCTTTCTTAGTTTCTCCCGCGTCCGCCAATCGGAGCCGGGTTGGGTTGAGGCCGCGAAACTCGTCGAGGACGCCGCGTCGCTGGTGAAAGCGCATCCGGCGAATCGCGGGCTGGAACTGAGTCATCACTGCGACGATCCGTCCTTGAAGTGCAAAGCGCACGCGGCGGAAATCCTGCAGATCGTCCTGAATCTCGGCGTCAACGCCGTGCAGGCGATGGAAGGCAAGGGCAAACTCCACTTCAGCGCCGACCGCGCGGAAGCCGGTCCTGCGTCGCCCGCCTACCGGGCGCAGGAGTACAACCCGCAACAGCCGTTCGTCCACATCGCCGTGCAGGATACCGGCTGCGGCATTTCGCCCGAGAACCTCCAGAAGATTTTCCAGCCGTACTTCACCACCAAGACGCAAGGCACCGGCCTCGGTCTCGCGATCATCTGTGAGTTGATCAACCAGAATCGCGGCGCGATCCAAGTCGAGAGCGAAGTTGGCAAGGGCACGACGTTCCACATCTATCTGCCGGTCGGCGCCTAAGTCGCAGGCTTTACCTCGGTCCGCGCGCGGCTATACTGCGGCGCAGTGGCTGATGAACCGACAATCCCGGACGCGCCCCGGTCGCCCACGATCGTCAACGGTTCCACCGGACCGCGGCCGCCGCTCCCGCCGGATGTGATGGCGGAGTTTGGGAATTACGAGATTCTGGAGGAGGTGGCGCGCGGCGGTGTTGGCATCGTTTTCAAAGCCCGGCAAAAGGGACTGAACCGGCTCGTTGCGCTCAAAGTTCTCCAGAGCGGTGTGGCGGCGTCGTCGGAACAGGTGCAACGGTTTCTCCACGAAGCGCGCGCGGCGGCGAGGCTGCAGCATCCGAACATCGTCCCGATCCATGATTTCGGCGTGTTCGACGGGCAGC
>CAZJCX010000197.1:1116-6048 GCA_964544425.1 uncultured Verrucomicrobiota bacterium
GCGGCGGCGTTGCAGTATGCCCACGAGCAGGGCGTGGTGCATCGCGACGTGAAGCCCGGCAACGTGCTGATTGATAAACAGGGGCGCGTGCGGGTGACGGATTTTGGGTTGGCGAAGGAACTCAGCGGCGACCAGATGAACCTGACGGTGACCGGGCAGGTGATGGGGACGCCGCGGTACATGTCGCCCGAACAAGCCAGCGGCCGGACCGCACAGGCGGATGCGCGGTCGGATGTGTTTTCGCTTGGCGTGTCGTTGTACGAGATGTTGACCGGCCGGCCCGCATTTGCGGGCGACAATGTGGTGGAGATTTTGCAGAAGATATTGCAGGCCGACCCGGTGCCGCCGCACAAGTTGAACCGGAAAATCCATCGCGACGTGGAGACGATTTGCGGGAAAGCCATCGAGAAAGCCCCCGAACGCCGGTACCAGTCGGCGCTGGAAATGACGCAGGACATCAGCCGGTTTCTCGCGGGGGAGCCGATCGAGGCGAAGCCGGTCGGGCCGGTCGTGCGGACCGCGCGGCAACTGCGGCGGCACGCGAAAGCGTTGCTGATCTACGCGGTGGTGGTGTTTTTGACGATCAACGGCATCGTGCTGGCGTTGAACGCCCGGCCCAGCGCGCTGCGGTTGACGGTGCAGCCGACCGCGGCGCGGGTGATGTTGGACGGAGTGGAATTGACCGCGGCGGAATTGGCGCAGGAGCGATCGTTGCGGGCGGGGTCGGAGTATCAGCTGCAGGTGGATAAGGAGCCGGAATACGAGCCGCAGTCGTTCACGTTCAGCACCCGGCCCGGTGAGCGGCGTTCGTTGGCGGTGACGTTGCAGCGGCGGATGGCGACGGTGCGGATTCGGACCGATCCGCCCGATGCCGGGGTGACCATCGTGAGCGAGGGTGGCTACCGGGCGACGTTTCAGGGGCCGCGCATCGAGCAGACGTTGCCAACGGACGAGTACACGTTGCTGGCGCACAAAGAGAATTTTCTGGCGCAGGACGCGACGGTGGCGTTGCGGGCCGGCGAGACGCGGGAATTGGATTTCACGCTGCCGCCGATCACGTTGTGGGCAACACCGACCAGCGGGACGGTGTTGGCGGTGCCGGTCGTGGCGGATTTTGATGGCGACCGGGCCAATGACGTGGCCGTGGGCGATGATGACGGGAAGATTTATTGTTTCTCCGGTCGCAACGGCGTGCCCATTTGGGTGTTTCGCACGGGTAATGCCGTGCAAGCGCCGTTGGCTGCGGCCGATTTGAACGGGGACGGCTTGCCGGATGCGGTGGTCGGTTCCACTGACCACACCTTGTACGCGCTCGATGGCCGGGATGGCCGGGCGTTGTGGACGTACGCGACGAAGGGCCCGATTGTCGGTCCAGCCTTGCTCCACGATGTGGATGGCGACAAGACCCTGGATGCGATCGTCGGTTCGGATGACGGAACTTTGTACGCTTTGAGTGGGCGGGCGGGCGCGTTGTTGTGGCAGTTCCCGACCGGGGGGCGAATCCAGAGTTGCGTGGCGCTGGCGCGGGAAGGCGAGGAGCCGGTCGTGTTGGTCGGAACGCTCGGCGGGACGTTGCACAGTGTCGCCGCGCTGACGGGCCGGTCGCGGTGGAAAGCGAACATCGGACAGCCATTGGCGTTCCCACCGCGGCTTGAGGACATCGCGCAGAACGGCACCGTGGTGGCGTTATTGCCGACGCCGCAGAAGCCCGGTGATGCGCGGACACGGACGCCGGTGACGTTGGGGAATCAGGAAGTGGGCGCGCCATCACAGTCGTTTCCGCTGTGGATGGATTTGGACGGGGATGGATCACCGGAGCGGCTGGTGGTGCAGGAGCGGGGGACGACGTGTTACCGCGGGGACACGATTTTGTGGGAGTCGGAGTACGTGGCCGTGACGTCGTATTTTGCGGACGTGGATCGCGACGGGACGCTCGATTTGATTTTCAACAACGGGCTGGAGCAGTTGCTGTGTTTGTCCGGCAAGAACGGGTTGCCGCTTGGGCGGATCACGCTGGAGGCCGGGGTGGGGCGCGGCTATGCGCTCGATGATGTGGATCGGGACGGGGTGCCGGACGTGGTGGTCGGCGCGGGGCGAAAGGTTTTCTGCCTCGCGTGGAACGGCGGTCGCAAAGAATGGTTCGCGCGCGCGGCGACGTATTTTGACGCGGCGTTCGCCGTTGCGGGTGGAAAATTGCTGACGAAAACCAGCGGCGGTCAGATAGCCTGCTACCCGCCGGAGCAACAGGTGCCGGTCTGGCAGGTGGAGACGTCGCCACAACCCTCGCCGTACGGCGGGTTGGCGGCGATGGAGACGCTTGTGGCGGACGCGGACGCGCAGACGCGGCGATTGGCTGTGCGGCGGGTGGCGACCGGGGAATTGGTGTGGAGCGCGAAGCTGCCGGGCGAGCAAGACGCGGCAATCGGGTGGCCGGTGATCGCAGGCGAGAACCTGTTCGTGGGCGATGGCGATACCGGGTTTCATTGTTTTGACGCGGCGACGGGCGAGTTGCGTTGGCAGCGATCGTTGGCGCGCGTCACGGCGCGCGCGGCGGCGGATGGCCGGTCGGTGTTCGTCGGCGATGGTGTGAACGCCCTGCATTGTCTGGCGTTGGCTGACGGGAAGCCCCGGTGGCACTATGAAGTTTCCGATCCGTTTCCGGCGCCGCCGTTGTTGCTGGACGTGACTGGTGACGGCGTGGCGGATGCGATCGCGGCGGCCGACAACGGGACGGTGTATGCGTTGAATGGGATGGATGGCGCGCGGTTGTGGGAGTTGCGGATTAGCGAGTTGCGGACGCGGACGCGGCATCGCGTGGTGTGGGCCGGGGCGGGACTCGACGGATTTGTGGTGAATTTGGCGGGGGAGGTTTATCGGCTCAATCTGAAGACCGGCCAGCCGCGTTGGAGATTTCCGCTCGGCAGCATGGTCATGGGTGAGCCGGTGGTGGGCGATGTGGATGGCGACGGCGCGCCGGACGTGGTGGTGGGCACGATGGGCCGCCGCGTGCATTGCGTGTCCGGCCGGGGCGGTCGCGAGTTGTGGAGTTACGAAGTCGGCGCACAAATCCGCTACAGCGCGCCGGCGTTGCTGGATGGCCGGGTGTTTGTCGGCACTGGTCCGCCGGAGAACGGATTATATTGCCTCAGCGCGAGCGCGCCCAAAGACGGTGCCGCGTTTTGGTCCGGCCCCTGGAAGAACGTGATGCAGTTGAGCCGGTAAGCCTACCAGATGCCGAGGCGCTTCTTGCCGTCCTCGGTGATCATGCTCTGGTTCCACGGCGGGTCCCACACGATCTGGACGTCGGCTTCTTCGACGCCGGGGACGGTGAGTAGTTTTTCTTTCGCTTGCGCGGCAATGGCCGGGCCCATGCCGCAGCCCATCGCCGTCAGGGTCATCTTCACGTCCACGCGCGTGCGTTGCGAAGGGAGGTCGGTGCGTTTCACGTCATAGACCAAGCCGAGGTCCACGATGTTGACCGGGATTTCGGGGTCATAACAGGTCTTGAGCGCCTTCATGATTTCCGTTTCATCCGCCGGCCCGTTATGCGCCGCACCGGCTGAGGAGGTGACGGGCGCCGCCACCGGGACGCCGTCTTTGAGCAACGCATCGAGGTTGTGCGCCATCACCTGCGCCAGCCCGACGCCCGGCAACGAAAGGGTGACGTTCCCGCCCAACGTCTGCCCCACGTACGCCTCGGTGCCCTTGGGAATCACTGACTTGTTGCCGCTCGGAATCTGCGTCGCCTCGCAGTCCCGACCGAATATCACCACATCCGAAGGTTTTAGTTCCGCCGTCATAAAAAATCTCCTTACGTTGCGTCCAATCTAGCAAGGGCGAACGGTGTGTCGAGCGTGGAGTTTTTTGGGCAGGAAAGGCGAGAGGCCGAGGAGCTTTTGACCCCTCGGCCTTGATTGTCTGAGGAGTGGAGAAGCTCCTCGACGAGGTATGGTGTGGTATAGGGTAAGTACCATTTAGCAATGCCGGTGCCAGCGGGTGGTGGGCGGGTCTTCCCGCACGACGTGGAGCGAGTGTGTTCAGGATTGCGAAGTGGGGCGTTCATTTTTGCAAGGGTGAGTGCGAACTTGACGCTCCGGTGGGGTTTCCCTACTGTGACGGCCACTTATGGCAATTACTGTTGAAGATGTCGGGCCGTGTCGGAAGAAGTTGCGGGTGGAGGTGGCGACGGAGCAGGTCGCGGGGACGCGGCAGGAAGTGTTGAAGGAGATTCGCAAGGCGGCGCGGATACCGGGGTTTCGGCCAGGGTTTGCGCCCGAGGCGATGGTGGCGAGCCGGTACGCGAAGGAGATCGAGGAGGAATTGCGGCGGCGGGTGATCCCCGAGCAGTACCGGGCGGCATTGCAGGAGCAGCAGTTGAAGGTGGTGGGGTATCCGCAGATTGACGAGGTGCAGTATCAGCCCGGCCAGCCATTCGTGTTCGTGGCGCAGGTGGATACGGCGCCGGAGTTTCAGTTGGGCGAGTACAAAGGCATCCCCGTGAAGAAGCGGGAAGTGGTGGTGAAGGAGGAAGAAGTCACCAACATGCTCGACACGTTGCGAGACCAGCAGGCGGAGTTTATCACGGTGGAGGGCCGGCCGTTGGCGCTGGGTGATTTTGCGGTGATCAATTACAGCGGTGTGGTGGAAGGCAAACCGATCACGGAGTTGGCAGCGGCGGCGAAGACGCTCGGTGAGAACAAGGATTTTTGGATTCATTGCGAGGCGGATGCGTTTTTGAAGGGATTCTGCGAGCAGCTTGTCGGCGCGCGGCCCGGTGAAAAGCGGCAGGTGCTGATTGATTTTCCAGCGGACATGGCGCAGCCGGGGTTGGCCGGCAAGAAGGCGACGTATTTTGTGGACGTGCTGGCGATCAAGGAGAAGAAACTGCCGGAGCTGAACGACGAGTTCGCCAAGAAAGTCGGCGCGGAATCG
>CAZJCX010000198.1:0-910 GCA_964544425.1 uncultured Verrucomicrobiota bacterium
AAGCCGCGCGCGGCGAATTCATCGCCTTCACCGACGACGATTGCGCGCCGGCAACCGATTGGCTCCGGCAAACCGCCGCCGCCCTCACCGCCCATCCCAATGACCTTGTCGGCGGCCGCATCATCAACGCCTTACCGGCCAATCTCTGCTCCGAGGCCAGCCAACAACTCGTCAGTTATCTCTACGAGTACTTCAACAGCGGCGCGGCCGGCCCGCGGTTTTTCACGTCGAACAACATGGCCGTCCGCCGGGAATCGTTCCGGCAAATCGGCGGGTTCGATGAATCGCTGCCCCGCGCCGCCGCCGAAGATCGCGAATTCTGCGACCGGTGGCTTCATCTCGGCCACCGGCTCACGTACGCGCCCGACATGATTGTCGAGCACGCGCACAACCTGACGCTGCGCCGATTTTGGCGGCAGCATTTCAACTATGGCCGGGGGGCGCACTACTATCACTCGGTCCGCGCCGAACGCCGCGGCGCGGAAATGCGGGTCGAGCCGGGCGGGTTTTACTGGAACCTGCTGCGTTATCCCTTCACCCAAACTCGCGGGAGCCGGGCGTTCCAACTCGCGGTCCTGCTCTGCCTCGCGCAACTGGCCAACGCGCTCGGTTTCTTCCGCGAACTGTGGTTCCGATTACGCCCGCGCTGGTCATCCTGACGACCCGCGACGATTTCACCGTGATTCGCGGAACGATCGCGCACTTGACCGCGCAGACGATTGCCGACCGGCTGGAACTCGTCATCGTCGCCCCGTCACGCGCGGCTTTGCAACTGGATGAATCCGCGCTCCGCGGTTTGGGCGGTTGGCAGGTGATCGAAGCCGGTCGGGTGCGGTCGGTCGGCCACGGTAACGCGCTCGGTGTTCACGCCGCGCGCGCGCCCCTCGTCGCACTGGCGGAAGATCATGCC
>CAZJCX010000198.1:920-1833 GCA_964544425.1 uncultured Verrucomicrobiota bacterium
TATCCCGAACCGGACTGGGCGGCGGCGTTGCTCGCAGCCCACGCCGAACCGGTCGCCGCGGTCGGGCCGGTGGTGCGGAACGCAAATCCGGTCAACCTGATCAGCGAGGCGGATTTTCTGTTGGGATATGGCCCGTGGCGCGCCCCCGGCCGGCGCGGGCCGGTGGAGTTTCTGCCCGGCCATTATTCGAGCTACAAGCGCGACGTGTTGCTGGCCTACGGCGCCCGGCTCGAAGCGCTGTTGGAAGCCGAAACGGTTTTGCACTGGGACCTGCGAGCGCGCGGGGAGACATTGCTGCTGGAACCGGCGGCGCAGGTCGCCCACGTGAACTTTACCCGGTGGGATGTGTGGTGGCCGGTGTTGTTCCACGGCGGCCGGGTGTTTGCGGATGCGCGCGCGAGGGAGTGGTCGCCGGCGCGGCGGGTGTTGTACACACTGGCCGGGCCGCTGATTCCGTTTGTGCGCCTGGCGCGCTTGCCAAGCCGGTGGCCGGTCGCGCCGGTCCTGTTGATCGGGTTGGCTGCCGACGCCCTCGGCCAGATGTGCGGCTATGTCGCCGGTGCCGGCCACTCGGCGCACGTGCTGGGAGACTACGAGTTCAACCGCCTTCAAATCAATCGGGAAGGCCGCCGCTGACTCATGATCCCCTCTCGCACCGCCGGCCGATGCTATCGAATTCGCAACGGGTATGACCGCGGGGTGAACGCTGGCTGTGACAAACGCGTTTTGGGTTTGTTCGTTCTCCTCCGGCGAGGGCCCGGACGCAGGCAAGACGCCACCGCATCGTTCCGCTCCGGTGCCGCGCGCTGAAAGCGCTTTGTCGCTAAACCTCGCCGGCGCTGGCGCGGCTCGGTACAATGCCGGCCTGTGGAGAATGCCATTGCCAAAGTGGTGGTGGACTTGGCGCTCGACC
>CAZJCX010000198.1:1843-5740 GCA_964544425.1 uncultured Verrucomicrobiota bacterium
TGACTACCGGATCCCGGCGGCGTTGGCCGCGCAGGTGCAGGTCGGGGCGCGGGTCAATGTCCCGTTCGGCACGCGCGTCGCGCCCGGCTATGTGGTCGGGCTGGCGGATTCGTCGCCGCATCCGAAGCTGAAGGAGATTACCGGGGTGCTCAGCAAGAAACCGTTGCTCGGCGACAAGATTCTCGAACTGACGCGGTGGATGGCGAAGTACTACTGCTGTCCGGTGGAGTTGTGCGTGAAATGCGCGTTACCGGAGGTGGTGCGGAAAGCGCAGATCAGTTGGAAGGAACGCCAGTTCGCCCGGTTGGGAAAAATCTCCGACGAAGATTTCGTCAAGCTCCAGAAAAAAGCCCCGAAACAAGCGCGCGTAATCGAGGTGTTGCGCCGCGAGGAGGGGATGTTCGTCGCCCGGCTCTGCGAATCAGCGGATACCGACGCGGCGACGGTGAGGAAGCTCGCCGAGAAAGGGTTCGTCGTGGTCACCGATCAGACCGAGGAGCGCGACCCGTTTGGGGGCGAGGTGTTTCTGCCGACCGAGCCGTTGCAGTTGAACACCGAGCAGGCACACGCACTGGCGCTCTGCCGGGCGGCGATTGACTTCTTCTGTCATTCTGAGCGAAGTGAAGAATCTGTGTCAGGTCGGGGGGAGACCCTTCGCTCCGCTCAGGGTGACAAAACAGCGGGGAGACCCGTCCTCATCCACGGCGTCACCGGCAGCGGGAAGACGGAAATTTACCTCCAAGCGATCACGATGGCACTCCATGCCGGCAAAGATTCCATTGTGCTCGTGCCGGAAATCTCGTTGACGCCGCAAACCGTGGAGCGGTTTCGGGCGCGGTTTCCGAATCAGGCGATCACGGTGTTGCATAGTCATCTCAGCGAAGGGGAACGGCATGATCAGTGGCACAAGATTCGCAACGGCGAATCGCACATCGTCATCGGCGCGCGCTCGGCGGTCTTCGCGCCGGTGCAGGCGCTGGGGTTGATCATCGTGGATGAGGAGCACGAGAACAGTTACAAGCAGGAGGAAGCCCCCCGGTACAACGCGCGCGACCTCGCCGTGATGCGCGGCAAACTCGAAGGCGCGGCGGTGGTGCTCGGTTCCGCCACGCCGTCGCTGGAATCGTATTACAACGCGCAGCGCGGCCGGTATGTGCTCGCGGAGTTGCCGCGGCGGGTGGACAACATCAAAATGCCGCTGATGCGGATCGTGGATCTCCGACAGGAAGCCATTCGACACAAGGCGGTCCACGCGCTTTCCTCCCGGCTGTACGGCGCAATTCAGGCGCGGCTCGACAAACGCGAGCAGGTCATTCTCTTCCTGAACCGGCGCGGGTACGCCACGCATTGTTTCTGTCCGAAATGCGGCTACGTCGCGCTCTGCCCGAATTGCAGCATCTCGCTGACGTACCACCGGCAACACAACCGGTTGCTGTGCCACCTCTGCGACTTCACCGCGCCGGTGCCGAAGGTGTGTCCGCAGGAGAACTGCCGCGACCCCGCGATCCGCTATTCCGGCATGGGCACCGAAAAAGTGGAAAGCGCGATTCAGAACGCCTTCCCGAAAGCGCGCGTGCAACGGATGGACGCCGATGTGATGACGAAGAAGTCACTCTACCGGGAAATCTTCCGTGACTTCCGCGTCGGCAAGATTGATATCCTCGTCGGCACGCAGATGATCGCGAAGGGACTGCATTTCCCGAACGTCACGCTCGTCGGCATCATCCACGCCGACATGGCGCTGCACCTGCCGGACTTCCGCGCGGGCGAGCGCACGTTTCAACTCCTCGTTCAAGTGGCCGGCCGGGCCGGGCGCGGCGATGTCGAGGGTGAAGTCGTGGTCCAAAGCTACACGCCGTTCCACCCGGCCATCCAATATGCCCGCCAGCATGATTACCGGGGTTTCTACGATCAGGAGATCGAATTCCGCCAACAACTTTACTACCCGCCGTTCACCCGGCTGGTCGCACTCACCGTCCGCAGTCGCAGCGAAGCCAAGGCGAAGTTTGTCACCGAGACCATCGCGAAAGACTTGCAGCAACACCTCACCGGCTTCAAAGCCATCGTCGGCGAGCCGGCACCCGCGCCGCTCGCGCGCATCCAGACGTATTACCGCTACCAACTCCTCGCCCGCTCCGAACGCATCCTCGACCTCACCGCCGCCGTCGCTAAAACCATCACCGGCCGCAAATGGCCCGCCGATGTCACGGTGAGCACCGACGTGGATCCGCTGTCACTCTTATGAACAACTACTTCATCACCGGCACCGATACGGGCGTGGGCAAAACCTATGTCACCGCGCTGCTGCTGGCCGAACTGCGGCGGCGCGGCAGGCCAGCGGCGGCGATGAAACCCATCGCCTGCGGCCCTGACGGACGCAATGACGCCCGGGCCTACCGGCGGTTGATGAGCGAGGAAGTCTCCCTCGACCGGCTCAACCCGATTTCTCTCCGTCACCCGCTGGCTCCCAGCGTCGCCGCCCGGCTCGAACACCGCACCATCAACCTCCGCCGCGTTCATTCTGACTTCCGACTCCTGACTGCTGACTTCTCCCCCGTCCTGATCGAAGGTGCCGGCGGCCTCCTCGTTCCCATCAAACGCAACTACTTCATCGCCGACCTCGCCCGTGACCTGAATCTCCCGCTCATCATCGTCGCGCGGCTCGGGCTTGGCACGCTCAACCACACGCTGCTCACGGTCCGCCAAGCACAGGCTGCCGGCCTGAAAATCCGGGGCCTCATCCTCAACGACCTCACCGGCCGCCGCGGCCTCGCGGAGCGCACCAACATCGCCGAAATACCAAAGCTCACCGGCGTCCCGCTGCTCGGCGTCGTCCCCTACCGGGCGCGCCGCATTCCGGCCGAGATTGGTGATCGCCTCCTGAAATGATCCGCTTCCTCAACCCGATCATCCTCGGGGCGCTCCCATTGGCGCTCGCGCCGCTGTGGTTGCGCCATCGCAAGCCGCGCGCGGCGGTCGAGGTGCCGTTTGCCGCGATGCGATTTCTCCGGATCGCCCCCCCGCGGCCGCGTCACCACCGGCTTCTCACCGCCAGCCGCATCGCCCTCCTGACCGGCCTCATCCTCGCCTTCGCCCGTCCTTACTTTCCGCTCCCCACTCCCCGCTCCCCACGTACTGTCGCCGTCCTTCCTGCCGGCAACCCCTACCTCACCGCCGCCCTCGGTTCCTACGAAACCACCGGCGCGCGCACGCTCGATTTCAATCCCTCGGGCGAAATCCAAACCGGCAATCTCACGCTCGCGCCCGGCCCCTACTTCCATCCCGCGCTCCAACTCATTCCCTCCCTCCACACCGTCCGCGTCCGCCAGTGGGTCAAACTCCCGGTCGAACAACGCACCATCATTCTCCTCCGCCTCGCCAACGGCGATCCGTTCCTTACCGAAACCGACAGCCACATCCGCTGCGCGGCCGCTCTCGACCCCGCGTGGACTGATCTTCCGTTCCACCCCAACTTCCTCCCCCTCATCCAAGAACTCACCTCCTACCTCGGGCGTTCCGACGCTCAGCCACTCAGCCACTCCGACCTCTCCACCGCCCTCCGCGTCCTCGTGCTCGTGCTCGTGCTCGTCGAATCCGCCCTCGCCGGCTTCACCCGCTGGAAACTCATCCCCCTCCTGCTCGTGCTCCTGCTCCTGTTTCATCCGTCGCTAGAGATCCCTGCCGGCATCGCTCCCTATCGCATCGCGGATCAAACGGAGAGCATGAAGTTTCACCCCGACCCGCCCGCCGGCCGCGTCGTCGTCACCGGCTCCACGACTGATCTCGGCAGCGCGCTCCTCGCCCTCACCAACGAAGCCGTGGCGCGCGTCATCTTCGCGACTGACGGCCAGCACAATACCGGCCCCGACCCTGTTTGGGCCGCCGCGCGCTTGAGAA
>CAZJCX010000198.1:5753-6015 GCA_964544425.1 uncultured Verrucomicrobiota bacterium
GTCCCGCCTGCCACCGCGCTGCGCGACGTTTCGATCACCCACCTCGCCGCCCCCGATTTTGCCCGCACCGACCAACTCATCGAAGTCACCGCCACCATCACCAGCTTCACCAACCGACTGCTCACCGCCACCCTCGGCGCGCTCACCACCAACCTCCCGCCCGGCACCCACACCTTTCGCATTCCCGCCGCGCCAGGCTTGCAACTGCGGGTCGCGCCACTGCCCGATGAAATCTCCACCGCCAACAACGTCCGCCCCGTCC
>CAZJCX010000199.1:0-5981 GCA_964544425.1 uncultured Verrucomicrobiota bacterium
GTTGGCCGCCGGCACGCGCCCGGAGCAACTCGCGCTCGCCCGCGCCCGGCTGGCCGAGTTGGCGGCGCAAGTCCGGGAGTTGCGGGTGCTCGCGCCGGGGGAGGGCGGCGGTTTGGTGCTGGAGACGTGGCACGTGAAGGTCGGGGACGTGGTCGCGCCGGACCGCCCGGTGGCGACGGTGTTGCTGGCCGACCGGCTGTGGGTGCGGGTGTTCGTGCCGGAGTTGTGGCTGGGGCGGATTCAACTCGGTCAGACCGTGCGAGTGGGGTCGGGCGGGTCCGGGGTCGTGGAGCAGATCGCCCGGCAGGCGGAGTTTACGCCGCGCAATGTGCAGACGGTGGCGGACCGGATCCGGCAGGTGTTCGCCGTGAAAGTCCGGTTGCCGGCGGACAGTGGATGGCGCGCGGGGATGAGCGCGGACGTGGCCTTTGCCGAGGTACCGCCGTTTCCGGAGTGACCGGCCATGCGGATGATCGAATGTGACGGACTGACGAAACGGTTCGGCGATTTCACGGCAGTGGATCGCGTGACGTTTGCCGTCGAGAAGCAATCCATCTTCGGGTTTCTCGGGCCGAACGGTTCCGGCAAGTCCACCGTGATCCGGATGCTCTGTGGCATCCTGGAACCGAGCGGCGGCACGGCGCGGATCGCCGGCTGCGATGTGGCGCGCGAGCCAGACGCGATCAAGGGGACGCTCGGATACATGTCGCAGAAGTTTTCGCTCTACGACGAGCTGACCGTGAACGAAAACCTGATTTTCTATGCGCGCCTGTATGGCTTGCGCGGGGCGGCGGAGCGGCAACGGCGGGACGAGTTGCTGGCGCTGACGCACTTGGAGCCGTATCTCGACCGGCGGGCGGGGCTGTTGTCCGGTGGCTGGAAACAGCGGCTGGCGATGGCGTGCGCGCTCGTGCACCAGCCGCAGGTGCTGTTCCTCGACGAGCCGACGGCCGGGATTGATCCCGTGGCGCGCCGGGAGTTGTGGGATTTGCTCTTTGAACTGTCGAGCCGCGGCGTGACGCTGTTTGTGACGACGCATTACATGGACGAGGCCGAACGCTGTTCGCATGTCGGCTACATCTACCTCTCCAAACTCATCGTGTGCGGCCAACCGGATGAGTTGAAACAATTGCCGGCCGTGAACCCCGCCGGCACGCGGCGGCTGGATGTCACGTGCGATCATGTCACCGTCGGGTTGCAGGCCGTGCGCAAACTGCCCGGCGTCCGCAACGCCACTGTGTTCGGCCAATCGATGCACCTGCTCGTCGAGGCTGGTTTGGCGGAGGAGCAAATCCGCACCCGGCTGCGCGAGGTCCACATTCACGCCGCCGACATCCGCCCGATCGCGCCGTCGCTGGAGGATGTCTTCGTGACGCTGACCATGCGCCAGGGAAGGAACCCATGAACTTGCCCCGGTGGCTGCGCGGGTTTCGGGCGATCCTGTTCAAGGAGTTCATCACGATTTTTCGGGATCGGACGACGTTGTTTTTTATGTTCTTCCCGCCGCTGCTGCAAATCATCGCGTTTGGCTTCGCTCTGGACAACGACGTGAAACACATGGCGCTGGCGGTGTGCGACGAGGATCGCACGGCGGAAAGCCGGGCGTTGGTGGCGGCGTTTGTGAACACGCGGACGTTTCGCGTGGTGCGCGAGACGGCGAGCGTGGCGGAGTTGGCGGAGACGATCCGGCGCGGCCGGGCGTATGCCGGGCTGCAAATCCCCCCGGACTTCACCCGCAACCTCCGCGCGGGCCGCCCGGCCGCGGTGCAGGTGCTCGTGGACGGCTCGAACTCGACGACGGCGTTGCAGGCGTTGAACACCGCGTTGGGCGTGGCGTTCCAGAAATCGGTCGCCATCCTGCTGGGGGAAACGGGCCGCACGGCGGTACCCATCGAGGTCCGGCCGCAGATGTTGTTCAACCCGGCCATGCGTGCGCCGAATTTTTTCGTGCCCGGCGTCATCGGGACGGCGCTGCAGATTGCGACGGTGTTCGCCGCCGCGATGTCGGTGGTGCGCGAACGGGAGCGGGGCACGTTGGAAAACCTGCTGGTCAGCCCCATGTCCCGGTGGGGGATGATGCTCGGCAAGCTCGTGCCGTACCTGTGCGTCTCAATGACGATGGCGACGTGCCTGTTTCTGATTCTGCGGTGGGTGTTTCAGGTACCGATCCACGGCGCGGTGCCGGCGCTGTTTCTGGCGGCGTTCCTGTTCATCGTTGCGTTGATCAGTTTGGGCTTGCTGATTTCCACCAGGGCGCAAACGCAAAACGCCGCCCTGCAAATGAGCATGACCATCATGCTGCCCTCGATTTTTTTCAGTGGGTTCATCTTCCCGCGCGAGACGTTGCCGTGGATTTTCTACGCCATCAGCACCGTGCTGCCGGCCACCTACTTCATTGATCTGATGCGCGCGATTGTTCTGCGGGGCGCGACGTTCGCGGATTGCGCGCCGGCGTTGCTCATTCTGGCCGGGATGGGATTGGTGCTGTTCACCCTCTGCGCCCTCCGCTTTCAGCGCAAGGTGGCCTAGCTCCCGGACTGGGCGTGCTCAACGAGCAGTTGGAGCAGGAAACCGAGGACGTGGAGTTGCAGCAACGCGTAGTCTTTCGCCGTGCTGGCCGGGTCCAGGTCAGTGCGTTCCATGTCGGCTTCGGTGACGCGGTGCGTTTCGCCGAGAATGAGCCGCGCTTGGTTCAGCGCCGTCAGCCACGCCGGCAGGTGTGCGGCCGGGAAGCGGACATGGTCTTCTTGCAGGCCGGTCAGGTCGCGGGTGACAATCTCCTCGGCGCTGGCGAAAAGATGCCGCAAATCCGGATCGGCGAGTTCGTGCCATTCCGCGCGCGCTTTCGGATCGTCGGGCCGGGCGGCTTGGTAGAGCCGGTCGCGGATGCCGGGCGATTCGCGGCGGCGCAGAATCTCCGGCAACTCGAACAGGCATTGCGCGAGCAACGGCGGGATGCCGGACACCGCGATTGTCTTTTCATCCACCGCGACTACGGTCAGGCCGATCATGGATTCACCTTCTCGATGGTGGCGAGCAGTTGATACCCATGCAGTTGGTGAACGTATAACTCGGCTTGCTCATGCCCGCCGGACCAGACGATGGAGCGGCCGCGGCGGTGGACCTCCAGCATGTGGCGCTCGGCTTTTTCGCGCGGGTAGCCAAAGACCCGTTGCAACACCAGCGTGACGTAGCTCATCAGGTTGATCGGGTCGTTGTGGACAATGACATTCCACGGCATCGCGAGATCCACGGCGGACTCGGTCTCGTCAATTTGGGTCGTACCGGGTTGAGAACTGGCCACGCGCAAAACGTACCAGATTGCCCGCGTGAAGTGAATCACACCTTCCGCCGCGCCCGCAGCGCCAGGAACGTCAGTCCCGCCGCCGCCAGCGCTCCCCCGGCCGTCCACAGCAGAATGGTCGGCGCGGGCGTGTCGCGAAACAGGCGCGTGCCAAATTGGAGCCAAAACGCCACGACCATCGTCGCGCTCGTGAACATCCCGCGCGCGGCGAACACCGCGCCGCGCCGGGCATCTTCCACTTCCTCCTGCAACTTGGCGTCAATCGGAATCAACACGGTCGCGCCCACGGCGCCCATCGCGAACAACAGCGGCGCGGCCACCCACACATTCGTGGTCAATCCCAACCCGCCAATTATCACCGCCGCCAACACCAGCTGCGCCAGCGGCAGCCAGACCGATTTCGTCCACGCCCCGCCGCGTCCGAGCGCGGCAATCCCGACGCCTGCGCCCACGCCCGCCGCCGCCACGAGATAACCCAGCCCACCGGTTTTCAGTCCCAACGTGTCCATCGCGTACCCCACAATCGCCACCGCCAGAATGCCGAGCAGAAACGCAAAGACACCGGACAACATCACCAGCGGCAACGCCGACGGATGCGCCCACAAATACCGCCAGCCCTCGCGCAACTCACCAATCCCGCCACCCGTTGTGGGAGCGCCCTTCCGGGCGCAACTTGAGACCGCGTGCGGCTCCATCGCAATCCGCCACACCAGAATGATACTCGCCACGTACGCCAATACATTCGCCAGCAAAGCCCACGTCACCCCCATCTGCTCCGCCACAAATCCGCCCACCGCCCGGCCCCCGACATTCGCCACCGCGAGGCTGACGGTGAAGAGCGTGTTGGCTTGAATCAGGTCTTTCGAGTCCACCAAGTTCGGCAATACAGCGTACCGGGCCGGATAATAAAACGTCGTCACCGCGCCAATCGCAAAGACTAGCAAATAAATCTGCATCAGATGATGCGCCTGCAGGCGACCGATGATCTCCGGCAGCGTCCACAAGACAATCAACGCCACACAGATGGCCCGCAGCCCATCGCTCACCATCAACACATTCCGCCGCTGCCACCGGTCCAACCACAACACCGCCACCGGCCCCAGCACCAACGCCGGCAGCGCCGACGCAAACAACAACTTCGCTGCCTCATCCCGCACGCTGTAGCCGTTTACGCGAAAATACTCCACCAACCCCATCTGCATTACCGCATCGCCGAGCGACAGCGCCACCTGCGCGATCCATAACCGCCGGAAATTCGCGTTTTGCAGCACCGCTCTCATGCCGGTAGAGCGCGACCGCCGGGCGCGCCGCGCTTGATGAACTCCCGCATGTCGGCCGGCAACGGCGCCTCAAAAGTTACCGGCTGCTGCGATGTCGGATGACGCAGCGTCACCCGACACGCATGCAGTGCATGCCGGGGCAGCAACAACTTCGTCAGCATCTCGTTCGTCACGCCTTTTTCGATGAACTCCAAATACAGCTTTTCGTCCGGTCCGTAAATCTTATCGCCCACGATCGGATGTCCCAGCCACTGCAAATGCACCCGCAACTGATGCGCCCGCCCCGTCTGCGGCCGCAATCGCACGACCGTAAATCCCGGCAACCGCCGCTCCACCTCAAACTCCGTCCGGCACGCCTGCCCATCCGCCCGGACTTCCCGCCGCGTGAACACCACCGCACCCGGCGCCAACCCGATGGGCTGTTCAATCACACCCCGGTCGGCCTCGATCACACCCCAACAAATCGCCACGTACTCCTTCGCAATCTCCCGCCGCAACACTTGCTTCCCCAAAATCTTCGCCGCCCGCTCGTTCTTCGCGATCGTCACCAACCCACTCGTCTCCCGGTCGAGCCGGTTGATCATCCGCGGCGTCGCCACCCCGTGCTCCCGCACCCACTCCGCCAGCGAGGAAAACTCCGCCCGCTGCGCCGAGTGACAAACCAACCCGCCCGGCTTGTCCGCGACAAGCAGGTGGTCGTCTTCAAATATGATTACCGGCACCGACGGCTTGGGTAACGGAGTCGAATCCATCCCTCTCCAGCAGGCGGACGAGGCCGCGGTTGATGTTGCGGACGATGGCGGGGCCTTCGTAGATCAGGCCGGTCCAAACCTCCACCAGCGAGGCACCGGCTTGGATTTTCTCATAGGCATCTTCGGCGGTGAAAATTCCACCAACGCCGACGATCGGTAGCTTGCCATGCGTCTGCTTGTAAATGTGGCGGATGCATTCGGTGGCACGTTGGCGCAACGGCGCCCCGCTCAAGCCGCCTTCCGGTGGTGTCGGGTGATCAATCGTCGTGTTCGTCGCGACCACACCGGCCAGCTTGTGTTTTTGCACGAGACTGATGGCGTCGTCGATTTGGTCGAAGGTAAGGTCGGGCGCGAGTTTCAACAGGACCGGCTCGGACGCGACGGAGCGCGTCCCTCCAAGCAAGCCATCCAGGAAATCCCGTTCCTGCAGTTTGCGGAGGCCGGGGGTGTTGGGGGAGCTGATGTTGATGACGAAGAAGTCAGCCTTACCGGCAAATGCTTTCAGGAGCGCGGCGTAATCCTCACCGGCGTTTTCGAGCGGGGTGGTCTTTTGTTTGCCGATGTTCGCGCCGACCGGGATGCGTTGCGGGGCGAGCCTGCGGACGATGCTGTCCGCGCCGTCGTTGTTGAAGCCCATGCGGTTGA
>CAZJCX010000200.1:0-2602 GCA_964544425.1 uncultured Verrucomicrobiota bacterium
GTCGGATCGGCGACGATCAGTTCCAGGTGTTCCGGGGCGAGTGCGTTTGCGAGTTCTCGCAAACCGGCGCCCGCCGCGCCGGCCACTCCGCCGCCGGTGGTGCCGGCGGAGACGAAGGCGGGGGATTCGTTGCTGACGGTGACCGGGTATGTGATTCCCCGGGAACGAATCGAGATCAGCCCGAAGTTCATGGGGACCGTGCGCACGATCAACGTCAAGAAGGGCGATGTTGTCAGCAAGGGCACGGTGATTGTGGAATTGGAGGACAGCGAGTATCAGGCGCGGTTGCTCGAAGCGAAAGGCCGGGTCGCGTTCGTGGAGGCAAACTTGGCGAATGCAGAGTTGAATTTGCAACGGGCGTTGGATCTGGAGCGCAAGAACGTCGAGAGCGCGCAAGTGGCGGATGACGCCCGCCGGGCGCGTGCCGTCGCGGTGGCGGAACTGAAGTCGGCGCAGGGTACGCTCGCGTTGGCGCAGACGTATTTGGACTGGTGTACGATTCGCGCGCCGATTGATGGCGTCATTTTGGAGAAGCTGGTGGATCCCAATGAACTCGTCGCGCCGCAAAGCTTTGGCGGTTCACGCGGGCCGAGTACGGCGTTTGTCGCTCTGGCGGACTTGAACGATTTGCAGGTGGAGATTGATCTGAACGAGGCCGATGTCGGCAAGGTCCGGCTGAAACAGCGGTGCCGGATCAGTCCCGAGGCATATCCGGACAAGTCCTATGGGGGCTACGTTGCGGAGATCGCACCCGAAGCCAACCGGTCGAAAGGCACCTTACAGGTGAAAGTGCAGATCGAAAAACCCGACCGGTATCTCACGCCCGAACTAACCGCCAAAGTGGACTTTTTGGCGGAGTGAACTTCACCCGTGGTTTCCAGTTCGCCCCGGCCATTGTAGGCGGGCAGCGTCACTGGCAATTCGAGAATCGAGAGATGTGACCCCTCGTCTTCTCGTCTTTCATCTGGCTGCGGAAGTTGTACCGCCACCGGTTTCTTGTGCCGACGACTTGGTTCGTGAGCCGACCGGCGGCGTCATAGACGAAGGTGTTTGTCAGCGTGCCGGTGATCGTCTGCGTGAGCCGGTTGGCGGCGTTGTGGGTGGAGCGCGTCTTGTTCGTGGTGGTGCCGGTGATGTCCACCAAGTTCGTCCGGTTGCCGACGTCGTCGTAATCGAAGTATTGCGTGCGGTTGCTGTTCATTCTGTCAATTGTCAAGCGTTGACCCCCTCGACAATTGGCGTCTCTATCGGCATCCTTGCACTTGGTAATTTCGTCACAAGCTTTCTTGGCATCATCAAGGGATCCGCCCCCCATTTCTGCTATCTCGTCCGCAAGCCAATCCTTTAATTCATCGGTAAGTTTGTCTTTAAGTTCGTCTTTTATCGTCTCTTTCAAAGACTTCTTCCACCCTCCCCACTTCCACCACTTCAGACCCAGCGGATCCGATGCACTTAGCGGGTCGTTAACCACATAACCGTACACATTCGCCCCATCCACAAACCCCAGCGGATCCTCGCTGGTAAAGCGGCCCACATTCGGATCCATCACGCGCCAGCGGTAGTAGTAGTGACTCTGCGTGTCGCCGAGGGGTTCCCGGTCGGTGTAGGTGAAACGATTGCCGCGAGGATAGAACTGCCGCGAGGATAGGGGTCACATCTCATTATTCTGCGAGTGCCGCGAGGATAGGGGTCAGAGGCCGCGAGGATAGGGGTCGCGAGGATAGGGGTCACATCTCATTGCCGCGAGGACGAGGATAGGGGTCACATCTCATTATTCTGTAAATCCCGACTGAGTGTCTCGATCCGCTTTGCGGAGCTGACCCCGTTGAGGACGAGACCTGATGACCCCGTTGACTTGTGCGGAGCTGACCCCGTTGACAGTCCGATGTCAATTCCAGAATAATGAGATGTGACCCCTTTTCCTCTATGACCTTCGTTTGCCCCCGCCCCATTCGTATCTCACGCCCGAACTAACCGCCAAAGTGGACTTTTTGGCGGAGTGACGTTGTCGCTGCGCGTGCCCAGCGCGGCGGCAATCGCATTCATCGGCTACTGCAAGCCGAGTCAGACGTTGGAGATCGAGTTTAAGGCGACCGGGGTCTATCGCTATTTCTCTGTGCCGCGCGCCACCTACGATGGCCTCGCCCAAACGCCTTGGACCGGCAAGGTCTTCCTCCGCAACGTCAAAGGGAGGTTCGCGTGGGAAAAAATGGGGTAGGGCGCGACCGCCGGGCGCGCCGAGATGGATCTGAAAGCGCGGCCGAGCGCGCCTGGCGGTCGCGCCCTACCTCGTGAGACAGCGCCCGCGCTCGCGAAGCGCGGGCGCTGTTCGGTGACGTTCTTTTACTTCGCTTTTGCGAATCGGGCGGCGACTTCGTCCCAGTTGACGACGTTCCACCAAGCGTCGAGGTAGTTTTTGCGGAGGTTTTGGTACTTGAGGTAGTAGGCGTGCTCCCAGACATCCACGCCGAGGATCGGCACGTCGCCTTGTTCGAGGGGGCTGTCTTGATTCGGCGTCGAGTACGCTTTGAGTGCGCCTTTGCTGACGACGAGCCAGCTCCAGCCGCTGCCGAACCGGGTCATGCCGTTGTTGGTGACGGTC
>CAZJCX010000200.1:2701-2957 GCA_964544425.1 uncultured Verrucomicrobiota bacterium
AGGCTGTGATTGTGATGGCCGCCGCCGTTATTGCGGACGGCGCCGCGGATGGCTTCCGGTACGCTGCTGATGCCGCGGAGCAAATCTTCGAGCGACTTTTGGTGCAACTCGGGATGCTTGTCGAGTGCGGCGTTCAGGTTGGTGACGTAAGCGTTGTGATGCTTGCCGTGATGGATCTCCATCGTGCGCGCGTCAACGTGCGGTTCGAGCGCGTCGAAGGCGTACGGCAGTTTGGGTAGTTCGTGTGCCATGAGTT
>CAZJCX010000200.1:2967-3240 GCA_964544425.1 uncultured Verrucomicrobiota bacterium
CTCTGTTAAATGTTTTTCTGCGACCAACGCGGGCGGATGCTAGCCCGGTACCATTCCCACGTCAACGTCGCAAACACCGGCGCGTACTGCGCCAGTTTCCACAGCCCGGTATCGCCGCTGTAGGAGCAGAGCACCGTTCCGCTCCACACGACCGGCCACCATCGAAACTCCACACACGCCAGCGCCACCAACCACGTCACGTACCACGGGTGAACGACCGGGCTGAAGAGCAGAATCGTCCCGCCCACTGCCAACGCAGCGCGCGCCGGCGCG
>CAZJCX010000200.1:3250-5855 GCA_964544425.1 uncultured Verrucomicrobiota bacterium
CCCCGCCCACGCGAGCGCCACCAACACGGCGCCGCCGGCGACCCATTTCGCGCGGCTGAACGAAAACCAAATCGTCTCACCGACTTGGCGAGGTGCGCCTTCGCCAACAACAGCCACCAGCATCCCAAACAACGAATCGTTGAACCGCCACCGCCCTGCAAAATGAGTCAGCCCGGTCAGAAAATGCTCGCCGGCAAAGGGCAAATAGCCGATCACGACCACCGCTGCCAACAGCGCCCAAAACGACCACCGTCGCTCTTGGAGGTTTGCCGCCACTGCCAGCGGCAGCGCGAACAGATGCGTCAGGATCGCCAAGCCGTACCACACCGGTGACTTGCGCCAGAGTCCCAACATGAAAAACAAAATCGCCAAACTCATCTCATGGCCGCTCCACGAGAATTCGACGATCACGAGCGGACTCAGGATCCAAACCAATGCTTGCTGTCCAAACTGCCGGGCGAGGACGGCACACAACGCGAGGTCGGCCGCGAGAAAGATCCATTTGAACACGACCGGTCCGAGGCCGGTCAGCGCGGCCATCCGAAACACGCCAAGCAAGACCGGGCCGTACACAGTGGGGACTTCTTTGTGGGCGACGCGCTCCCAGTCGGCATCGCGGAGGTGCTCCAACGCGGGGGAGTCAGGGGCGTGGGCGAACGGATTGTGGCCTGCATTCTGCACGCGGCCTTCCCACCAGTATCGGTACGGGTCGTCACTCCAATGGAAGGGGAGGAACAGGCAGCCGACGCGCACCAGCAGCGCGAGGGCGATAAATCTTTTGTCAATCACCGCCCCGTCCCGTATTGTGCGCGCCCGGTATGCAATGGGTCCTCAAACATGGGATGAAGATTATCCGCATCGTCGCGGGTTTGGCCATCCTGATCGTCGGCGTCGGCTTGCTGTTCCTGCCGGGGCCGGGCATCCCGTTGGTTCTGGTTGGGCTGACGATTCTTGCGGTGGATTTTGTCTGGGCGCGGCGCTTGAAGAAACGATTGCAGGACGAAGCGCGCAAGGCGATGGACAAGTTCCGCAACGGCGACAAGCCGAAAAACTAACGCGCGGCTTTCGCGTACCAATGTTCGCAGTATTCTTTGCTGCGGATTTTTTTCTGGAGACCGAAGCTGAATCCGATGAGTTTCGCCAGCATGGTGAAGAGCGGGGTTTGGTCAATCTTGCGGGTGCTGGTGATGATCCAGCCCTGCTTGATCAACTCAAACTTCTGACCGCGCGGCTTGCCGAGCTTCTTCAGATCATACGCGAGCTGCACGTCCTCCGCGGCGTAGATCGTCTCGTCAAAACCGCCGAACGAGAAGAAATCATCCTTGCGCGCGTGCATCATGCCGACACCCACGCCGCTACTGCGGACGTAAATGCCCCAGATGAAATAGAAGAAATTGATCTTCAGATTGCGGTTGGCCGGTTCGATCCACGTGCCGCCACCGGCGATCTTCGGATCTGCCAGATGGTCGTGAATCAGGACGAGCAGGTTTTCGGTGACCTGATTGTCCGCGTCGCAAAACGCGATGTACTGACCGCGGGCGGCCCGGGCGCCGGCGTTGCGGGCTTTGCCGATGTTGTTGACCGGCTCGAACACTACCACCGCGCCGAGTTCGCGCGCGACCGCGCCCGTCCGGTCGGTGCTGTTGTTGTCCACCACGATGATTTCCGCCGCACAACCGCGTTCGCGCCGGTAAAATTCAGCGGCGCGTTTGAGCGATTCGATGGCGGTGCCGACGCGTTTCTCTTCATTCCACGCCGGAATGATGACCGAGAGGGTGGGGTTGTCCATGTGGGTTCAAATACCGGTGGTGTGTGACAATTCACCGGCAATTCCGTGACAATTCACATCATTTCCCCGCAGGCTTTTCCGCTTCATCAATCAGCATCACCGGGATGCCGTCGCGGATCGGATAACGCAGGCCGCACGCCGGGTTGGTGCAGATCAGCCGGTCGCCTTCCTCTTTGACCGGCTGCTTGCATTTCGGACAAGCCAAGATTTCGAGCAGTTCTTTATCAATCATATCGTTTCCTCAACGCCGCCTCCTGCACGTCCTTGACCGGCACGCCATGTAGTGCGGCGGCGCGCTTGCAGGATTCGTACTCCGGCGACCACGCGACGACCTTATCGCCAAGTCGCCCGATTTTCACCTCAATTTCACCGAAGGGGGTCGTCACACGGACGATTTCCCGCGCGAGTTTGCGGCGGTGCGCGGTCGTGACGCGCAGGCCGAAACTGGTCGTGTGAGTCAGCAACAACTCCGCCAGCGCATCGGTGTGATTCGGCTCACACAACACCGCCAGCAGGGTGCCCGGTCGGTTCTTCTTCATCTGGACGGGCGTCAACCACACATCCAACGCCCCCGCCGCCAGCAGCCGATCCAACACGTCACCGAACAACTGCGGATTCATGTCATCAATGTTGGTCTCCATGACGTTGACCACGTCCGTCTCGCTGCCGGTGGCGTGGCCGATGATCGCGCGCAACACGTTTGGCGTCTTCTCCAAATCACGACTACCGGCTCCGTACCCGATTTTCTCCACGCTCATCGCCGGCAGCGGCCCGCACTTCGCGCAAAACTCCGCCAGCAACGCTGCCCCGGTCGGT
>CAZJCX010000201.1:0-4155 GCA_964544425.1 uncultured Verrucomicrobiota bacterium
CTGGCCGGATGGGCGCCGCGGGATGCTCGTGCCTCTGGGTGTCTGGTTGCTGCTGGCGCTGGCGGTGGCGCTGGGCGCGGTGTTGCGGTACACCCGGTTTGGCCGGCACGTGTTCGCCATCGGTTCCAACGAGCAGACGGCCCGGTTGTGCGGTGTGCCGGTGGAACGCCAGAAGCTGCTCGTCTATATGCTCGGGTCCGGGCTGGCCGGGCTGGCGGGTGTGTTGCAGTTCTCCTATCTCACTGTCGGCGATCCCACGACCGCGACCGGGATGGAACTCGACATCATCGCGGCGGTGGTCATTGGCGGTGCGAGCTTGGCCGGTGGTGAAGGCACGATCCTCGGCAGCATCGTCGGCGCGTTGATCATGACGGTGGTCAGCAACGGTTGCACGAAAATGGAGTTCCCGAACTGGGTCCAGGAAATCGTCACCGGCGGCATCATCATCGCCGCCGTCGCCCTCGACCGGCTGCGGCATCGTCGCCAGACGTGACTCCACAGCTTACTTGCGCTCAAGTGGATGGTTTGTAGTATGGCGCGTATGAAACAATCTCTCGCGTGGGGTGTGCTCGGCACCGGCGCCATTGCCAAAACCTTTGCTGCCGCTCTGCCGCATTCCACGACCGGGCGGCTGGTGGCCGTGGGCAGCCGCTCGCAGGCGACGGCGGATGCATTCGGTAAACAGTTCGACGTCGCACGTTGCCACGCGAGCTACGAGGCGTTGCTGGCGGACGCGGCGGTGGAGGCGGTCTATATTTCCGCCCCGCATCCTTTGCACGTCGAGTGGATCATCCGCGCGGCGGCGGCCGGCAAGCATGTGCTGTGTGAGAAGCCGCTGACGATCAATCATGCCCAAGCGCAACTCGCGGTGGAAGCGGCGGTGCAGCACAACGTCTTGTTGATGGAAGCCTTCATGTACCGGTGTCATCCCCAAACTGCGAAGCTGGTCGAGTTGATCCGCGCGGGCGACATCGGCGAAGTGCGTGTCATCCAAGCCTCGTTCAGCTTCCAGGCCGGGTTCAATCCCGCGAGCCGGCTTTTCAACAACGACTTGGCCGGTGGGGGGATTTTGGATGTGGGTTGCTACCCGGTGTCCCTTGCGCGACTGGTCGCAGGCGCGGCGCTGGGGCGGGATTTTGCCGACCCGCTGGCGGTCGTCGGAGCCGGTCACCTCGGTCAGACCGGGGTGGATGAATGGGCGGCGGCGGTGCTGCGGTTCCCGCAGGACATCATCGCCCAAGTCGCCACCGGCATCGCGGTGGGCCAGGACAACGCCGCACGGATCTACGGCACGCGCGGGAACATCGTCATTCCCAATCCGTGGCAGGCCAGCCGGAAGGACGCCACTCCCGGCAAACTGATCGTCCACCGCGCCGGTCAGCCGACACCCGAGGAAATCGTCGTGCCGAGCGACCGCAATGCGTTCGCCCTCGAGATTGACGTGATCGGCCACGCGATCGCGGCCGGCAAAGTTCAAGCCCCCGCCCCGGCGATGACGTGGGACGACAGCTTGGGCAACAGCCTGACGCTGGACCGGTGGCGGGACGCGATTGGGCTGGTGTACGAACAGGAAAAGCTGACCGCGCCGCGCCGCGCCTTGCCGCTGGGCCGGACGCGCCTCATGAAAACCGGCCGCGTGCCCGGCATCGACAAACCGATCTCCCGGCTTGTGATGGGTTGCGACAACCAACCGAATTTTCCGCACGCCGCAACTTTGTTCGATGACTTCTTTGAGCGGGGCGGCAACTGTTTCGACACCGCCTGGCTCTACGCGGGCGGTAAGTTCGAGCGGTTCCTCGGCGCATGGATCAAACAGCAGAGCCTGCGCGACCAAGTCGTGATCATCGGCAAGGGCGCGCACACGCCCTACTGCGACCCCGTCAATATCACCCGGCAACTCCGCGAAACGCTCGACCGGCTGCAGACTGACTACGTTGATCTTTACCTCATGCACCGCGACAACGTGGACATCCCGGTCGGCGAGTTCGTGGACGTGCTCAACGAGCATCTCAAAGCCGGTCGCATCCACGCTTTCGGTGGATCAAACTGGTCCATCGAGCGCGTCACCGCCGCCAACGACTACGCCCGCGCCAAGGGACTGACCGGATTCGCCGCGGTCAGCAATAACTTCAGCCTCGCCCAAATGGTCGCCCCCGTCTGGCGCGGCTGCGTCTCCACCTCGGACGCGGCCTCCCGGTCTTGGTTCGCCCGGACGCAAACGGCACTCTTCGCGTGGTCGAGCCAAGCCCGCGGATTCTTCACCGACCGCGGCGCGCCCGACCGGACAGACGATCCCGAATTGATCCGCTGCTGGCACAGCCCCGACAACTTCATCCGTCGCGAGCGCGCAATCGAATTGGCCCGCCAGAAAGGCGTCCGCCCCATCAACATCGCCCTCGCGTACGTGCTTGCCCAATCGTTCCCCACCTTTGCCCTGATCGGCCCGCGCACCCTCGCCGAAACCCGCACCACCTGGCCGGGACTGACGGTGGAACTCACACCCGCCGAGGTGGCCTGGCTCAATTTGGAATCACCCACTCCCGTTTGAGCGGGCGCGCTACTTCCGCCGCGCCAGCAACTCGACCGGGTACTCGTTGACCTTCAACGCTTCGGCATCCAGCGGCAAGTCCACTCGGTCGCCGCGCAACGCGGAGAGGTACGCGGCGTGGTTGACCTCCATCGTCTGCAGCGCGTTGTCCATCGCCAGCGTGGGCGCGGGGCCGCCTTCGATCCACTGCAACATGTCGGCGAGGAACATGTCCCACACCACGTACCAGCCATTGGTGTCGGAGATGCCCAGCTTCGTCCAGCGCGCCGGCAACACGTGACTGCAGGGTTCGATCCGCTGCCCGGCGATCGTATCCACCACGACGGTGTGCTCGCCGAGCACGCGGATCGTTCCGCCGGTGCCGCTGATGAGAAAGTTGATGCCATTCGGCAGGCCCCGCCCGCCGTCAATGATGCCGCGCGCGCCGTCCTGGAACTCGAAGTACGCAATGGCGTGATCTTCCATCGCGTGGCCGTAGCCGCGCTGTTGTCGGACGCGCGCCTGGCCGAAAACCCACTTCACCGGCTGGTCGCCGTGGAAGTACCGGATCAGATCGAACCAATGCGACGCCATCTCCGACAAATCCCAACCCTCCACGCCGCTGAAATAGGTGATGACCTGCCCGATCACGCCGTCGCGGAGCAACTGCCGGGTGCGTTGCATCGCCGGGTTGTGACGGCGGATGTGCGCGACGCAGACTTTCAGCCCGGTCTCGGCGCAGATGCGGCGCACCGGCTCGACATCGGCCGGGGAATTCAGAAACGGCTTCTCGCAGAGCACCCCTTTCACGCCCGCGCGCGCGCAATCCTCAATGATCTGCCGGTGCAGCCCGACGTACGTGCCGATGCTCACCACGTCCGGCTTCACCACCCTGAGCATCTCGCGGTAATCCAAGAACCCCTGCGGCACCTGAAAATGTTCCTGATAATATTTCAGGTTGTCGGCGTTGATGTCGCCGCCCGCGACCAACTCCACGCGCGAGCTGCGTTTGAACATCGTCGCGTGCGTATGTCCGATCGCGTGTCCGCCGCCTTTCATGAACGGCTGATTCGGTTTGCCAACACCAATGACGGCGGCCTTGTACGTTTTCATATTGAGATTTCGCCTTCCGTTGGAAAATTCTTCGGCACCGGCAGGTTCACCTGACCGGTCGCCGCCCATTGACACCCCCGCGCCAACGTGTGCCGGAACCCGACACACTCGGTCGCCGTCGTTTCGCCGCCCGCCCAAATATGGCCGAGCACCGTCACAAACACCCGGCCCGCGCCGTACGCCACCGTCCACAGCACCGGTTCGCGCGCGCCCGTGCGCGGACTGAACGCGCTCGCCAAAATCGTCATTCCCTCGCCCGGCCCGCGCAACCCGTGCCACAATTCATCCTTCGCGTGCAACCAGATGGCCGGCAGTCCCCGCAAGATCGGATGCTCCGGCGCGTGATGATTGATCGGAAACGCGAAACACGGCCCGTGCCCCGCGCCCGGGCCAACGCCGCGCGACGTGCGCACGACGTTGCCGGCCGCGTCGAGCGTCAGCCGGTCGCCGTGGTCCGCGTTGCGCCACGCCAGCCCGACCATCTGATTGTAGCTGGCCCGGTTTTGGAACGAAGT
>CAZJCX010000201.1:4198-5855 GCA_964544425.1 uncultured Verrucomicrobiota bacterium
ACATAACCGCCGCCGCGCCGCACGTAGTCTTCCAGCCCGGCCATCGTCGCCGCCGGCCAGTCCGGCCCGAAATAGTTCGAGATGACCACAGTGTACCGGGAGAAATCCGTCGTGAACGTCGCCGGTTCGGTCACCGTGACCACTTCCACTTGGAAATGGCCGGCGAGCGCCCGCTGAATCGCGTCGGTGGTGCGTTGCCAGTCGTGGTTGTTCTGGCCGTCAATGATCAATGCGCGAATCATGGCAGGAAAATGTCGTAGGCCAGTTTCAACTGCTGACCGGCGGCCAACTCCAGCGGCCGCTCGTACAACACGGCCGGGCTGAAGTAACACATCCCGTCGCTCCACGCGTACCACCGCGACGGCTGGGCCGGTACGACCCGAATTCCAGCATACTCCACCCACGCCGCCGCCTGACCGTGAATCGCTTTCGCCTCTGTGCGCCCTTCGCTGTCGCGCAAGCCGCGAACGCAGTGGGCGAGCCGCACTGACAACCCCGCGTAGCCCCCCCAAAGCTGGCCGTTCGGCTCGCCGGCAATCGGAGTGCGGTCGAACTTTACCGGCTGGAGTGCCGTGAACTCGCTCCGCCACGCGATGCGGTTGCCGGTAATCTCCAGTTGGCGACGCTCGCGCACCAGCGGCTCATACTCCAATTCCTGCCGGATGGTGGCGGAAAAATCCGGGCGCGTCTCCATCTCGGTCGCGCGCAACACTGTCCGTCCCTCCGACACACCGGCGGAGTTCTCTTCCCAATAATTCACCCCGTTGAGAAATTTCCACGACCACCAAATGCCGCGATGCCACGGATGATCCGCCGGGCGCAATGCCGTCAGCGTCTCACCCGCCGGGTTAGTGACCGGATGGAAGTACGGCTTCCCCTCGCGCGGGTCGAAGTTGTACTGCCAGGCGATCCGGTCGCCTACACACAGCGCGAGCGACGTTGAGGTTTGTTGCCAATGGAGATTCATGCGTGTGGTAGGGCGCGCCCGCCGGGCGCACCGAGTCGTTGGTAATTCACGGCGCGCCCGGCGGTCGCGCCCTACCAGCGGGTGACTGGGTCATTGGTTCCACTTCCGCAACCGTTCCGCCGACGTCTTCACGGTCGTCTCCCCGGCCACTTCCAACGTCGTGGGACCGGTAAAGCCGACTTTCTTCAATTCTTTCACGATGGCCTCGATGCCCACCACGCCGTCGCCGAGCGGGATCAAGCCCATGCCGCAGCCGAACTGTTTGCCGCGTTGCGCCTCCATGTCGGCCGGCATGTCTTTCCAGTGAACGTGTTTGATGCGCGTCTTGAAAGTCTTCACGAACTGCAGCGGGTCGCCGCCACCGAGCCAACTGTTACCGGTATCCAGATTGATGCCGACCGTCTTTTCATGGCCGAGCGCATCGAGGATGCGGGTCATGCCGGGCACGGTGTCGGTGAGGATGCCGTGCGGCTCGAGCAATAACTCGATACCAAATTCCTCCGCCCATTGAATCGGCTCGTACAGCTTCTCGCGGATGCTGAACAGCCGCTGGTCATCGGTCAGCCGGTGGCCGAAATCAGTCTTCGGGTCGCCCTCGGTGGTGATGACCTGTTTGACGCCGAGAAAATGCGCGAGCTTGATCGCCTTGATGATCTCCGCCGTGCCGTAGTGGGCGGGTGAGGTCGGGTC
>CAZJCX010000202.1:0-2674 GCA_964544425.1 uncultured Verrucomicrobiota bacterium
GGACAGTTTCTGGTGAATCTCCGGCTCCCACCGGGGTTTGGCATGTTGGCCGATGAAATCCACAATCCGCCGGACTTCATCATCGGTGACCAACACACCTTGGGCGCGCGTGATCTTGCCCGAGCCGGCGAGATAGAGGAAATCGCCCTTGCCGACGAGTTTCTCCGCGCCATTGTTGTCGAGGATGACCCGGGAGTCTTGCATGGACGAAACCTGAAAGGCGCAGCGCGCCGGGATGTTGGACTTGATGACGCCGGTGACGACGTCGGTGCTGGGGCGTTGGGTGGCGATGATGAGATGGATGCCGGCCGCCCGCGCGAGCGCGGTGAGGCGGGCGATGGCCATTTCGACATCGGCCGGCACGGTGTGCATCAGGTCGGCCAACTCGTCCACCACCACGACGATGTACGGCAGCTTGTCCGGTATGATGATGTCGGAGTCGCGCGGCACTTCGATTTTGAGTTCGACTTGTTCCGCTCCCGCGCCTGGTTGCGCCGGGTCCACCGCTGGTTCTTCCACCTTGACCGGCTTGCGTTCGCGGGTGTTGAAACCGGTGATGTTGCGGACGCCGACTTTGGCAAAAATCTGGTAGCGCTTTTCCATTTCGCGAATCACCCAGCCGAGCGCCAGCGGGACTTTTTTCGCTTCGGTGACCACCGGGACCACGAGGTGCGGCAGCGCGTTGTAATGCTGCATCTCGACCATCTTCGGGTCCACCAGGACGAGCCGGAGGTCTTCGGCGGTGAATTTGTAGAGCAACGTCGCGAGAATGGCGTTCACGCAGACCGTCTTGCCGGAGCCGGTCGCGCCCGCGATGAGCATGTGCGGCATCTCGGCCAAATCCGCGATGATGGCGTGGCCTTTGATGTCGCGCCCCAGCGCCAGCGGGATGCGCGCCTTGGAATTGCGCCATTCGGGTGAGTCGAGAATGTCGCGCAGGTACACAGTCGTCGTGAGGGAATTGGGCACTTCAATGCCGACGGTGCCTTTGCCGGGGACGGGCGTGAGGATGCGGACTTTGTCGGCCTTCATCACGAGCGCGATGTTGTTGGAGAGGGAGGAGATTTTCTCCACCTTCACGCCCGGCGCGGGGTAAAATTCATACAACGTGACCGTCGGTCCCTTCGTCACATCGCCGACTTCCACTTCGATCCCAAAATCTTGCAGCGTATCTTTGAGAATCAGCGCGTTTTGTTTCAGGTCTTCGATCTTCGCGCGTTCGCCGATGGCCGGCGGCTCCGCCAGCAATTCCAGCGGGGGCAACACAAACTGTTCCCCGGCCGGCGCGCCCCCGCTTGCCAACACGCCCGCGGCGGGCGCCACCGTCGTCGGTTCGGACTTCGGTTTGGACAACCGTGGTTTGGCCGGCACCTCGGCGACTTCGGCTTCCTCGACCAGCTTGGGTTTCGTTTCTGGTCGGACAGAACTGTCCACGATCCTGGGTTCCGGCCGGACTGGTCGCGCGGTGGCGACTTCTTCTTCGAGTTTCTTGGCTTCCTTTTCCTTCTTGGAGACGGCCCGGTCGGTGGCAAATTCTTGGATGCGAATCTCGCGCTGCCGTTCCGCGAGTTCCTCCCGCACATCACGCTTGCTCTGTTTCTCGCGGAGCGTCTCCCAATAATCCTGCAACGTCTCGACGCTCATCGCGACCCAGTAGCTCGGCGCAAAGTTAATCAGCAGGATCAAACTCACCAGATACGCCGCGCCGAAAATGATCCATGTGCCCGCCCGGCCCAGCAGCCGCGCAAACACATCGCCGAGGAACATGCCCACAAACCCCCCGGCGCTCGGCAGGTTCAGCGACCGGCGGGCCCCTTCCAGACCGAACAGATGCAGCAACACGGCCGACGCCAACAGCAGCAGAATGCCGGCGCCCACTTTCCCGCGCCACGGAATTTCCCGGCCGATCAACAACATCGCCCCCACTGCGCCCAGCACGAGCATCAGGACATACGCGCCCAATCCCCACGTCGAAAAAGTCAGGTAGCCAATCCACGCGCCGACGGGGCCGATAAAGTTGTGGATGGACGTCCGACCGTCGGCCGCTGAATTGCCCACGTCGAACGGGTCATACGACAACAAGCTTAACAACAACAGCAACGCGGTGCCGACCAACACCACGGCCCAAATTTCGCGCGCATGATGCGCTGTGGCAGATTTCCCCATATCAGGTGATTGCGCCCTCCTCCTTGAAAAAGGGTTGCAATTCCTCCTTGTGCTCGCACTCTATGGCACAACCCCACACCACTGCAAGACCGAATGATGATTTATCCCTATAAGTTCTCACCGATTTTCGTGGAACGCGTCTGGGGCGGCCGTGAGTTAGGCCGCTTTGGCAAGACGCTCCCGGCCGGCAAGGTCATCGGCGAGTCCTGGGAAATCGTGGATCGCCCCGAAGCGCAATCCATCATCGCCAACGGCCCCGACCGGGGGAAAACCCTCCGGCAACTGATCGAGCGCGAAGGCGTTGAGAACATTGTGGGCGCGCCCTTCCGGATGCGACCCGCCGCGCGGTTCCCGTTGTTGGTCAAGCTGCTCGATGCCCGCGACCGGCTCTCCCTCCAAGTCCACCCCCCCGCGGCCGTTGCCCCGCAACTTGGCGGCGAACCCAAAACCGAGATGTGGCACATCTTGGATGCAACCCCCGGCGCGCACTTGATGGCCGGTCTGAAAC
>CAZJCX010000202.1:2734-5849 GCA_964544425.1 uncultured Verrucomicrobiota bacterium
TCCACCGGTCTCCGGTCCGCGCCGGTGAGGTGATGTTCATCCCGTCGGGCCGGATTCATGCGATTGATGCCGGCCTGGTGATCATCGAGATTCAGCAAAACTCGGACACGACCTACCGGGTCTACGACTGGGGCCGGCCGCGCGAGATTCACGTCGCGCAATCGCTCGCCAGCATTGATTTCACCGACCAGGAACCGGCGCCGCAACCGTACCCGGTGGTCTGCGAACATTTCCGCGTGGAAAAAACAACCGCCGGCCGGTCACGCTGTGATGGGTCGAGCTGTCAGATTCTCACGCCGCTGACCGGCCCGCTGACGATGACGAGTGCGGCCGGAGCGGAGTCGTTGGCCGTCGGCGAATTTGCGCTTCTACCGGCGGCGCTGGGTGACTACGCGGTGAACGGCGCGGGCGATTACTTGCGCTGTTCGATTGGGACGTAAGAGCGCTTCGTCGGCCCGTTGTAAACTTGGCGTGGCCGGTAGATGCGGCTGGTTTTCTCGTCCATGATCTCTTTGTAGTTGGCGATCCAACCCGGCATGCGCCCGATGGCGAACATGACCGTGAACATTTCCACGGGGATTCCCAGCGCGCGCATGATGATGCCGCTGTAGAAATCCACGTTTGGATAGAGTTTCCGTTCGACGAAATACGGGTCGCGCAGGGCGGCGTCTTCGAGGTGCTTGGCGATGTCGAGCAACGGATCGTTGATGTGGAGCGTTTTGAGAATCTTGTCGCATTGCTCTTTGATGATCTTGGCGCGCGGGTCGTAATTCTTGTAGACCCGGTGCCCGAACCCCATCAGCCGCCGTCCGCTGGTTTTGTCCTTCGCCGCGGCGATGAACTTCGAGCCGTCGTCGCCTTCGCGGTGAATCTGTTCGAGCATCTCAATGACCGCCTGGTTCGCGCCGCCGTGCAGCGGTCCCCACAACGCGCAAACGCCACCGGCCGCGCAGGCGAAGAGGTTCGCGCGACTGGAGGCAATCATGCGGACGGTTGAAGTCGAGCAGTTCTGCTCGTGGTCGGCGTGGAGCAGAAAAATCAGGTCGAGCGCGCGGACGACTTCCGGGTTGAGTTGGTAATCCTGGTACGGCTCGGAGAACATCATGTGAAGCAGGTTGGCGGTGTATTTGTACACCGGCTTGGGATAGATGATCGGCAACCCGCGCGATTTCCGGTAGGCGAAGGCCGCAATCGTCCGCACTTTCGAGATCAACCGGGCGGCTTGGAGATCAAAATGCGAGGGATTGTAGCCTTCCATCAGGCGCGGGTGGTAACAACTCGCCGCGTTGATCATGGAGGACAGGATCGCCATCGGATGCGCGTTGGGCGGGAAACCCTCGAAGTGAAACTTCATCCCTTCGTGCAGCAATTCATTTTGCGTCAGCAAATCGGAAAACTTTCGCAACTCGCCGCTCGTCGGCAGATGGCCGTAGATGAGCAGATACGCGGTTTCGATGAAGCTCGACTTGATGGCCAGTTCCTCGATGGGATAACCCCGGTACCGCAGGATGCCTTGCTCGCCATCAATGAAGGTGACGTTGCTGACGCACGAGCCGGTGTTGCCATAGCCATCGTCGAGGGTGATGTACCCGGTCTCGGCGCGCAACCTCGACACATCCACCGAATGCTCGCCTTCCGATCCCACCACCACCGGCAACTCAAATTCTTTGCCGTCCAGTTCCAATTTCGCCGTTTTCGCCATAGCTAATCTCCCCACCTATCTACCGTCATTTTACGCGAAGGCAACAGTTTTTCCTCACAAAACCTGCACCAACAACCCGCGCAGGTATTCTGTTTCCGGCACCGCGGGCAGAATCGGATGATCGCGGGATTGCGTCAGCGTCTTCAACAAGCGCACCGGCTTGTGGGCGTCTGCCGCCGCGTCCACGAGGATCATCCGGAACAACTCCCACGGGATGTGATGCGAACACGAAAACGTCGCGAGAACTCCGCCCGGCGGCAGCATCTTCAACGCGCGCAGATTGATCTCTTTGTACCCGCGCGCCGCGTCGTCCACTTTCTGTTTCGTCCGCGTGAAGGACGGCGGATCGAGCACCACCAGATCAAACTGCCGCTTTTCCTTGTCGTACTTCTTCAACGTGTCGAACGCGTTCGCCGCCGTGAACTCCACCTTCCCGATCACCTCGTTCAACTCCGCGTTGCGCCGCGCCCGCGCGATCGCCGGCTCGGAGCTCTCCACCGCTTCCACCCGGCTCGCCCCGCCGGCCGCCGCCGCCAACGCGAACCCGCCGTGATACGAAAAACAATCCAACACCCGCCGCCCCGCCGACCACGCCGCGATTTCCCGGTAATTATCGGACTGGTCGAGGAAGAACCCGGTCTTCTGGTCCGCCAACAAATCCAACTCGAACCGCAACCCCGCACATTCCACCGTCGCGCGCCCGTCGCTCTGCCCGAACACCACCCCTTTCGTCTCCTCCAGCCCCTCCAACTTCCGCGTGTGCGCGTCACTGCGTTCGATGATCGCGCGCGGCCGGAACAAATCTTGGATGATCCGAATCACCCACGACTGGCGCGCCTCGATCCCCAACGTCAACGCCTGAAACACCACGCAGTCGCCGTACTTGTCGATGATCAACCCCGGCAATTGATCGCTCTCCGAAAATAAAACGCGGTAGGCATCTCCCACGCCCAAGTGCTGTCGGTAGGCCAGCGCCGCCTCCACGCGCGCCCGGAAAAACGCCTCATTCAACTCCTCCTTGCCGGTCGTGAACCGGCGCACCGTGATCTGCGATTTCCGATTCAACAAACCCCGCCCCAGATGCCGCTCCTTCGCATCGCGCAGATCCACCTCGTCGCCATCGCGCACGTCACCGGAAATCTTCGCAATCTCCCCCGCGTACACCCACGGATGACCCGCAATCAATCGGCGTTCCTTACCGGCTTTGAGAATGACAGAGGACATGGCCGGCGACCGTAACTTGATTAGGCCGGGGAGAAAAGAAAAATGGAGCGAGCGAAGGGATTCGAACCCTCGACATTCACCTTGGCAAGGTGACGCTCTACCAGGCTGAGCTACGCTCGCGCTCGAAGACGAGGAGATGGATGGCGGAAGGCCCCTGTGAATGCAAGCCGAGTTTTTCGGCCGGATAAT
>CAZJCX010000203.1:0-5695 GCA_964544425.1 uncultured Verrucomicrobiota bacterium
ATTCTGCCAGAATCCGGTTTGCACGCCGTCGCGGTGTTCGTTAATGACCGGCTGGTATCCGCACGTGCGCGGGCATCGGACGATGCATCACATGCTGCGCGCCGACGACCCGTGTCTGCTGAAGTCGCTCAAGGATGCCGGCTACTTTGTCTGGTGGGGCGGTAAAAATGATCTGGTACCGGCGCAACACGGCACCGACCAGTACTGCACAGTCCGGCACAACGCCACGCCGGCCGATTTCCAGCGCTGGGGACATGTGCCGCGCCGCGGATTGCACAGCGACTCGGAATGGCGCGGGGCGCCGGACAGCGACACGTTCTACTCGTTCTACGCCGGCAAGCTGGACACGCAAGGCGACTCAATCTACGGCGACGGCGATTGGGCGAACGTGTTGGGCGCGATTGATTTCATTCGGACCGCGCCGAAAGACAAGCCGCTCTGCATTTACCTGCCATTGAGCTATCCGCATCCGCCGTATGGCGTCGAAGAGCCGTGGTTCAGCCTGATTGACCGGCGGAAATTGCCGGCGCGAATCGTGGCGGACTTGGCCGGTAAACCGGCGTTGTTGCGCGGGATTCGCGACCGGCAGCGGCTGCAAGGGTGGACGGAAGACCGCTGGACGGAATTGCGCGCAACGTATTACGGGATGTGCGCGCGGGTGGATCATCAGTTGGGTTTGGTGCTGGCCGCGTTGCGGGAAGCCGGCATTTATGACGACACGGCGGCGTTCGTTTTCTCCGATCACGGCGATTTCACCGGCGACTATGGGTTGGTCGAGAAAACACAAAATACAATGGAGGATGTCCTTACTCGCGTTCCGTTCATCGTCAAACCACCGCGCGGCGTGCCGGTCAAACCGCGCGTCAGTGAGGCGCTGGTGGAGTTGGTGGATTTTCCGGCCACTGTCTATGCGCTGACCGGGATTCAGCCCGGTTACACGCATTTTGGAAGATCGCTCTTGCCGGTGTTGGCGGGACAGGAGGAACACCGGGATGCAGTGTTCTGCGAGGGTGGCCGGTGTGAGGGCGAAGACCATTGCCGGGAAGGAGCGGTAAAACCGCCGGTCACAAACCACTATTGGCCGCGGGTCAGCCTCCAGTGGGAATCACATGTCGCGCATTCGAAAGCGGTGATGTGCCGGACGCGGCATTTCAAATATGTGCGCCGACTCTACGAGCCGGATGAGTTTTATGATTTACGGGCTGACCCCGGCGAAACCCAAAGCGGATTGGATCATCCGGAGTTGGCTCGCCACAAGGAACGGCTGTTGACGTTCTTCATGGAGACCGGCGATGTCGTCCCGCACGACCAAGACCGGCGCGTGTGACGTCCTCCGGTAGCTCACCGACCTGTCGCGGGAGGCTGCCGGGTTTTTGGCAATCAGAACGATTTCAACACGCACTCTCGGACCGCTTAACGTTGACGAGTGTTTCTCGCTGATGTGCTGGCCGCGGTTAGATTGACCGCGCCAGAGCGTGGCTGACACTTCACTCCGTAAACGCGCGGAATAGGGCGCGAAGTTCTTCCGCGATGAGGGTGGGATTCGCCAGAGTGTGGGCGATCTCATGGTGGAGCAGTTCCCGGTAACGCCGCCGCAGGCGATGGACAGCGGTGCGCGCCGCCGCTTCGCTGACGCGCAGTTCAGTGGCGATCTGACGATACGGAACAGTGTTGGTGGCGACGGTGAGGAATGTTTTCAGCGCCTCAAACTGACGTTGATCCGCGCTCTCGTCGCGGAGCTGGCAAATGACCCGTTCCAGCAACGTCACCGCCCACGCCCGATCGTAGAGCTTGTCGGGGCTAAGGTGGTCGGCGGGATCGATCCGGTAACGGTCGTCCGCCTGCTGCCAATCGAGGGACAACAACGGCGCCCCGCCGCCACGTTTCTGGCGGTGGGATCGGTCCCATTCGTTGGCGAGGAAATGTTTCAGTGACGCCAGCAGGAATGCCCGGAACTTGCCGCGTTCGCGGTCCAGCCCGGCCAGATAGTTCTTCTCCAAAAACCGGGCAAAGAACGCCTGCGTCAAATCCTCCGCATCCTCCTTGGAGTGTCCTTGCCGGCGGACGTAGGCATAGAGCGGATACCAATACGTCCGGCACAATTCTTCCAATGCTTGCCGGGCTTGGGTGTCCGACTTTTGTCCCGCTGCGATGACCACTGTCCAGCGCGTGGTGGCGCAGATGTCGTTCTCCTGCATCGTCACCGGATCGCGTTGGGTGGCCGGGCTTTGATCGCGGTGATGGCTCTTTCGGCGGCGACCTTTACGTGAAAATTGGTGTCTTTGGCGAGGGCTTGGAGCGCGGGCAGGCTTCTGACCGTTCCGATTTTGCCGAGGATGTCCGCGGCGCGGATCCGGGCGCCCCAGTCCTCGTTTCGGAGGTGGGGGATGACGGCTGGCTCGGCGAGGTTGCCCAAGGCAACCAGCGAGCTGCTCGTCCGCCACGTGTCCACGTTGGCCACGAGCAGCGCGGCCAGTGGCTTGGCGACGCGGGCGTCTTTGAACTCGACGAGCAGATCTGTCGCGAAATGGCGGGTGGCGTCGTCGGTGGATTTGACCTGTTCCAACAAGAAATCCGCGTCAGTTTTTGTGGCCAGTTTCTGCAGCGCTTTGCGGGCGGCATCCCGGACCCAGCGGTCGGTGTCGGTGATCAGCGGGTATAACGCCCGGGCCCCGCCCGCCCGCTGGTCGGCCGGCAAGGTCGCCGTGGCGAAGTATTCGATAGCGGACTTGCGGGTTTCGATGCTCTCGCTCTTCAAAGCGGTGAAGGATTCGGCGCGGATCTCCTCGTCGGTAGTTTTGTAGCCACGCAACAATTCCCGGGCGGCGTCCCGGGCGCCGCGATTGTCGTGGTGGTAGTAGGGGAGCAGGGCGGGTTTGGCGACCGCGCCCAGCGCGGCCAGGGCGGCCTTGGCGTCGCGCCCGATTCCAAATTCTAGGAGACAGGCGGCGAGCGGTGCTGCCGCCCGCGCATCACCCATACGCGAGAGAATCTTCAGCGACTCTTTGCCGCGGGCGGATTGCGGGGACGTTTTGACGAACTCAATGAAGTCGGGCACCTGCTCCGTGGTCGCCCAGTTGGCGAAAACCTGAAACGCCAGTGCGCCAAGATCCACGTCGTTGAGCAGCGGTTTGACGGCGGCCAGGACTGCGTCGCGCTGGTCTGGTTCGACGGGTGCTTGGGCGAGGAATTTCAGCGGCCGGTGCTGCTCCTGAATTGGCGTGGACTGGAGCGCTGCGATGGCGCTGGCCACGGTCATGGGTGGGACGACGGCCGGTGGGGGGGCGACTTGCGCCGGGGACGGCACCGGGCGCGGCGGGCTGGTTGGAGCGGTTCGTGGAGGCGTACTGGGTGGCGGCCTGGCGGCCTGGAGCGTTTCCTGAAAAACCGGCTCGTTCAAAAAGCGGACCGACAGATCTGCGAAGAGGACGTTGCGGCCGGTAATTGGCGTGCCCTTCGCCCGATGCGGGATGCGATCCCACGCGAGGATGACTTGCTCCTCGCCACTCGGGCGGGCGTAGTCATAGCCGGTGCCGCCTTTCGCGCCGGTCAGTAACGGACACTGCAACGTCTTCGCCGGCAGCAGCCCTTGTGAGACGAGCGTGTTGAGATGGGCGGGGTACGCCCCGTTGTGCCGCTCCCGGTAGGTCGCGATGCTCGCGCCGATGCTTTTGAGATTTGTCAGGCAAACCGCGGTGTTGGCGCCGAATTTCGCCGCCGCGAGGACAGGAATCAACATGGTGATGTGCAGCGGAATCATCAACGTCGCGATCCCGCCCGCGATGGTTCCCGCCAACGCCACTCCCTTGCTGGTCGTGCGTCTGACCAACGCCACAATTCCCAACGCCAATCCGATCAGGCCGGTCGCCAGACCCACGATCGGCACCACCCCCACAATTCCCAGCACCAGCGACGTGATCGCCAGCCCGCGTGCCCGCGATTGTGGGGCGGGAGGCGGATTCGCCGATGCTGGCGGCGGTGGTGAAGGCGGCGGTGCCGTTGGCACGACCAGTGGCGTGGAGCAGGTGGGACAGTTCACTGTCGCACCGGCGGCCGTCTGATCCACCGCGAGCTTTTGATTGCATTGTGAGCAGTTGAAGTTGATGTCCATGGTCGCAGCTCCGTTTTCTTGGGTGATCGTTTGCACGATCGTTTTCACTTCGCTGACTTGCTGGAAGCGCAACTGCGGCTCGCGCTGCAGTGCGCGCAGGACGACTTCGTCCAGCCGAACGTCAATTTGCACCTTGCGCGAAGGCGGCTCGAGTTGGTGACCGGGCAGTTCGCCGGTCAGCATCTGATAAAACACGACGCCGAGCGAATAGATGTCGGCCCGGTGATCCACTGTGCCGGGACGATCCATCTGCTCCGGTGCCATGTACTGCGGCGTGCCGATGACGTGACCGGCCTCGGTGAGGTTGGCAGGGACGGCTGTCCCGGATGTCCGCTGCTCCGCGGGCGGGCGCGTCGGCGAGGCGTCCTGACCTTCAAAAATCTTCGCCAAACCAAAGTCCGCGACTTTCACGCGGCCCTGCCGGTCGAGGAGAATGTTCTCGGGTTTGATGTCGCGGTGGACGATGCCGGCATCGTGGGCGTATTGAAGGGCGTCGCAAATCTGCGGCACGATGGCCAGTGCTTCCCGGGGTGAAATCCTCGCGGCATTCAATAGTTGCCGGAGATTCACGCCATCCACGAACTCCATGAGGAGGTAATACAAACCGTCTACGCGCCCGGTGTCGTGGACGGTTACGATGCCGGGATGACTGAGTTTGGCGAGCGCTTTAGCCTCGCGGGTGAACCGCTCGGCGAACCCCGGTCGGTCACCGATGCCGGGCGGGAGAATCTTCAATGCGACGACGCGATCGAGTTCCCGTTGCCGGGCTTTGTACACCGCGCCCATGCCACCGCTGCCAATCAAGCCGGTGATTTCCAACTGCGGGAACAGATGCGCGAGTTCCTCGAGAGGCGGCGGCTGGAACGCGGGCAAAGCCCCGGAATCCGTCGCCCCTCGTTTCAGCAGACAGCCCGCACACAAGCCCGCCAAGCCAACCGCCGGTAGCGGGGTGCCGCATTGGGGACATTTCGAGTCGGGGAACATGCTGGGTCTCGCTTGAAAAAGTTATACACTGTCATCAGAAGCAAATCTGCGGAATTGTTACCGGATTTATGGCGTTTCCAGTGGACGAATGATCAAGCCCGTTGATTTCTATCGGGCCGCGCCGGCGAGCGGGATGTTTTGGTCGTGGCAGACTTTTCGCAGAGCGTCCACCGCCACCTTGAATAACGCAGGGCCGGTTTCGCCGCCGGCGGGGCCCGCGACTGCCAAGTGCGGCTCCAGACTGAGGAAACTCCGGTAACCGCTCGCGTAGGCGTCGCGCAAGACCGCGCCGATGTGTCCGTCGCCGTGACCCGCCGGGACGACTTTGCCGCTGACCCTGAGCGCGTCCTTGATGTGGATGTGGACGACGTGCGGCTTGAGCAGCGGCCAGTTCGCCGCCGGGTCTTCACCGGCTTGGACGAAGTTGGCGAAATCGAAAGCGGCCTTCAATTTCGGCGACGGCACCGCGTGATGAAGCTCCACGCATTGGGCGACCTTTTCGCCGTAAATCCGGGCTTCGTTTTCGTGGACGAGGGTGATCGGGCGGTCGGCGAGGTAGGCGACTTTTTGTTCCATGCGGCGAATGACTTCGGCGCGGCC
>CAZJCX010000204.1:0-4050 GCA_964544425.1 uncultured Verrucomicrobiota bacterium
TCGGGTTTTGTGAGCGTGTAACAGCTGCAAGTCGTGACGCAAAGCGGCAACAGCAGCGTGCTGCGTTGTGATTTTGTGATTCACGCGCTGGCCGGCAAGTCGGAGAAACCGAAAACATGAAGGCGGCGCTCATTGTAATCGCGGTCCTGGCATTCGCGCGCGCACACGCGATCGAGTCGGTCGGGTTTGAGCGGTATCAGGTCATCGTGGAGCGGTCGCCGTTTGGCACGCCGGCGGCGAGTGGCGGACCGGCGGCGCCAGCGCCGGGGTGGGCGGAGGCGTTCACGTTTGTGGGCGTGGTGCCTGATCCGAGCAGCACAAATGTCCTGGCGATCATCCAGGACAAGGAACGCTCGTACTTGCGCGGGGTCGGGGAAACGATCGGCGAGGCGAAAGTGAAGGAAATCGTGGCTGCAGGCCGGGCGTCGCAGTTGGTGCTGCAGCGCGGGCTGGAGACTGCGCCGTTGCGATTTAAGGATCCGGCCGCGGGTGGCGTCCCGACATTGCCGGCAATGGTGGCCGGCACGCCCGAGGTGCCGAAGGTTCAGCCCGCGCAGACGCCGACGGCGGGCGGCGGCGTCGTTATGCCGCCGCGTCGGCGGATTCCATTTCGACGGGGAGAATAAAGGCATCTGATGAAAACATACTGGCGGTTATGGTTGGCGGGACTGTTCATGACCGTCGGCGGGTTGCGGGCGCAGGACGAAATTACGCCTGTACCGGAGGAGGACGCGCCGCCGGTACTGGAAGCGGTCGGCGAACCGCCGCCCACACCGGCGATTGAAGTGCCTACGCCGGTCGTGCCCACGCAGCCCGTGCCGCCGCCAGCGCGCGCAGCGGAGCCTGTGACGAATCCGTGCGGGCAGCCATTGGACAAACCACTGGACTTGCCGATGAGTTTTCAGGGATCTCCGGTCGCGTCGGTGTTGGAGTACTACGGTCGGCTGACGTGCCGGTCGGTGATCCAAGCGCCGAACATCCAAGGGCAGATTTGGTTTAGCAGCTCGTCGGCGCTGACGATTGGCGAGGCGATTCAGGCGCTGGACACGGTGTTGGCATTGAATGGGATCGCGGTGTTGCCGGTGGGCGAGAAGTTCCTGAAAGTGGTGCAGATCGCGACGGCGAAAACGGAAGGTCCGCCCGTCGGGGTTGGCGCGACTGACAAGTTACCGGCGGCGGACGGTTTGGTGACACAGATCATTCCGTTGCGATTCGCCGAAGCGGCGGAAGCAAGTCAGGCCATCCAACCGTACCTGCACGCTTACGGTCAGTTGCTGCCGTTGACGAAGTCGAACAGTCTCCTCATCACGGATACGTCGCAGAACATCAATCAGATGCTGGAAATTATCCGCTACATTGACCAGCCGTCGGCGTTGCGCGTGGAGACGCGCGTGTACGTGATGCTCAATGCGAAGGCTGCCGATGTGGTGGCGCGGTTGCAACAGTTGATTCAGGAAGCGCAACAGATGGGCGCGCAGGCTTCGGCGCCGACGCCAGCCGCCGCGCCGCAACCTGGTCAGCCGCCGCAGCCGCGTGTGTTGCCGCGCCGCCCGCCGGACGGGAAAGAAGGCGGAGCGGCCGGCGGTGAATCGGTCATTGAAGGCAAAGTCATCCTCACGGCGGACGAGCGGACGAACAAGATTTTCGTGTTGAGTCGGCCCGGCAACTTCGAGTTTTTCGACCGGTTGATTGCGGAGCTGGATGCGAAGGTCGAGCCGGATGTGATTACAAAAGTCATTCCGCTCGCGTACGCGACGGCGGAAGATCTGGCGGCCCAGTTGTCGTCGTTGCTGACGGGCGGTTCGTTCACGCCGCGATCGCGTACGACGACGCAGCCCACCGGTCAGCGGACGCCTCCGCCACCGGGAACGCCGTCGCCCGTGGCGGCGGTGAGCGGCGGGAGTGGCGAGCCGACCGGGCTGCTGGAGTTTGCGGAGGGCGTGCGGATTCTGCCGGACCCGCGGACGAACTCGCTGTTGTTGATGGCGACGCGGCAAGACATGGATCGGCTCGAAGCGTTGGTGAGGAGCCTCGACACGCAGGTGCCGCAGGTGTTGGTGGAAGTGGTGATTGCGGAGGTGAAGCTGGAAGGGAATCTGCAGGTCGGCGTGGATCTGTTCAAGCGGCTGATGCGCGAGGGGCAGGTGCTCAGCGGCGGCGGGACGCGCAACCTGACGGATGATCAGGAGGCGATCAATCTTGAGGACGTGGCGATTCCCGCCGCGGGCGCGTTCAGCGGCGGGTTGACGTACTTTTTGACATTGAAGAACACGAAGCTCGATGCGGTGATTCGGCTGCTGGCCGGTAGTTCGCGGTTCAAGGTGCTTTCGACGCCGGTGATCCAGACGCTACACAACAAGGAAGCGAGCATCATCGTCGGTGAATCGCGGCCGGTGCCGACTTCGACGATCAGCGACTCGACGGGCGACGGCGTGGCGACGCGGGCCAACATCGAGTTCAAGGACATCGCGATCGAGTTGAAGGTGCTGCCGCGCATCAACCCGGACGGGTTCGTCACGATGGAGATCGAGCAGAAGATCAACGACTTTGCGGGGAACGTGACCGTGGCGGGCGTGTCCGTGCCGGTGATCACCAAGCGCGAGGCGAAGGCGGAAGTCGCTGTGCGCTCGGAAAACACCATCGTGCTCGGTGGTTTGATACGCGAGGATAAAAATCTCACGGAGTCGCGCGTGCCGTTTCTGGGCGACATCCCTTTCTTTGGAAATCTGTTCAAGAACAAAACGACCAACAAAAATCGCACGGAGCTGATCGTGTTTCTCCGCCCGCGCGTGCTGCGGTCGCCCGAAGAGGCGCAGGAAGAAGCGGCGCGGCGGCGCGACATGTTGAAGGCCGGTGAGGAGTTGGATTTGAAGAATGCGTTTGAAGGACGGGCGTTCAACAGCAGGGACGAGACAGAGCCGAAAGCGAAGCCGGAAGCCAAACCGACGCCGCAACGGCCGGCAGATACGGCTGAACCCGGTGCAGCGCCGACGACGAATTTTGGGCCGCGCGGCGAGTAGGTCGTGGTGGGCAGGGGGGCCGGCCCCGCGACAGCGAATTTTTGCATGAAACCCGGTCGGGCGATTCTGATTTATGCGGCAGCGGTGATTTTGCTCGGAGCGTTGTTCGCGCCATGGTTGTTTTGGCTGGTGCAGGCAACCGGGGTGGAAGCGCTGACGCGACATCCGTTCCGGCGGGTGTTTAACCGGTCGGTGATGATTGTCGCGCTGGTCGGATTGTGGCCGTTGGTGCGCGCGCTCGGAATCCGGTCGTGGTCGGCGTTGGGCTATCCACCGCGTCGGGGATGGTGGCGGGAGATTGTGATCGGGGCTGCGCTGGCGATGGGCTCGCTCGGGGTGGCGTTTGTGCTCACCGGGCGGTCATTGGATTGGGAGAACTCCAAGTACACGGTGACCGGGGCGTTGTTGTCGGTGGCGGCGACGGCGGTGGTGGTGTCGTTGATTGAGGAGACGTTTTTTCGCGGCGCGATTCAGGGAGCGTTGCAGCAAGCATGGCGGTGGCCGGTGGCCTTGGTTGTGGCGAGCGTGATTTATTCGGCGTTGCATTTTCTGAAACCAAAGGGGGCGCACATCGCGCCCGAGGCGGTGACGTGGTGGAGTGGGTTCGATTGTTTGGGACAGGTGGTGACCGCGTCATTGCTGGATGAAAAGGTGGGCGTGGCGTTTGTGTCGTTGCTGCTGGTGGGCTTGATTGTGGGCTGGACGTTTCAGCGGACGGGGGCGTTGTACTGGGCGTTGGGGTTGCATGGCGGGTGGGTGGTGGCGAACGAGTTCGTCCGCAAATTTCGCGGCGGAAATTTGGTGCAAGACCCGGTGGCGTGGGTGGTGTTGTTGATCACGTGGGCGGTGGTGGCATGGCTGTGCCGCAAATCTCCAACTGCATAACACCGTGGGCGCGATCGCTGGTGGAACTGGTGTATCCGCGCAACTGTCCGGTGTGTCGGACGGCGTTGGCGGAAGCGGAACGGGGCGTAATTTGCCGGACATGTTTGGGGACGGTCGAATTCATCGAACCACCGTTTTGCGAGCA
>CAZJCX010000204.1:4117-4408 GCA_964544425.1 uncultured Verrucomicrobiota bacterium
TTGTCGCGGCTTGGTTTTCAATTTTTCCCGCGCGGTGGCGGCGGCGCGGGCAGAAGGCGTGGTGCGGACGGCGATCCACTTGTTGAAGTATCAACAAGCCCGGTATGTCGTGCCGCAGTTGGCGGAGTGGTTGGTGGGGGCGGGGCAGCGGTGGGTGGATTGGTCGCAGGTGGATGTGATCGTGCCAGTGCCGTTGTACCCGCGCAAGGAACGCGACCGCGGTTTCAACCAAGCCCAGTTGCTCGCGGAAGCGCTGGGGGCGGCAGTCGGCAAGCCGGTGCTGACGGGGGA
>CAZJCX010000204.1:4461-5694 GCA_964544425.1 uncultured Verrucomicrobiota bacterium
CGCGGAATCTACGCGGCGCGTTTACGGTGCGGCGGGTGGCGGTCTTCACGGGGAAGCGGATCGTGTTGGTGGACGATGTGTTTACGACTGGCGTCACGTTGGACAGTTGTGCTAGGGTGCTTCGCACTGCGGGGGCGACGGATGTGACGGCGTTGACCGTGGCGCGGGGAATCTGAGCACGAGGAGGCCGGTATGGAAGTCTTCGAGAAAACCGAACAACCCAAGATCACCGAGACCAAACAGAAGAAGCATGAAATCCCGCAGGGCCTGTGGGTCAAATGCAAGCAATGCGGCGAGATGTTGTTCGCCAAGGAGTTGGCGGCGAATCTGAAAGTCTGCGCGAAGTGCGACTATCATTTTGGAATGACGGCGGCGGAACGAATCGCGATGTTGTTGGACGACGGGACGTACCGGGAGACCGACGGCGATTTGGTGAGCGTGGACACGCTCAAGTTCACGGGCGTGGCGGCCTACACGGACCGGCTAAAAGCATATCAGCGTCAGACCGGTTTGAACGACGCGATTTTGACCGGCGTGGGCAAGTTGCAGGGACACGACGTGTCGTTGGCGGTGATGGATTTCACTTTTCTCGGCGCGAGCATGGGGTCGGTGGTGGGCGAGAAAGTCACGCGCAGCATTGAGTTGGCGACGGAGCAGAAGATTCCTTCCATCGTCGTTTCGACGTCCGGTGGGGCGCGGATGTATGAGGGCATTCTCAGCTTGATGCAGATGGCGAAGACGAGCGGCGCGTTGGCGCGGCACGCACAGGCGGGGTTGCCGTACATTTCGGTGCTGACGCATCCAACGACGGCCGGGGTGATGGCGAGTTATGCGTCGTTGGGCGATTTGATTGTGGCGGAGCCGAAGGCGTTGATCGGTTTTGCCGGGCCGCGGGTGATCAAGGAGACGACGCAGCAGGAGTTGCCGGAAGGATTTCAGACCAGCGAGTTTCTTCTCGACCACGGGCTGATTGACGCCATCATCCATCGCAAGCAGATGAAAGCGCAGCTGGGTTTGTTCTTCGATTACTTCGTGGGCCGCCACAAGAAAAAGTATAAAGCGGCGGCGTAGGCGCGGCGGATGACGTACCGCGACGCGATAGAATTTCTGCACGGTATCCGGCAGTTCGGCCAAGTGCTCGGCTTGGAGACGATGCAAGCGGTGGCCGACCGGCTGGGGCATCCGGAACGCGATCTGCGGTTCATCCACATTGCCGGCACCAACGGGAAGGGC